>DASTCG010000047.1:0-4482 GCA_035711385.1 Gaiellaceae bacterium
GATCGTGATGACGAAGCTGGCGATCGTGAACGGCGTCAACCCGCTGCTCGCGATCGCGCTCGGCATCGCGGCCTGCGTGGCCTTCGGCTTCCTGAACGGGGGCCTCGTCGCGGGGATCAAGCTCCCTGCGTTCATCGTCACGCTCGCCACGCTCAACATCGCGTTCGCCTTAACCCACGTCTACTCGAACGACGAGACCTACTCGGAGCTCCCGAGCGAGCTGCTCTTCTTCGGCCGGACGTTCGCGATCGGCAACACCGACATCACCTACGGCGTCGTCCTGATGTTCGTCCTGTTCGGGATCGCCTGGTTCGCGCTGACCCAGACCGCCTGGGGCCGGCACGTCTACGCGGTCGGAGACGACCTCGAGGCCTCGCGGCTGATGGGCATCAGAGTCAACCGGGTCCTGCTGAGCGTCTACGTGTTCGCCGGGCTCACCTACGGGATCGCCGGGATGCTGCTCGTCGCCCGAACGGAGCTCGGTGACCCGAATGCCGGCCAGACGACCGAGAACCTGGATGCCATCACCGCCGTCGTCCTCGGCGGTACCAGCCTGTTCGGCGGCCGGGGTAGCGTGATCGGGACGCTGATCGGGGCGATCGTCGTGGGCGTCTTCCGGAACGGCCTGACCCTCATCGGCGTCGAGGTCGTCTGGCAGTACTTTGTCACCGGCATCCTGATCATCCTGGCGGTGTCGGTCGATCAGCTCACGCACCGGAGGCAGGTGTGAACGAGCGGAAACCCATCCTCGAGGCGCACGGCCTCGTGAAGCGCTTCGGTCACGTCACCGCGCTCGACGGAGCCGACTTCGAGCTCTACCCCGACGAGATCGTGGCGATCATCGGCGACAACGGCGCCGGCAAGTCGACGCTGATCAAGGCGCTCTCCGGGGCGCTCCAGCCCGACGACGGCGACATCAGCCTCGACGGCAAGCGCGTCCACTTCCGCACTCCGAGCGACGCCCGCCGAGCCGGGATCGAGACCGTCTACCAGGACCTGGCGGTAGCTCCGTCGCTCGACATCGCCGCCAACATCTTCCTCGGCCGGGAGGTGCGGTGGCCGGGGCCCTTCGGCGCCGTGCTCCGGATGATGGACAAGCGGCGGATGCGCCGGGAGGCGGCAAAGCACTTCGAGGAGCTGAAGATCGGCGTCCAGTCGATCACCCAGCCGGTCGAGAACCTTTCGGGCGGCCAGCGTCAGGGCGTCGCGGTCGCCCGGGCGGCGAAGTGGGCGCGGAGGGTCGCGATCATGGACGAGCCCACGGCGGCACTCGGCGTGAAGGAGACGCGCCAGGTGCTCGAGCTGATCCGGCGCGTTCGGGCGAGCGGCCTACCCGTGATCATCATCAGCCACGACATGCCGCACGTGTTCGAGCTCGCGGACCGGATCCTGATCATGCGGCTCGGCAAGCGCGTGGCCGTCGTGACGCCCCAGTCGCACACGATGCCGCAGGCCGTCGCGATCATGACCGGCGCGACCGCGGGCGAGCTCGAGCAGTCGATGACGACCGACGAGCCGAGCGAATGACGGTCGCCTGGGGCTTGCTCTCGACGGCGCCGATCAACCGCTCGATCATCTCGGCGGCGCGGGAGACGGATGCGGCGGAGGTGATCGCAGTCGCGAGCCGCGATGCCGCGAGAGCCGAGGCGTACGCGGCCGAGCACGGGATCGAGCGGGGGTACGGCGGCTACGACGCCCTGCTCGGCGACGCGGATGTCGAGGCCGTCTACGTCTCGCTGCCGAACGGGCTCCACGTCGAGTGGACGATGCGGGCGCTCGAGGCGGGCAAGCACGTCCTCTGCGAGAAGCCGTTCTCGCGTCGTGCGGCCGACGTCGAGGCGGCCTTCGATCTCGCCGACCGCGGGGGGCTCGTGCTGTCCGAGGGCTTCATGTGGCGTCACCACCCGCAGACGGCGACGCTCGCCCGGCTCCTCGCCGACGGGGCGGTGGGCCGTCTACGGCTCGTCCGGGCTGCCTTCAGCTTTCCCCTCGCGACGGAGCGGAGTCCGGAGGATGCCCGCTTCGACCCCGAACTCGACGGCGGGGCGATGATGGACGTCGGCTGCTACTGCGTGAACGCGATCCGTTTTCTCGCCGGGGAGCCGCTCAGCGCGTCGGCCAGGCAGTTCGTCGGGCCGACCGGCGTCGACGTCGTCTTCGCCGCGGTCATGACCCACGCCGACGACGTCGTCTCACACTTCGACTGCGGTTTCGTCGTCCCGCGGCGGTCCGAGCTCGAGGTGCTCGGAGAGGAGGGCAGGCTCTTCGTGCTGAACCCGTTCGTGATCCGGGAGCCGGGCTTCGAGCTCAGGCGCGACGGCGAGGTCGAGCACATCGCGGTCGACCACGTCGACTCGTACAGGCTCGAGCTGGAGAACGTCAGCGGCGCGATCCGCGGCGAGTCGGAGCTCCTTCTCGGCCGGGAGGACGCCGTCGCCCAGGCACACGCGATCGAGTCGCTCTACCGTTCGGCGGCGTGACCTACGTCCCCGCGTCCGATCGGTACGACCGCATCCAGTACCGGCGGTCTGGGCGAAGTGGGCTCTTGCTGCCCGCGATCTCGTTCGGCCTGTGGAACAACTTCGGCGACGACCGCCCCCTCGAGATCCAGCGCGCGATCCTGCGCCGCGCCTTCGACCTCGGCATCACCCACTTCGACCTCGCCAACAATTACGGGCCGCCGTACGGCTCCGCGGAGCAGAACTTCGGCCGGCTCTTCGCCGCCGACTTTCGCCCGTTCCGTGACGAGCTGATCATCTCGACGAAGGCGGGCTACGACATGTGGCCGGGCCCCTACGGCGAATGGGGGTCGCGGAAGTACCTGCTTGCGAGCCTCGACCAGAGCCTGGGTCGGATGGGTCTCGAGTACGTCGACATCTTCTACTCCCACCGGTTCGACCCCGAGACACCGGTCGAGGAGACCATGGCCGCGCTCGACACGGCCGTCCGGCAGGGCAAGGCGCTGTACGTGGGAATCTCGTCCTACTCGGCAGCGAAGACGGTCGAGGCGGCGGCGATCCTCCGCGACCTCGGCACGCCGTTCGTCATCCACCAGCCGTCCTACTCGATGTTGAATCGCTGGATCGAGCCGGACCTGCTCGACGTCCTCGGCGAGCTCGGGATCGGATGCATCGTCTTCTCGCCGCTCGCGCAGGGGATGCTCACCGACAAGTATCTCGACGGCATTCCCGAAGGGTCGCGGGCGACCCAGGACGCCACGCTTTCGCCCGATCTGATCACCGACGAGACGCTCGACAAGATCCGGGGGCTGAACGAGATCGCGCAGCGGCGCGGACAGTCCCTCGCGCAGCTGGCGATCGCCTGGGCGCTTCGCGACGCGCGGGTGACCTCGGCCCTCGTCGGTGCGAGCAGCGTCGCCCAGCTGGAGGAGACCGTCGCGGCGCTGGAGCGGCTCGAGCTCAGCGACGACGAGCTCGCCGAGATCGATCGCTACGCGACCGAGAGCGGGATCAACCTGTGGGCGGCCTCTAGCGCCGAGTGACGGTCCCGTCGTCGAGGCCGGGCCCTTCAGTCCGGATCACGGCGAACAGGTTGCGATCGCACGGGGCGCCGCCCGGACTGAACGCGCGGTGAACGCCGAGGTGCTGCACGCGGGAGCCGGTACAGGTCGAGCTCAGGTACTCGCCGAGCCACGTGCGTGCGTCCGGAGTCATCGGCGGGAGGTTGTAGTCGGACGTCATCTCGACCTCGCCGGTGTCGAAGATCATCACCTTCCGCGTGTGCTGCCAGATCTCGGCGAGCATGGCTGTGGCGTCAGCGAGCCCGTGCGCCCGCACGAAGTGGTGCCAGACGGAGAGGCAGAGGACGCAATCGGCTGACGGAAGCGTCGTGGCATTCTCCGGCGTGATCTGGAGAGCGAGGACGCCGACATCGCGCCTGCCGCTGCGCTTCACGGCATAGAGCGCAGTCCGGTAGTTGCTCGGCTGGCTCTCCACGGCGATCGTCGGTATCCCCGCCTCGGCGAGCTTCAGGGAGAAGTAGCCCTCGCAGGCGCCGACATCTACGGCGTTGGCAACGCCGTGGGCCTCCACGACTGGGAGGATCGCCAGCCACCGCGACTCGGATCCGCTCCCGCGCGCGGCGCGTGCGGAGAGGCCGGGAATGGGCTGGTAGAGCCCGTTCGGCAGCGTGTCGATCCGAAAGCGGAGCCGGTCCAGGAGTTCGTCGACGGCTTCGAAGGTCTGCTTGGTGATGACCCCCCGCAGAACTCGTTTCAAATGCGGCCAGCGCGTTGCGGGGGCGTCACTCGGCACCGTGGCGATCGCCGTCGCCGCTCGCCCAAGAGCGACGCCGATGAGAACCCCGCCGACCACCGTGGGAAGCGGATTGTCCTCGTCGATCCGACCTGTCCAGACGGCCAGAGCGGCGACAGCGACGAAGGCGAGCGAGATCGCCGGCAGGCGCCGAACCGCGAACCCGGCGAAGGCCGAAAGAGCGAAGACGGTGAGCAACAGCGGGCTT
>DASTCG010000048.1:0-13678 GCA_035711385.1 Gaiellaceae bacterium
GTGAAGCTGGACATCTTCGGCGAGGTCGTCGCGACCCTCGGGACGACACCGCAGGGCCAGAGCCACGAGACGACCGCCGCCCAGGTGATCGCGGACATCCTCAAGATCTCGCCCGACGACGTGACCGTGCGGGCGGGGCACGACAGCTACTGGAACGCGCACGCCGGCTTCTCCGGCACCTACGCGAGCCAGTTCGCGGTCACCGGGTTGGGCGCGGTCAAGGGCGCGACCGAGCGGCTTGCGAACGAGATCCTCCAGATCGGCGCGGCGGTGCTCGGCGCCGAATCGACCGACGAGGTCGAGCTCGAGGGCGGCTTCGTCAAGCGCAAGGACAACCCGGAGGCCGCGCTGCCCTTCATGGCCTGCGGCGCGATCGTCAACGCGAACAACGCCGTCCTGCCCATGGAGCTGCGCGAGATCACGCTCAACTGCCGCTACGTCTACGTCCCTCCGCACACGGTTCCCGACAAGGAGCGGAAGTTCGGGAATCTGACGCTGACGTACGCCAACCAGATCCACGCGTGCGTCGTCGAGGTGGATCCCGAGACGGGCGTCTACGAGATCGTCGACTACGGCGCCGTCGACGACTGCGGGATCCGGATCAACCCGCAGATCGTCGAGGGCCAGGTGCAGGGGGCGACCGCCCAGTCGATCGGAGCCGTGACGCACGAGGCCTTCACGTACGACGAGGACGGCAACCTGCTGACGCCGAACTTCTACGACTACCACGTCCCCCATGCGCTCGACATGCCGCCGCTGAAGACCGCCTCGGTCGAGTCGCCGTCGCCGTTCACGCCGCTCGGCGCGAAGGGAATGGGGGAGGGCGGTGGGGCCGGTCTGAGCGCCGTCGCCGCGGCGCTGCAGAACGCACTGCAGGACTCGGGGAAGCCGATCGTCTCCGACAGCTCGAACCCCTACCAACGGGTCTGGGAGCTGCTGCAACATCCCGAGGAGAGTCGGCGGCTGGTCGAAGTCGAGGAGCGGTGAAGCTTCAGGGTGAGCGGCGGTTCGACGCGCCGCGCGGAACGGTCTGGGGAGTGCTCCAGGACCCCGCTCAGATGGCGAAGCTCATGCCGCACGTCGAGAGCTTCGAGGTCGAGGACGACCGCCGGTGGAAGGCGAACGTCAAGATCCCGCTCGGCCTCGGGTCGCTGAAGATGTCGATCAAGTTCGAGAAGCTCGAGGAACGGCCGCCGGAGTACTCCCGGCTGCAGGCGAAGGGAACCGGGGTCGGCGCACTGATGAACCTCGTGACGCAGTTCAACCTCGCGGATCAGAACAGCGGCACGGCGATGGCGTGGGAGGCCGACGTGCGCATCGCCGGGCCCGTCGGCAGCATGGGGCAACGGGTGCTCCAGCCCATCGTCAACCAGCAGGTGCAGCTCGTCTTGACGGCGCTCGACAAGCAAGTGGCAACGGTGGGGGGCGCCTCGACCAAGGGCGCCGAAGAAGGGCTGAGTCCCCTGGAAGAGGAGTCGTACAAGGCGGAGCAGTGAGCCCGAGGATCACCCTCGGGTGCGGCAACTTCGGCGGGATCGGCTCTGCGCCGGCGTTCTTCGGGCAGGGAGAGGCTCGCGAGGACGCCTTCGAGCTGATGGATGCGGCGTGGGCGGCCGGCCTGACCGCCTTCGACACCGCGGACGCGTACGGCGGCGGCCGCAGCGAGACATGGATCGGGGAATGGATCGCTGCTCGGGGCCATCGTCCGGAGCTCACGACGAAGGTCTTCCACTCGACGGTCGGGGATCCGGCGGACCGAGGCCTCGCGCCCGACCGCATCCGGCGGCAGATCGAGGGCAGCCTCGAGCGCCTCGGCGTCGAGCGCGTGGAGACGTACATGGTTCACGAGCCCGACGAGGAGACGCCGGTGGAGGAGACGATGCAGGCCATGGCCGAGCTGGTCGAGGTCGGCAAGGTCGGTCGGATCGGCGCGAGCAACGTCGATCGCGCCTGGGTCGAGCGTGCGACCGACGTCGCGCCGGTCGCGGTCGTCCAGAACTCCTACTCGCTGCTCGAGCGGGAGCCGGAGGCCGAGGTCCTGCCGTTCTGCGTCGAGCGCGGCATTGCCTTCACCGTGTTCGGTCCGCTCGCCGGCGGCTGGCTCGCCGGGAAGTACCGTCGCGGGAAGCCGCTTCCGGCCGGCTCGCGCATGACGCTTCGACCGGAGCCGTACCGGCACCTCGACGACGACGCCGTCTACGACGGGCTCGAGAGATTCGAGGAAGCGGCAAGCCGGCGCGGCGTGGACATGCCCACCCTCGCCTTTGCCTGGCTCCTTTCCGACGCCCGTGTCGTGGACGTCGTCGTGGGCCCCAGATGCCCGGACCATCTCGATCCCGCGCTCGCCGCGCTCGACCTGCACCTGTCCGCGGCCGAGCGCGATGAACTAGCGTCGCTCTTTCCATGAGCCTGCTCGTGCTCAACCAACGCGAGGTCGAGCAGCTTCTCGACATGGGTGGCTGCATCGAGGCGATGGCCGAGGCGCTCGCCTCGCTCGCCCGCGGCGAGGTGGATGTTCCGCTGCGGGTCGTCGTGCAACCGAAGGGGGAGGACACGTTCCTCGGTTTGATGCCGGCACACCGCAGCGGAACCACGCCGCTGTACTCGCTGAAGACCGTCTGCGTCTTCCCCGAGAACCCCCGGCGCGGCCTCGACGCGCACCAGGGGACGGTGACGCTCTTCGACGGCGAGACCGGCGAGACCCGAGCCTTGATGAACGCCTCCGCGATCACGGCGATCCGCACCGCCGCGGTCTCGGCGGTTGCGACCCGCCTCCTCGCGCGGGAGGACGCCAAGGAGCTCGGAATCCTCGGCGCCGGCGTGCAGGCGCGCTCCCACGTCGAGGCGCTGCGGCTGGTGCGGGACTTCGAACGCATCCGGATCTTCAGTCCGACGCTCGCGCACGCCGAGGCGCTTGCGGTGGAGACGGGGGCCGAGGCCGTCGGCAGCGCGGCGGAGGCCGTGCGCGGCGCGGACGTCGTCGTCACGGCGACGAGCTCGGTGGAACCGGTGCTCCAGCGTGGCTGGCTCGAGGAAGGCGCCCACGTCAACGTCGTCGGCGGCCGGCCCCCGAGGATGCGCGAGCTCGATGTCGCGACGGTGGCGGACTCGGCGTTTTACGTCGACCGCCGAGAGTCGGCCGAGAACGAGGCCTTCGACTATCGCGACGCACTCGAGGCGGGCGCGATCGCGCCGAACCACATCCGGGGTGAGATTGGCGAGATTCTGATCGGCGCGGCGCCGGGCCGTCAGTCGCCGGAAGAGCTCACGGTCTTCCGATCCCTGGGCCTTGCCGTCGAGGACCTCGCGGCGGCGGAGTACGTCGTCCGCCGAGCGCGGGAGCAGGGCGTCGGCGCCGAGGTCGAGTTCTGATCCCGCTCGAGGACATCCGCGCGGCGCGCGAGACGATCGCGGGGACCGCCGTCCGCACACCGCTCGTGAGGCTCCATGCGCCCGAGTCGCCGGCCGAGATCTACCTCAAGCTCGAAAACATCCAGCCGATCGGGTCGTTCAAGCTCCGCGGGGCGTACAACGCCGCGCGCCGCGCCGACCCGACGGAGACGGCGCGGGGCCTCTCCACGGCGAGCGCCGGGAACATGGGCCAGGGCGTCGCCTGGGCGGCCCGCGAGCTCGGGGTGCCCTGCACGGTGATCGTGCCGGACTATGCGCCGGAGACGAAGGTCAGGGCGATGGAGCGCCTCGGCGCCAGGGTGCTCAAGGCGCCATTCGACGACTGGTGGACGGCGATGGAGCAGTCCCGCATCGACGGCGTCGACGGGCTCTTCCTCCACCCGGTCGAGAACGAGCAGGTCATGGCGGGAAACGGCACGATCGGGCTCGAGATCCTCGAGGACCTGCCGGACCCGCATGCCGTGCTGATCCCGTTCGGCGGCGGCGGGCTCACGACCGGAATCGCCAGCGCGATCAAGCAGGAGCGGCCCGAGACGAGGGTCTACGCGGTCGAGCAGGATACGGCGGCGCCACTGAACGCCACGCTCCAGGCAGGGACGCCGACGGCGATCGAGTACAGGCAGTCGTTCGTCGACGGCGCCGGTGCGAAGGCGCTGCTGCCGAAGATGTGGGGCCTCGTGGAGCCGCTCATCGACGGCGCCCACTCCGTCTCGCTCGACGAGGTCGCGGCCGCCATCCGGCTGCTCGCCGAGCGCTCCCGGCTGATCGCCGAGGGAGCGGGCGCGCTGGCGACGGCGGTGGCGCTCTCCGGGCGGGCCGGCGAGGGCAAGATCGTCTGCATCGTCTCCGGCGGGAACATCGACTTCACTGTGCTCTCGCAGATCCTGGCCGGCGAGACGCCCGCCTAGGCGAGCAGCGCGCGGTTCTCGCGCAGAGCGTCGAGGACGGCGTCGATGTCCTCCTCGGTGTTGTACGCATGCCCGGAGACGCGCAGGTTGCCGTCGCGCTCCGAAGTGACGATTCCTCGGCGGTCGAGCGCCGCGACCAGGGCGTTCACGTCGGTCGAGCGGATGCAGATCAACGCGCCATGCTCGTTGCGGTCCCGCGGGGTCGCGAGTGTCCCGCCGAGCTCGTCGACGCCGGCGATCAGGCGGTCGTTCAGCCGCTGGACGTGGTCGCGCGTCTCCGCGATCCCGATCTCCTGCATGAGTTCGATTCCCGCGATCCCCGCGTAGATCGACGGGATCGGCGGCGTCCCGGACTGGAACCGGCGCGCCGTGGGGGAGGGCGAATAGTCGTGGACGTCCATCGCGAAGATGTCCTCGTCGGCGAACCAGCCGGTTGCCGTCGGCCAGGCCTTCTCGAAGAGCTCGCGCCGGCAGTAGAAGAACGCGAGCCCGGCCGAGGCGAGGAGGTACTTCAAGACGCCGGCGCCGAGGAAGTCCACGTCGAGCTCCTTGACGTCCAGGGGCATCGATCCGGCGGTCTGGTAGGCGTCGAGCAGGACGAGCGCACCGCGCTCGTGCGCGAGCTCGACGACGCCGTCGACGTCGGTCATCGCGCCCGTCCGATACGAGACGTGCGGGATCGAGACGAGCGCCGTGTCCTCGTCGATCACGGCGTCGAAATGCTCAAGGGGCATGGCGCCGCCCGACCCGACGGAAACGTGCACGACGCGGGCGCCCCGCGCCTCCTGCGCATGCCAGATCTGTCCGATGGTCGGGAAGTCGAGGTCGGTCAGCACCACCTTCGACCGGCTCGCATAGCGAAGCCCGCTCGCAAGTGACGCGACTCCGGCGGAGAGCGATGTCGTGACCGCGATCTCGTCCGGGTCAGCGTTCACGAGCCCGGCGAACGCCGCCCGCGCCGCCTCGCTGCGCTCGACCCAGTACTCCCACGGAGCCCCCTTCTCGTCCCAGTCCCGCAGGTACTGCTGGTACGAGTCGCGCACGGCGTCCGAGAGGGCGCCTTGGGAGCAGCTGTTGATGTAGACCAGGCGATCGAAGATCGGAAAGCGGTTGCGGACCAGGCTCGGCAGCGTGTCAACGGCCAAGGTAGGCCTTCTTGAGATCCTCGTGCTCCAGCAGCGCCTTGGCCGAATCGGCGAGGACGATCCGGCCCGTCTGCAGGACGTAACCCCGGTCGGCGATGGAGAGCGAGACGTTCGCGTTCTGCTCGACCACCAGGACGGCGACCCCGGCCTCGTGCACCTGCTGGATGATCTCGAAGTTCCGCTCGACGAGGATCGGGGCCAGTCCCATCGACGGCTCGTCCATCAAGAGCAGCTTCGGCTCGGACATCAGCGCTCGGCCCATCGCGACCATCTGCTGCTCGCCGCCGGACAGCGTCCCCGCGAGCTGCTTTCGGCGGTCCTTCAGGATCGGGAAGAGGTTGAAGACGCGCTCGAGCTGCTCGTCGAAGCCGCCCTTCCGGAGGTAAGCCCCCATCTGGAGGTTCTCGAACACGGTCATCGGCGCGAACAACCTCCGGTTCTCCGGGACGATCGCCATTCCGTGCGCGATCCGGTAGCTCGTCGTCTTGCCGGTGACGTCTTCGCCGTCCAGCTCGACCGAACCGTTGCGAGGCTGCACGAGCCCCAGAATCGTCTTCAGCGTCGTCGATTTGCCGGAAGCGTTCCCGCCGAGGAGGCAGACGAGCTCGCCTTGACCGACCTCGAGCGAGAGTTGCTGGAGGATGTGGATCTCTCCGTAGTACGTGTCGATGTCCCGGAGGCGCAGCAGGGTCATGCCGCTCCCTGCAGACCGAGGTACGCCTCGATCACTCGGGGGTCGGTCGCGACCTGCTCGTACGAGCCCTCCGCGATCTTGACGCCGTGGTCGAGCGCGACGACGCGATCGGAGATCCCCTCGACGACATGCATGTCGTGCTCGATCACGAAGACCGTGTAGCCGCCCTCGCTCCGCAGTCGTCCGATCAGCTCGGTGAGCTCCAGCGTCTCCGCCGGGTTCATCCCGGCAGCCGGCTCGTCGAGAAGCAAGAGGCGCGGGTTCGTCGCCATCGCGCGCGCGATCTCGAGACGGCGCCTGTTCGCGTACGAGAGGTTGTACGCCTGTTGCTGGTGGCGGTAGCCGGCGAGGCGCTGGCCGAAGAACGCCAGCTTCTCGTCGGCCAGCTGTGAGATCTCGCGCTCCTCGCGGCGGGCCCGCGGCAGACGGAAGATCGCTTCGAAGACGGTCGAGCGCGTGTGTCCGTAGGCGGCCGCCATGACGTTCTCCTTCACGGTCATGTTCAGGAAGAGCCTGAGCGTCTGGAAGGTCCTGGCGATGCCGAGCTGCGTGATCCTGTGAGGCGCGAGCCCGACGATGTTGCGGCCCTCGAAGAGGATCTCGCCGGAGTCGGGACGGTAGAGGCCGGTGACGAGGTTGAACACGGTCGTCTTCCCAGCGCCGTTCGGCCCGATGAGGCTGACGATCTCGCCTTCGTCGACGTGGAGGTTGAGCCGGTCGGCGACGGTGAGGCCGCCGAACGTCTTGGTGACGTCGCGCAGCTCGAAGAGCGGCTCCTTCTCCGGCATCAGACGATCTCCACGCGCGGTGTTCCGAGCAGGCCCTGCGGCCGCACAGTCATCAGGAACACGAGCAGCGCGCCGAAGAGGATCCATCGCGCGACCGCCGGGTTCTCGACGAAGCTCGTCTCCCAGACGATCGACGCGAGGTACAGCGTCGGCGGGAGCAGCACGGTTCGCCACCAGCCGTGGATCCGGGTCAGCGTCAGGATCGCGACGACAAGGGTGATGTAGGCGGCGTTCGCGAAGTGCTCGTGGCCGGCCGGGATGATCACCCAGTCCGAGATCGCGCCCGTGAGCCGGCCTCCCTCGACCACGACCCCGTCCGTCCAGGACGCTGAGATCGCCCCCGCGATCGCATGGGCGACAAAGCCGAACACGACCGTCCCTCCCAGTACGACTCCGAGCCGCCACCACGGGCGAACGCCGGCCACGAGCAGGAGCACGATGACGGCGTAGAAGAGGATCCGCGCGCTCGTCTGCGGGTTCTCCGGTGCGAGGAACTGGAAGGAGACGTTGATCACGACGGCGCCGATCACGACGCCGGTCAGACTCCCGATGCCGCCGAGGATGACGACCGCGTAGATCGTGATCAGGATCGGCAGCGCGAAGTTCCCGGAGGTGACGGCCGTCAGCACCGCGGCGAACATGCAGCCCGCCAGGCCCGCGATCCCGGCGCCGAACGCGAACGCCATCAGCTTCAGGCGGTTGACAGGGATGCTCATCGCCTCCGCGGCGAGCGGGTCCTCCCGCAATGCCCGCCACGCCCGTCCCGTCCTCGACTCGCTGAGGAAGTACAGCCCGATGAGGACGAGGACGACGACCCCGAGGATGAAGTAGTACTGCTGCCTCCGTGTCGTCAGGTCGTAGCCGAAGAGGTCGTTGGGGTCGATGTCCGCGATCCCGTTCGGGCCACCGGTGAGGCCCTGGCCGTGGACGGTCGGGTTCGCCGCGTTGACGAATACGACGAACGCCTGGCCGAAGAAGAGCGTGACGATCGCGAGGTAGTCCCCGAGCAGTCGGCGGGACGGAGCACCGAGGACGAGCCCGAGGAGCGCCGTGCTGACCACGACGATCGGGATCGAGATCGCCGACGGCCAGTGGATGCCGTAGTGCTCGGAGGACAGGAGCGCGTAGAAGTAGGCGCCGAAGCCGAAGAACGCCACGTACCCGAGGTCGAGCAGCCCCGCGTAGCCGACGACGATGTTCAGGCCGAGGCCGAGCAGGATGTAGATCAGGGTGAAGATCCCGTAGGCGAAGAGCTCGCCCCGGTCCATCCAGAACGGCAGCGTCGCTGCAATTCCCGCGAAGACCGCGAGGCGAGCCCAGGGTGGGACGACGGCGTCGATCCTTCGCGCGAGAGCGGTGATCCCCCGGCCGTGCTCGCGCCGGTCCTCGACGCTCGCGACCCACTCGTCCACGCCGACGCGCGTGGGCTCGCGCTCGTCCGGCCGGCCCGGGACCTCGGGGATGTCGCCGCCGGTGTTCATCAGACCTTCTGGATCGCCCGCGTGCCGAGTAGCCCGCTCGGGCGGATGAGGAGGACGAGGATCAGGATCCCGAAGACGGTCAGATCCGACCAGCGGCCGCCGAGGTAACCGGCGGCGAACGACTCGGCGAGGCCGACGACGAGGCCGCCGAGCATCGCGCCGGGGATGCTGCCGATGCCGCCGACCACAGCTGCGGTGAAGCCCTTCAGGCCGGCCAGGAAGCCCATGAAATGGAAGACCTGGCTGAACAGAAGGCCGAACATGACCCCGGCCGCGCCTGCGAGCAGCGAGCCGATGAAGAACGTCGACGCGATCACGCGGTCGGTGTCGATCCCCATCATGGCGGCCGCCTCACGGTCGTACGAGGTCGCCCGCATCGCCTTCCCGGTCTGCGTCTTCGCGACGAGGACCGTGAGCGCGACCATCAGCCCGGCCGTCGTCGCGAGGACGATGACCTGGATCAGCTGGATGTTCACGTGCTTGACCACGAAGACCGGATCGGTCAGCGGCCCCGGCTCGAAGAACTCGGGGTTCTTCGAGCCGAGCACGAAGGAGTCGTAGCTCCGGAACTGGGCGCCGAAGAGCAGCAGCGCGCTGTTCTGCAGGAAGAACGACACGCCCAACGCGCTGATCAGCGGCGCGATTCGGGGCGCGTCGCGTAACGGGCGGTACGCGAACCGCTCGATCACCACACCGAGCAGCCCACATGCGAGCATCGCCGCAAGAAACATCAGGACGATCAGCGGCGCGATGGCGATGTTGGGCGACAGCGGACCGCCGAGCAGCGTCAGGACGCCGTAGCCGACGAAGGCACCGATCATGTAGACGTCGCCGTGGGCGAAGTTCAGGAGCTTGAGGATCCCGTACACCATCGAGTAGCCCAGAGCGATGAGTCCGTAGAGGCTCCCCAGCGTGACGCCGTTGACGAGGAGCTGGATGAACAGCTCTTCATTGAAGGCCAGCGGGAGGGGCACGAGGCGAAAAGAGTCTCAGAACGGCGTGCGGCCCATCGAGTTGATGGGCCGCACGCGTTCTGTCATCCGTCCTTCGGGTTAGGAAACGCGGACGTAGACGCCGCGGTTGTTGATCCGGTAGATCCCGAAGTTCGCCGGAGCCTCCATGTCACCGGGGCCCAGGACGCCTCTGCGGCGCTGGACGAACCGGATGCGGAAGCCCAGGATCGACTGTGCCTTCGGGATGTTCGTCTGGTTGATGAACCTGCGGACCTCGGCGCGCGTCGCGGTGCCGTTGGCGCACGCCTTGTCGATGGCCCGTCCGACCACGTCGGCCGCCTGATAGCTCGGGAGGCCGAAGAGCTCGCTCTTGCCCTTACCGGGGCCGCGCCGGTACGCGGCGATGATCGGGCTGCTCAGGCTGATCGGGAAGAACGAGACGTACGAGCCCGGGATCTTGAAGGTGTCCGGGTCGAACAGCCCGTCCGAGCCGAACAGGACGGCCCGCTTTCCCTGGGAGCGAAGCGCCTGGCCGAAGAGCTGCGCCTTCGGAGCCAGCTGCCAGGGGACGTAGACCGATTGCGTGTTCGCCGGAATCCGTGCCGCGAGCGACGAGAAGTCAGTCGTGTCGGCCTCGTTCACCGACTCACGCTGGACGTCGACACCCCGCGCGCGGAGGATCCGCTGCACCGTGTCGGCGAGACCGGTGCTGTACGAGTTCTGCGCGTCCACGATCGCGACCCTCGTGTGGCGCAGCGTGCCGCGGATGTAGTTCGCGACGCGCGGGCCTTGCTGGTCGTCGTTCGGAACGACGCGGAAGAAGTACCCGCGCCGGGTGCCGTCGGTCGTGAGGCTCGTCCGCGTTGCGGAGCCGGAAACGAATCCGAGGCCGCCGTTCTTGAGCGGAGCCGTCGAGACCTGGATCTCCTGGCTGCCGGCGGGGCCGACGACCCCGAGGACCTGCGAGTTGGACGCGAGTCGCTCGGCGACCTGAATCGCCTGTGCCGTGTCAGGCAACTGCGTGTCGCCGACGACGACGCGGAACTTCGTCTTCCGGTGCGAGGCGTTGTACCGCGTGACCCAGTAGCGGGCCCATCTGCCCTGCTGCGAGCCGATCGAGGCAGCGGCCCCGGTAATGGGCGCGGCGACGCCGATCGTTCTCGTCCGGCCGCAGGTGACGAGCGCCCGGTCCGTGACGGTCGGCGACTGCGCCGCCGTCGTCGATCCTCCGGCGGTGCCGGTCGCCACGGCGAGTGCCGTGAGCGCCGTCAGCGCCGAGAGAATCGGAATCAATGCCTTTTTCATCCTTCCTCCTTCTTTTCCGCAGAAAGCGTCATTCTGACTCGTCCCTCGAGGCAGGATCGCCTGAGGGTGGAAAGACCCCAAGTACGCGCATAGACCCCTGTCCCGTGTTTTCCGAGCAGTGCTCGGCGAGCGGTGGGAGACGCACGGCCGACCCCGGGCCGATCACCCTCTCCTGTCCGCCGAGGTGGAGGATTCCTTCTCCATCGATGATGTAGACGATCTCGTGGAAGGAATGGCTGTGCGGAGGCGGAGGGCAGGGAGCTCCACCGTGTGATTCTCGCACTACGGAGCGGGCCTGACGCAACGTCGTCCGCCGACGAGCGGAGTCCGGCTCGAGCCCTCTGTGCGAGGATCGGTTGCGATGTCGCCGCCGTTCCGGATCGGGGTCATGCAGCTGACGATGGAGCCCCTCGAGGAGATGCTCGAGTCCGCACGGGTCATGGATGAGGCCGGTATGGACACGGTGTGGCTCGCGGAGGCGTATCCCTGGTGGCGCAAGCATGGAATGGAGGCGCGGTCCTCCACGGTCGTCTCGGCGCTGATCGCGCGCGAGACGAAGCGCCTCACGATCGGCTGGGGAATCATCTCGCCGTTCACCCGGCATCCCGTTCAGGTCGCGATGGACGCACGTGTCGTCCAGGAGGTGGCGGGGCCCGGCCGGTTCCTGCTCGGTTTCGGGACGTCGAAGATCTTCCTGAACAACACGATGCAGCAGACGAACCGCACGCTCGGGCCGATGCGCGACGCGGTGACGATCGTGCGGGGCGTGCTCGGCGGGGACGCGTTCCGGTACGACGGTGGCACCTGGAGCGCGGACGTGCCCGCCCTGGACGGCGCGGCGGGAACGCCGAAGGACGTACCCCCGGTCTACGTGGCCGCGACGGCGCCGAAGATGCAGGCGCTCGCCGGTGAGATCGGCGACGGCTGCCTGACCCCGTCGATCACGACCCCCGCCTTCGTCCGCTACACGCGGGACAACGTCCGCCGCGACATCGACATCGGCTGCACGGTCGTCGCGTCGATCGGCGAGACGCGTGAGGCGGGTCGGGACGGCGCCCGCGAGATTGCCGGCATGTACCTCGCGAACAAGGTCCAGAACATCAAGGGCGCTGCCGACACGCTGCTCGAGCTGGCGGGCATCGACCAGGAGGAGATCCGGCCCGTCGCGGAGGCGATGGAGCGGGGCGGGCGCGTCGCCGCCAAGGAGCAGGTGAGCGACCGGCTGCTCGACAAGTGCAAGCCGATCGCCGGAACACCCGCCGACTGCATCGCGGCGATCGAGGCGTATCGGGACGCCGGGTGCACGCACGTGATGCTCGAGCTGTGGGGCGACCGGCGCCACGACCAGATCCGCATGTTCGGCGAGAAGGTGCTTCCGCGGTTCCGGTGATCCACGAGCGGCGACTGGTCGATCTGGCGCTCCGCCTGGTCTCGACTCCCTCGTACACGGGGTCGGAAGAGGCATGTGCGCGCGTGATGGCGCGCGAGTTGGAGGAGCTCGGCCTAGGGGTGATGTGGCAGCAGGTCGAGGAAGGGCGGGCGAATGTCCTCGGCACCTGGCCCGGCGAGGGCGGCGGCCCGACGCTGATGTTCAACGGCCACCTCGACACCTCGTACTCGGGCGAGGAGCCGTGGCTGCGGGACATCGCCGGCTTCCGGCCCGAGGGTTTCGAGCGCGACGGACGGATCTACGGGCTCGGCATCTCGAACATGAAGGGCGCACTGGCGTGCTACGTCGAGGCGGTGCGGTCCCTCATCGAGGAGGGCGTCCGGCTGAAGGGTGACGTGATGATCGCCGCAGTCTGCGGCGAGATCGAAAAGACCCAGCAGGGCGAGGCGCAAGGCCCGGAGTACCGGGGCTACGCGGCCGGCTCCCGGCACCTCGTCGGCCACGGCGGCGCAGCCGACATGTGCATCCTCGGCGAGCCGACGGAGAACAAGCTCGTGCTCGCGCACTTCGGAACGCTCTGGGTGCGGCTCCGGGTGCACGGTCCGTTCGTCCACACCGCGTTCTCGTCGGGCCGCGTCGAAGAGAACTCGATCGTGAAGATGCGCAGGGTGCTCGATGCCGTGCTCGCGTTTCTGCCCGAGTGGGAGGAAGAGATGTCGTACGGCGACGTGCGGGGCGTCGCGAACGTCGGCGCGATCCAGGGCGGCTTCGGCTGGCGCGTCTCTCGGACGCCGCACGCGACGGACCTGTTCCTCGACCTCCGCGTTCCGCCCGACGTCCCGATGGCGGAGGCGCGCCGGCGGACGCTGGCCTTTGCGCGCGGGCTCGAAGGTGTGGACGCCGAGGTCTACGTCACGGCTCCGGGCGCCGAGGTGGACGAGTCGAGCCCGGTCGTGGAGGCGGTTGCCGATGCGCACGAGGCGGTGTTCGGATCGCCGCCCGAGCGTGACGTCACGCGGTGGTTCTCCGACGCCTCGGTCCTCTCCCGCTACGGGATCGCGACGATCAACTACGGAACGTCGTCCGGTCTCCCTGACGCCGAGCTCGGCGAGAACCTCGAGATCAGCGGCCTCCTGAAGACGGCCGAGGTCTATGCGCGCGCGGCGCGGACGATCTGCGGATGAAGCTCGTCACGTACGACGGCGGCAAGGTCGGTCGCGTCGATCGCGAGGAGATCGTCCGGCTCGACGTCCCCGACATGCGGACGTACTTCGAGCGGGACGGAGCGGACGACACCGACGAACGGACGCCGCTGGAACGCGCCGATCTCGAGGCGCCGATCAGCCCGAGGAAGTTCTTCCACACGGCAGGCAACTTCCGTGAGCACGAGGAGGAGTCGAAGCGGGTCGGCTGGTCGCATGCGATCGCGCCATGGATCGTGTTCTTCCAGAACGTCGACGCAATCGTCGGGCCCGACGAGCCCGTCGTGTACCCCGAGCACCTCACGGAGGAGCTCGACTACGAGCTCGAGCTCGCCGTCGTGATCGGGAAGGCCGGAAAGTGGTTCTCGCCGGACGAGGCGATGGATTTCGTCGCCGGCTAC
>DASTCG010000049.1:0-4685 GCA_035711385.1 Gaiellaceae bacterium
GAACATGATCGTGGCGCCGAACTCGCCGAGCCCGCGCGCGAGCGCGACGGCCGCGCCGGCACTGAGCCCGCCGCCGGCGAGCGGGAGGGCGACGCGCCAGAACGTCTTCGCCGGGCCGGCGCCCAGTGTGCGCGATGCGTCCAGCATCGTCCGGTCGACGGCCTCGAAAGCCGCGATCGCCTGTCGCACGTAGAACGGGCTGGCGACGAACACGATCGCGAACACGACCGCGGTCTGCGTGAAGCCGATCGTGATCCCGAGCTCCTCGAGCTGGCCGCCCAGGAGGCCCAGCCGCCCGAACGCGGCGAGCAGGCCGATGCCCGCGACGGCCGGCGGCAGGACGAGCGGTAGCTCGAGGATCGTCACGACGAGCGCGCGGCCGCGGAAGCGGCGCGTGGCGAGGAAGTAGGCGGCAGGGGTGCCGACGCCCAGGATCAGGAGCATCGCGATCGCGTTCGTCTTCAGCGTGACGCGAAACGCGTCCTTCGCGACGTCGCTCCGGACGCCGTCCGCGAGGCCACGGAGGCCGACCTCCCAGAAGATGGCGACGATAGGGAGCAGCAGGAACGCAACCGCCAGGGCGACGGCGAGCCCCAGCAGGAGGGTGAAGGCCGAGCGCCGCGCGGAGGTCACCGGAGCCCGAAGCCGGCGCGTCGCAGCAGCCGCCTCGCGCGCGCGTTCGTGAGGATCGTCCGCACCCAAGCTCGCGCCGCGGCCTTGTTTCGGCTCGAGCTGACGACGGCGATCTCGTACCGCACCTTCGGCTGCGCCCAGGCCGGGATCGCGATCGCGGTGACGCGGTCGCGGACCGGCTGGACGTCGGTGCGGTAGACGAAGCCAGCGTCGGCCTCGCCGAGCGCGACCTTGCCGACGATGCTCTTGACGTCCGGCTCCTCGCTGACGACTTTCGAGAGGACGCTCGTCATCCCGAGATTCCGGAGAACCTGGCGCGTGTACGCACCGATCGGGACGCGCGCAGTCCCGATCACGAGCTTGACGCTCTTCCGCCTCAGGTCGAACACGCTCCGTAAGCCGGCCGGATTGGAGCGTGGGATCGCGAGCACGAGCTTGTTCGACGCGAACGTCCGCGGCTTCTCGACGCGACGCTCCCGGTAGAGATCCTGGGTGAAGTTCGGCGCCGCCGAGGCGAAGACATCTGCCGGCGCTCCCTGGCGGATCTGGAGTGCGAGCTGGTTCGAGCCGGCGAAACTGTACGCCGGACGGCGATCGATCCGCGGGAAGACCTCGGTCAGCGAGGCGGCCGCGAGGATCGTCAACCGCGGCGTCGCGCTCGGGCTCGCCTGAGCGAGCTGCGGGAGCGCAACGACGAGCACCGCTCCCAGCAGGGCTGCCGTCCGTCGCACCGTCAGTCCCCTCTCACCATCACCGACGTGGCCTTGACGAGCGCAGTCGCGGGAGCGCCTTTTCGGAGGCCGAGCTCCTCGACGGCCTCCCGCGTGATGATCGCCAGGATCCTCGTCGGCTCCGTGACGTCGAGCTCGACCTGAGCGAGCAGGCCGTCCTTCTTGACCTCCCGGACGACTCCGCGGAAGCGGTTCCTCGCGCTCAGCTCCGCCGCCTCGGTGCCTTTCAGCCGAGCGACCTCCCGCGCAGGAACCAGCCTCCTGTTGGCGGAGTCGCGGCGCGTCCTGATCCGCCCGCTTCGGTCCCAGCGCCGCAGCGTGTCGAGGCTGATGCCCAGCGCCCGGGCCGCCTCCGAAGCTGTGTACACGTCCCTGTCGTTCACGCGGTCACCCCCAGTACGATCCGAGCTCCTCCGTCGCCCGCTCGATGTCCAGCACCGCCGGAAGCGCGGCGCCGAGGACCGCCCCTCCCCCGAGCGAGCTCAGGTACGAGAGCTGCGCCGACTCGCTCGCCGCGATCCGCGCCGCCAGCGCGCGAAGCGAAGCTTCCGAGATCGCCGCGGCCGCGCCCAGGTTGAGCCCGACGAGCGCCTGTTTGATCCGCCCGCCGACTGCCAGCAGACGGGCGCGCGACGCGAAGGTGCCCCGTCGGAAGCCGATCGAGAAGTCCGCCTCGGTCGGAGCGTCCGGCCCGATCGCAGCCGCGAGGAGCACGTAGTGCCGCCTGTCGGCCGCCAGCGCCTCGCGAAGACGCCCCCGCTCCGGCCGCGTCAGGACCCGCGCACGGGCCGCGCGAGCCCAGAAAGCCACCGCAACGAGCTCGGCCGAGGCGCCGAGCCGCAGCCATGCGAGCTCGTCCTCCGTCGCCGCGAGGGCGTTCGAGCCCCCGAGCGCCACGACGACGGCGCCGACGGCGAACTCTCGTCGAGAAAGCGTCGTGTGCATAGGCGTTGCCTAAGTGAGCCTATCGCGCCCGACGCGGTAGTGTCGGCTCGATGGACCAGGGGCGTTCGTGGGGGATCGAGCCGGTCCCGGAGCGGCTGCGTGTCCTCGGACTGTTCGACCAGCTGACCCTCTGGGGGAACCTCGGCGTGTCGCTGCTCGTGCTGGTGATCGGCGCACTGCTCGTCCCGTCACTGACGCTGCGGGATGCGCTGCTCGCGATCGTCGTCGGCGGCGCGATCGGGAACGCGATGGTCGGCGCCGCCGGGCTGATCGGCGCCGATGCGCGCGTCCCGTCGATGGTGCTCCTGCGCGCGCCGCTCGGCCGGCGCGGCTCGTACATCCCGACCGCGCTGAACGCGGCGCAGTGCCTCGGCTGGGCGACCTTCGAGCTGATCATCATCGCGGCCGCCGCGAGTGCTCTTTCCGACGAGCTCCTCGGGGTGGCCGCCAAGCCGGTCTGGACGATCCTCTTCGGAGTCCTCGCCACCGCCTTCGCGCTGATGGGTCCCGTCGGGTTCGTCCGGAGGATCCTCCGGCGCTTCGGCGTCTGGATCGTGCTGGCCTCGCTCGTGTACCTGAGCTGGTGGGCCCTGTCCGAGGCTGATCTGAGCACGCTCTGGGACGCACCCGGCCAGGGCGGCTCGTTCTGGCTCGGCGTCGACCTCGTGATCGCGATCACCGTCTCCTGGGTCCCGCTCGTCGCCGACTACACCCGCTTCTCCCGCGGCCGGCGGTCGTCGTTCTGGGGCGTCGGGGTCGGCTACTTCCTCGGCGGCACCTGGATGCTCGCGCTCGGGATCCTGATCGTGCTCGGGCGCGGGCTCAGCGACCCGACCGAGATCCCGCCGGCCGTCGCCGGCGCGGGTCTGGCAGCCGCGCTCGCGCTCCTCGCCGTCACGCTGGACGAGACGGACGAGGCGTTCGCGAACGTCTACTCGACCGCCGTCTCGCTCCAGAACGTGCTCTCCGACGTCCCACAGCGGGTGCTGATCGTCGGCGTGGCGGCCGTCGCCACCGTCGGTGCGCTGATCGTCGACCTGCGGAACTACGAATCCTTCCTGCTGCTCCTCGGCTCCTTCTTCGTCCCGCTCTTCGGCGTGCTGCTCGCGGACTGGCTTCGCTCGGGCGCGCGCTACACGCGCTTCCAGATCTTCGAGGCGCCGGCCTGGCGACCCGAGCTCCTCCTCGCCTGGCTCCTGGGCTTCGCGCTCTACCACTGGCTGCACGAGCCGCCGCTCGGACCCTCGTGGTGGGTGGACGTGGTCGAGGAGACCGGACAGCCGAATCTCGGGATCGGCGCGTCGCTGCCGAGCTTCGCGGCCTCGTTCGTCCTCGCCCTGGGCCTGAGCTCGATCGGATCGAGGTTGCCCGAACCCGCTTCCAGGGTATAAAGATGCCCCGCACGAAGTCGTGGCCCAGGTCAATTTCCAAGACGTCGCCAAAGTCTTTCCGGACGGGACTCGCGCTGTCTCGGAGCTGACCCTGGGCGCCAGGGACGGCGAGTTCATGGTCCTCGTCGGCCCCTCGGGCTGCGGGAAGACGACCGCGCTGCGGATGGTCGCGGGGCTCGAGGAGATCTCCGAGGGCGAGATCAAGATCGGCGACCGAGTCGTGAACGAGGTTCCCTCGCGCGACCGCGACATCGCGATGGTCTTCCAGAGCTACGCGCTCTATCCGCACCTGACGGTGTACGACAACATCGCGTTCAGCCTCCGGCTCCGGAAGGAGAAGAAACCGGAGATCGACAGGCGCGTGCGCGAGGCGGCCCGCATCCTCGACCTCGAGGCGCTGCTCGAGCGCAAGCCGCGTGCGCTTTCCGGCGGTCAGCGGCAGCGGGTCGCGATGGGGCGGGCGATCGTCCGTCAGCCGGCGGCGTTCCTGATGGACGAGCCGCTCTCGAACCTCGACGCGAAGCTGCGCGTCCAGATGCGCGCCGAGATCTCGAAGCTCCAGCGCGACATCGGCGTGACGACGATCTACGTCACGCACGACCAGGTCGAGGCGATGACGATGGGCGACCGGGTCGCGGTCATGCGCAAGGGGCGGCTGCAGCAGGTGGCGCCGCCGCAGGAGCTCTACGACCGGCCGCTCAACCTCTTTGTCGGCGGTTTCATCGGCTCCCCGGCGATGAACCTCGTCGAGGCGCGGCTCGAGCGCGACGGCAGCGGGTTCACCGTGGTGCTGGGCGACACGCGCCTCGAGCTGGACGACGAGAACGTCGCCGAGAGGCCGGGACTCGCCCGGTTCGTCGGCAAGAGCATCGTTGCCGGCATCCGCCCTGAGCACCTCGAGGACGCGGCGATCGCCCGCGACAGCCCGCCCGGGCGGCGCCTGAAGGGCGAGGTCGAGCTCCGGGAGGCCCTCGGCGCCGAGCTC
>DASTCG010000050.1:0-21661 GCA_035711385.1 Gaiellaceae bacterium
CCGCGACGAAGAGATTAGGCGAGTGATCCAGGTGCTCTCGCGCCGGACCAAGAACAACCCCGTCCTGATCGGCGACCCGGGGGTCGGGAAGACGGCCATCGTCGAGGGGCTGGCGCAGCGCATCGTGGCGGGCGACGTGCCCGAGTCGCTCAAGGGCCGTCGTGTCATCGCGCTCGACATCGGCGCGCTGCTGGCCGGCTCGAAGTACCGCGGCGAGTTCGAGGAGCGCCTGAAGGCCGTCCTCACGGAGATCCAGCGCTCCGAGGGCCAGATCGTCCTCTTCATGGACGAGCTCCACACCATCGTCGGCGCGGGCGCCGCGGAGGGCGCCGTCGACGCCGCGAACCTGCTCAAGCCGATGCTGGCCCGCGGCGAGCTGCGGGCCGTCGGCGCGACGACGCTCGACGAGTACCGCAAGCACATCGAGAAGGACGCGGCGCTCGAGCGGCGGTTCCAGCCGATCTTCGTCGGCGAGCCGTCCGTCTCGGACACGATCGCGATCCTCCGCGGGCTCAAGGAGCGCTACGAGGCGCACCACGGCGTCGAGATCCGCGACTCGGCGCTCGTCGCCGCCGCCGTGCTCTCCGACCGCTACATCTCGGACCGCTTCCTACCCGACAAGGCGATCGACCTCGTCGACGAGGCCGCGTCGCGGCTGAAGATGGAGATCGACTCCTCTCCGGTCGAGCTGGACGAAGCCGAGCGCCGGGTCCGCCAGCTCGAGATCGAGCTCGCCGCGATGGGCAAGGAGACCGAGGAGCGGCGCGAGCCGGTCGAGCGCGAGCTGGCGGAGGCGAAGGCGGCCCGCGACGAGCTCGCCGCTCGCTGGACGCGGGAGAAGGAGGCACTGACCCGGGTCGCCGAGATCAAGCGGGCAATCGACGAGCTGCGCATGGAGGCCGAGCGCGCGGAGCGCACGGGCGACCTCCAGCGCGTCGCCGAGATCCGCTACGGCGAGCTTCCCGCGCTCGAGAAGGAGCTCTCTGAGCGCGAGTCGGAGCCCGAGGCCGCGCCGATGGTGAAGGAGGAGGTCGATGACGACGACATCGCCGCGGTCGTGGCCCGCTGGACGGGCATCCCGGTCGACAAGCTGGTCGAGGGCGAGACGGAGAAGCTCATCCACATGGAGGAGCGGCTGCACGAGCGCGTCGTCGGGCAGGACGAGGCCGTCTCGGCGGTTTCGAATGCGCTCCGCCGCGCGCGTTCGGGCCTGCAGGACCCGAACCGCCCGATCGGCTCGTTCGTCTTCCTCGGCCCGACGGGCGTCGGCAAGACCGAGCTCGCCCGCGCGCTCGCCGAGTTCATGTTCGACGACGAGCGGGCCATGATCCGCCTGGACATGTCCGAGTATCAGGAGCGCCACACGGTGGCGCGCCTGATCGGAGCTCCGCCCGGCTACGTCGGCTACGACGAGGGCGGGCAGCTGACCGAGGCCGTGCGCCGCCGGCCGTACTCGGTCGTCCTCCTCGACGAGATCGAGAAGGCGCACATGGAGGTCTTCGACGTCCTGCTGCAGATCCTCGACGACGGCCGCCTGACGGACGGGCACGGCCGCACCGTTGACTTCCGCAACGCAGTCGTGATCATGACCTCGAACGTTCGCTCGCCGGAGGCCATGCGCGACGTCTTCCGGCCCGAGTTCCTCAACCGGATCGACGAGATCATCGAGTTCCGGCCGCTGACCCGCGAGCAGCTCGGAGAGATCGTCGAGCTCCAGCTCCGGAGGCTGCGCGACCGGCTCGCGGAGCGGGGCCTGGAGCTCGTGCTCACGGACGAGGCGAAGGAGCTCGTCGCCGAGGCCGGGTGGGACCCGACGTACGGCGCCCGCCCGCTGAAGCGGGCGCTCCAGCGGCTCGTCGAGAACCCGCTCGCGTTGCGGCTCCTGGAGGGCGAGTTCGCCGAAGGCGACACGGTGCGCGTGGATGCCGACGACGGGGAGTTGGTCTTCGTGAAGGCGGAGGCGGCCGAGCCTGCGGCAGCCTAGACGGCCGAGTCGAGGAACTCGGCGTGCCCGCGCTCGGGCGGCGCGCCGTGGATGTAGAGCAGCAGTTCCTCGTCGCTCTCGTTCACGACTTGGAGCGGCGTTCCCGACTCGACGTGGATCAGGCCGCCCTGGCCGACCTCCCGGCGCTCGGGCGGCTCGCCGAGGTACATCGTCAGCGTCCCGCGGACGACGACGAACGTCTCCTCCTGGAGCATGTCTTTGTGCCGGCGTCCCTTCGCGCCCGGCTCGTAGCGCCACAGGTTCGCGCGCACATGGGCGAAGCCGGCGAGGTCGGTCAGTCCCGCGACATGGCGCTCGGCCTCGCCCGGATCGGCGGGGCGGGTCGTCCACTCGAGGTCCTGCGGCCGGATCAGGCGGTAGCCCACGGCGTCGATCCTATGAGACCATCGCTTCATCGCCGAGGCTGACCTCACCCGCCGTGACCTGCTCGAGCGCGCCGGGTTCCTCGGCGCGGCGGCGCTGCTCTCGCAGCTTCCGGACCTCGCGCGGCTCGACGCTTTCGTGGAGGAGGCGCTTGCGGCGACGCCGACGGACGTCCGGCAGACCTTCGAGGGGCTGGTCGCCTACGTCGTTCCCGGACCTGACCGCTACTCGCGGCAGCAGGGCGAGCGAAGCCGGACGCCCGGCGGCGTGCACGCAGGCGGAGCCGACGTCCTGATCCGGACGCTCGATGCCTTCATCGCCTCCCGGCCGCCGTTCTCCACGACCGTCGCGGCCTTCCTGAACGGCCTCTCCCCCCAGCGCCGGGGCCCGTTCCGCTCGCGGTTCGCGAACCTCTCGTTCCGCCAGAAGCGGGCGGTTCTCGAAGCGCTCACGAACAGTTCGGAGGAGGGCATCCGGTTCCTCGGCGGCAACCTTCCGGGCCTCGCCGCCTTCGCGTGCTACTCGGAGGCGGGCGCGTTCGATCGCCGCCGCCGGCGTCTTCGCAGCCGCCCCGTCGGCTGGCGGCTCGCCGGCTACGACGGGATCGCAGAGGGCCGGCCCGAGCTCAAGGGGTACTTCCGCGGCCGGAGGCGGGCCGATGCGTGACGTCATCGTCGTCGGCGCCGGCGGGGGCGGCGCCGTGGTGGCGAAGGAGCTCGCCGAGCACGGCCTGGACGTGCTCCTCCTCGAGGCGGGCCCGCGCTTTCCGCACCCGGAGCGGGTGTGGAGCCACCTCGAGGGCAAGGCGGCAAACCCGGCCACGGGGGTCCTGCGGTTCGGCCCCTCCTCCCGGGCCCCGTCGCCGTGGCAACGTGACCTTCCGCAGTACTCGTACATCTGGCAGACGGCAGGCTGCGGCGGCTCGACGCTCCACTACTTCGGGAACTCGCCGCGGGCGATGCCCGGCGTGTTCGCCGACTTCGCCGGCGACCGCACGCGCTACGACGCGGCCCACGCCTTCCCGTTCGGGTATCGCGAGCTCGTGCCGTACTACGAGTGGGTCGAGCACGTACTGCCCGTGCAGACGGCTGCGATGGGGACGAAGGAGGGGCACTTCTTCCGGGGTGCCCAGCGGATCGGCCTGGCGCACCAGACCTCCAAGGACATCACGCGTGACGCCTTCCGGCCGCAGGAGAACGCCATCCTGCAGCCGCGAGGAACCGCGGGGCGGACGAGCAAGCGGAAGCGGCTCGTCTACCCGAGGGCGCAGGGCTGCACGTTCTGCGGCTACTGCCCGCTCGGCTGCATCGAACCGCCCGGCTCGCCGCGGAATCTCCGAGCGAAGCGCTCGGTTGACGCGAGCTACCTCCCGATGGCGCTGACGGCGAACCGTTGGGCCCGCGGGCGTGCGGTCACGCTCGCGACAGACGCGTTCGCGACCCGCGTTCACACCCGTGACGAGGGCGGGAGCGTGCGTGCGACCGGCGTCTCTTGGCGTTCGACCCGGACCGGCGCGACGGCGACGGAAGAGGCGCAGGTCGTGGTGCTCGCGGCAGGCTCGATCGAGACGCCGCGGCTCTGGCTCGCGAGCGGCCTCCCGAACCCGAACGACTGGGTCGGCCGTGGCCTCACCGACCACTGGCACGACGTCGTCGTCGGCCGGATGCGGACCTACACGGGCACGAGCAAGGGGCCGTCGTCGGCCGCCCGTGCCGACTTCCCGGGCTTCGGGAGCTTCGAGCAGGTCGGGACGCCACCGGCCCTGATGGCGCAGGTCCTCGCGAGCGGCGCGTCGGGCATGGTCGGAAACAGGCTCAAGAGCTACCTGTCGGACATCGACCGGCTGCTCGCGATCGCGGTGCTCACCGACGACGACGTGCAGGCCGACTACCGCGTTCGCCTGTCGGAGACGGTCGCGCCCGACGCGCACGGCCCGGTCGCCCGGGTCGAGCTTCCCTACCGGAACCGGACGCCGCGGACGGTGCGGAACCGCGAGTTCCTCGTGGGGAAGGCGATGGAGCTCCTGCGGGCGGCCGGGGCCCGGGACGTGCTGCGGCTGCGGTGGGCTCCGGTGCTCCTCCACATCCACGGGACCGCGAGGATGGGCGCGGGCGACGCCGACTCGGTGCTCGACGCGAACGCGGAGGCGCGCTGGGTCAACCGCCTCTTCGTGGCCGACAACTCGGCGCTGCCGAACTCCCTGGGAGGGCCGAATCCGACGCTGACGACGCAGGCCCTCGCGACCCGCACGGCCGAGAAGATCGCGGGCGGCTACTTCGGGATCGCGCCGTGGGTCGGGCGGGAAGCGCCCGTCTCGTCCGTCGATCCCTCCGTCACCCGCGCGGTTCGCGAGGCGGGCGTCTAGGAGCGAGCCGGAGCCGAAAGGGCGCTAGCGTTCGGTCGTGCCCGAACTGCCGCCTTCCGCCCCGCCCGAGACGCGCACCTCCGGCCAGCTCGTCGCCGAGGCGATGCGGCTCTACGGCAGGCGTTTCTGGCGGGCGGTCGCTCTGGGCGTGCCCCCGACGCTGCTCGGCGTGCTCCTCGCGCTCCTGACCGCGAGCGACGTGCACCGGACCGCGAGGCTCTCTGCGTTCGTCGTCCTCTTCGCGCTGATCGGCAGCCTCTGCTTCATCGTCGCGAATCGGATGGCCAGCGACCGGCCCCAGAGCGGGTCGAGCTGGCTCGCCCTCGTCGCGGGGCTCGTCGTCTTTCTCCCGCTGCCGGTGCTCGTCGCGCTCTTCTACCTGCCGGGGCTCGTCTGGTTCGCCTTCCTCGGGTTCGCGGTGCCGGCCGTGATGTTCGAGTCGAAGGGCCTGGGCGACGCGTTCCGCCGCGCGATCGAGCTTGCCCGGGCGGATTACGTCCACGCGCTCGGCTCCCTCGCCGCGGTCACGATCGTCGTGCTGATCAGCGCGGGCGTGCTGAGCTACTTGCTCATCCAGTTCGGCGAGCAGGCCCAGGGGGCGGCGGCGTTCATCGCCATCCTTCTCCTGTCGCCGCTGCTGTTCCTCGCCGCCGCGCTGCTCTACCAAGACCAGGTGGCGAGGCTCCGGGAGCACTAGAGTCGGGGCGGTCCTCGCCGAAAGGAGCTCCGATGCCGACGTACATCCTGCTGTCGACCCTGACCGCCCAGGGCGTGCAGACGCTGAAGGCGAACCCCGACCGTCTCAGAGAGGTCAACCGAGACGTCGAGGAGCTCGGCGCGAAGGTCGTCCACCAGTGGGCGACGCTCGGGCCGTTCGACTTCGTGAACGTCGTCGAGGCGCCCGATCCGGCCACGATCGCGCGGGTCTCGGTCGCGCTCGGGGCGCGGGGCAGCGCGAAGCTGCAGACGCTGACGGCGCTCTCGATCGACGAGTTCCTGGGCGCCGTCACCTAGGAGGGTTTGGCGGAAAACCGGCTGTGCCGCCAGGCTGCGCTGCTCGCCCCCCGGGTCTGCGTCCTCAGCCGCGCCCGTATCTCATTCGATACGCGCGCTCCCTGCATCCTTGCCCGGGAACGACCATCGCACCCTGGCAACGAGCGCTTTCCACGCCAAACCCTCCAAGGAGGTTCGCCTTAGGGTTGGCCGGTGTACCGGCTGACCTTCGGCCAGTTCATCATCGTCGTCGCCTTCTGGGCGGTGGTGTCGCTCGCCGTGTTCGCCCACGCCGACCGGCACGGGAACCGGCATGCGACGGCGTGGGGCGTCGCTGCGTTCCTCGCCGCCGGGATCGCCGTCCCGCTCTACTTCATCCGCTACTGGCTCCGGACGCGCCGGCGCTAGGGATCCAGGGAGCTGAGCACGGCGTCCCATGCGAGCTCCGACGCGAGGACGCCGAGGCTCATGCTCGTCAGCGCGGTGTTCTCCACGTCGTTCGTCGACACCGTGTAGAGGACGTCGCCGTCGACGAGGGCGTGGAACGGCTGGATTGCGCGCGCCATCGAGGCGTGCACCTGGGCGCCGAGCTGGCGCAGCTCCCGGCGGTTCAGCCGCTGGTTCGTGACCACGAGCGTCAGAGTGGTGTTCCCCGGCGCTGCTCGGGGAAGCTGGGCCTCGAGGCCGTCCACGAGGGACGTCCGCAGGTCGCGCTCCGCGTCGTAGTGGCCGCGGACGACGCGCCCGTCACGGTCGACGATCGCCCCGAACGCGTTCACCACCGTGAAGACCACGATCTTCGTGGGCCCCACCTGGCGGAACGCCCCACCCTGGCCGGAGAACTCGCCCTGCTCGAGCCCGAACGTCTTGCCGACCGTCACCGACCGGCCCGCGCCGCGGCGGCCGAGCAGGAACACCCCTTCGCGCGCAGCCCGAAGTGCCTGTCGGCCGAGCTCGGCGTCCGGGTAGACCGCGTTCTCCCGGCGCCCGAAGTCGTAGACGATCGCGCCGAGAACGAGCTCGACGTCCTCCCAGCCGACCGTGTAGCCGCGCATCGCCATCAGCTCCGCCGCGACGCCGCAGGCCGCTTCGAGCCCGTAGAGCGAGCCGCCGGCGAAGCAGACGGCGTGCGCCCACTCGTAGCCGGCGCCGAGCGTCCCGGGGGAGCCGCCGCGGATGTCCTGCGCGCAGGCCGCGCCGCCGGGCGGCAGGTGGAAGACCGTGCAGCCGGTCGGGCCGTCGTCGTACTCCGCGACGCCGACCCGAAGTCCGGGGAAGTCGAAGTGGAGCTCGCGGCTCACGCAGCCGCCACCGCGAGCTCGCCCGCGAGCCCGGCGTTCGCAGCCGCGAGCTCCCGGTTGACCTCGAGCGTCCGTCCGTTGCTCCGCTCGTGGATCCGCGAGAGCACGAACGGCGTGACGGCCTGGCCGCTGACCCCGCGCCGCTCGGCCTCGTGGAGGGCCTCGTCGATCAGGTCGTCGGCGTCGAGGCTCTCGTCGGGCGGCCGCGCTACGAGGACGCCGCTTCCGACAAGCTCCCAGTGGAGACGTGCGAGCCTGATCGCGTCCTCGGCGGAGGCAACCTCGTCGGTGACCGGCGGCCCGCCCGCGGCGTCGTAGAACCTCGGCATCGTCGGCGTGCGCCACCCGAGGACGAGCACGCCGAGCGTCTCCAGGAGCTCGGCGGTCGCCTCGACGTCGAGCAGCGACTTCACGCCCGAGCTGACGACGGCGACCTGCGAGCGTGCGAGCTCGATCAGGTCGGCCGAGATGTCCAGCCGGTCGCCGCGGTGGACGCCGCCGATCCCGCCGGTGCCCATGAACCGGATGCCGGCGGCGCGGCACACGGCCAGCGTGCCGCCGACGGTCGTCGCGCCTGTCGTGCCGGTGGCTGCGCAGACCGCCAGCTCGCGGGGGCCGGCCTTTCGGGCCGAGGCGTCGAAGCGGGCGAGCTCGTCCTCCGTCAGGCCGACGCGGATCTCGCCGTCGAGCACCCCGATCGTCGCGGGAACGGCCCCGGCGGCGCGGACGCGGCGCTCGCTCTCCAGCCCGACCGCCAGGCCCTCTCTCGGTGGAAACCCGTGCGCGACGATGGTCGTCTCGAGCGCGACGACCGCTCGGGCCTCGCGAACCTCGTCCGCGATCCGGATCACGGCATCGTCCCTAGCTGCGCGACGCAGCGGGCGGCCGCCTCCATCGCGAGGCCTGGGCCCCCCACGAGATAGCCGGCGGCAAGGGCGTCTCCGGCGCCGGTCGTGTCCACCACCTCGCCGGGGACGGTCGGCAGGTTGCGGCCCTCGATCGTCGCTCCACGGGCGCCGCGCTTGACGACCTGGATCTCCTCCGGCATCGGGAGCTCCGCGTGCTCCGCCTCGTTGCCGAAGACGAGGTCCGGCCTGACGCGGTCGAGGCGCTCGGCCAGCCGCTCGTGCCCGAACTCTCGAATGAGGTTCACGGACGAGAGATCGACGCTGATCCGCGCGCCGGCCGCCCGCGCGAGCTCGGCGGCCCGCTCTGCCGCCGAGCCGATCGGCTCGCCCATGAGCGCGTACCCGGACATGTGAAGCCAGTCGGCGCCCTCGAACCACTCCGGCCGGATGTCCCCGGGGTCTAGCTGCGGCGCGACGCCGCGGTCGGAGATCATCGTCCGGCTTCCGTCGAGGTCGACGAGCGAGACGACGACGCCGTTCCGACCGGTCGGCGGCGGCCCGAGCACGTCGACCGCGCGGCGGAGGAGGTCCGCCTCCACGAGCTCACCCGCTCCGTCGGCCCCGCGCCCGCCGATGAAACGAGCCTTGGCGCCGAGCGCCGCCGCCCAGGCCGCGACGTTCGCCGCCTGGCCGCCCGCCCCCGCCCGAGCTTCGCCGTGCGTGTCGTCGCCCTCCGCGAGCGGACGGCTCAGCTTGACGACCACATCCAGCAGCAGGTCGCCGAGAGCGCAGATCACCGGCATGCGATCATCGTCCCATGGACGGTGAGAACCAGGCCAGGCGGCTGCGCTCGTTCCTGATCGGCGGGGTCGTGGGGGCGTCCGCGGCCATGGCGGCCGCGCGGCGCCGTCGCCGTCGCCGCCAACGCCGTCCGGTCGGGCTTGCCGCGTTCGAGGGCGCCCCCTGCTACCAGGAGACGCTGGAGGAGCGGCGAGAGGCGGCTTCCTAGGCCACCGCTATCCTCTGAGGGGGTGCCGATCTATGAATACAAGTGCCCCAATGGGCATGTTTTCGAGCTTTTTCACGGCATCAACGAGCCGGCTCCGGAGGTCTGCACGGTCTGCGGCGAAGGGCCCCTCACCCGGGTCCTCCATCCGGTAGCCGTCCATTTCAAGGGGTCGGGCTTCTACTCCACCGACTACGGCCGTGGGAGCCGGAAGCCCTCCCGCGACGGCGACAGCACCGACAAGGGCGACTCGGGCGGGAAGAAGGAGCCCGAGAAGAAGACCCCCGCGGCGGAAAGCAGCTAATCGCTAGGTCAGCGGTGTCCCGCGCAGGCAGCCCGCGCCGGAGATCGGGCTCGGCGGCTGGATCGCCGAGCGCCCGTTGAACATCAGCAGCACGGCCGCGTTGTCGTCGCCGTCGCCCGTGAGCCCGAGGCGGCAGTAGATCGTCCGGTCGTCGGCCGACCGGAAACGAAGCCAACCGAGCTCGAAGATCTCGTTCTGGGAGAGGTCGCTCGTGATCGGGCTGACCAGGTCGTCGCCGATGAAGGGCAGCCGCAGGTAGGTCCCGAAGCTGACCATCTTGTCCAGCGTCGCCTGGAGCACCTGCTGCTGACGCCCAACGCGGTTCAGGTCGCTCTCGCTGGGGTCGAGGAGGTTCTTGCGAATGCGGGAGTAGATCTGCGCCCGCTTGCCGTTCATCTCCTGGCGGCCGCGGCCGAAGCGCCAGCCGCCCCAGCGCTCGCACCGGGCCGCGCTCGGGTACGGGCACTCGATGTTCGTCACGGCCGGCTTCCGAACGTCGACCTCGACGCCGTCGAGTGCGTCCACGACCTTCCGGAAGGAGCTCATGTCCAGCAGGATGATGTGGTTCACGTCGACGCCGAGCGCCTCGCGGATCGTGCGGATCGTGAGCTGAGGGCCCCCGAGCGGCAGCGTCGAGTTGATCTTCTCGTGTCCGAATCCCGGAACCTCGACCTCGAGGTCGCGCGGGATTGACAGGTAGCTGATCGCATGGTGGTCGGGATCCGTGCGGAGGAGCATCAACGAGTCGGCGAGACGGTTCCCGCGCCGCGTCGGGTGCGTCGAGTGGTCGCTGCCGACGATCAGCGTCGTGCTTGGCTTCGAGAGCATCCACCCGTCCTGCGGCACGAGCTGTGCCTTCGCCTCGCGGCCGAGGCGGGCATTCGCCTTGTCCATGCCCCTTCCGACCGCGAGGTAGCCGGCGACCGTCCAGCCGATCAGCAGCAGGACGAGCCCGAGGACGACGAGGAGCACGATCCGTCCGGTGCTCAGCCGGCGGGGTCGCTTGGCCGGGCCTGGTCCGGCGTAGCGCTGCGGCTTCGCCGCCGGAGAAGGAGCCCGCTCTCGCCGTCCGGGCTTCGGAAGCCGCGAGAGAGTCGGCACGCCCCCCGTCGCACGACCGCCGCGATAGACGCGGTACGGCTTGTCTTCGCGGGCCATCCGGCGGGGTATCGTAGCCGCCGCTCGTGAGCGCCTCCCGGGCCATCGGCGTCGATCTCGGCGGGACGAAGATCCTTGCCGGCGTCGTGGACCGGGACGGAACCGTGCACCGGCGGCAAACGCGCCGCACGGTCACGTCCTCACAGGAGGCGCTGCTCGAGGCGCTCGACGAGGTCGTCGAGGCGCTGCTCGACGAGGATGTCGCGGCGCTCGGCTTCGGGATCTGCTCGCAGATCGACCAGCGGTCCGGTCGGGCGGTCTCGTCGGTGCACGTCCCGCTCGCCGGCGTCGACTTCCGGGACCGGATGGCGGCCAAGTTCGGCCTCCCGATCAGGATCGACAACGACGGGAATGTGGCCGCGATCGCAGAGTGGCGGCTCGGCGCGGGACGCGGCGCGTCGACCCTGGTCATGGTGACGCTCGGGACGGGGATCGGAGGAGGCTTGATTCTGGAGGGCAAGCCGTTCCGGGGCTCGGTCGGCGGCGGCGCCGAGCTGGGCCACATGGTGCTGGACTACGGCGGCCCGCCCTGTAGCGGCAACTGCACTGGTCATGGGCATTTCGAGGCGCTGGCGGCCGGAAGTGTCGCAGACAGGCTCGCCGCGCGCCGCTTCGGCGAGAGGGCGAATGCCAAACGGCTGGTCGACGAGGCCGAGGCCGGCGATCCGGGCGCCGCCGCCGACCTCGCGGAGCTGGGGAGCCGGCTCGGTGCGGGAATCGGGTCGCTCGTGAACATCTTCAATCCGGAGGTCGTGATCGTGGGCGGCGGCTTCGCGAACGCGGGCGAGTTGCTGCTCGGCCCGGCCCGGGAGGCGCTCGCGGTCGAGGCTCTCCCGCTGCCGCGCGAGGTCGTTCGTGTGGTTGCGGCGGAGCTGGGGCCGGACGCAGGCATGGTGGGCGCCGCGCTCGTCGCGTTCGAAGCGCTCGACGGATCGTCCTAGTGCCGCTCGCCGTCTGCGCGACGCCGATCGGGAACCTCGACGACGTCACGCTCCGTGTCCTCGAGGAGCTCCGAAGCGCCGGCGTCGTCCTCTGCGAGGACACGCGGCACACGAGGCGGCTCCTCGATCGGCACGGGATCGAGGCTCGGCTCCTCAGCTACCACGAGCACAACGAGGCGAGGCGCGTCGCGGAAGTGATGCCCCGGCTCGAAGCGGGAGAGCGGATCGCGCTGGTCTCCGACGCGGGGCTTCCTGCGATCAGCGACCCCGGAGCGCGACTGATCGCCGCGGCGCTCGAGGTAGGAGTCCCGGTGACCGTCCTTCCGGGCCCGTCGGCTGTCGAGTCCGCGCTCGTCGCGAGCGGGTTCGAGGCCGAGCGCTACCAGTTCGTCGGGTTCCTTCCGCGGTCGCCGAGAGCTCTGTCGGAGCTGTGGCGAGAGTTGGCGCAATGGCGACATGCTCTCGTCGCATTCGAGTCTCCGAACCGGGTTGGTCGGACGCTCGCGAGCCTGGCCCAGGCACTCCCCGACCGACCCGTCGCCGTGTGCCGGGAGCTGACGAAGCGGTTCGAGGAGGTCGTCCGCGGGCCGGCCTCGCAGGTCGCGAAACGCTTTGCGGAAGGGGCAAGAGGCGAGATCACGCTGGTCATCGGGCCCGCCACGGTCGAGTCTCCGGAGGGGGAGCGCGACGCCGTCGAGGCCGTGTCGGCCCTCGTGCGGGGCGGCGCGTCCAGAAAGGACGCTTCCGAGGTCGTTTCGCGGCTGAGCGGGATCTCGCGGAAGCGTCTCTACGACTCAACGCTGTAGCCATATTTGCCAACAGCCGGGCGGCTTGCTAGCTTCGGCTTGGGCATGTTCTCACGACTGACAACTCTCCTCGCTGTCGTGAGCCTGGGCGCAGCGCCGCAGGCCCACGCCTGGACGTGGCCGGCCACCGGTGCCGTCATCCGCGGGTTCGACTACGGCGGCGGCGCCTACACGGCGTCCGGCCACCGCGGCATCGACGTCGCGGGTTCCCCCGGCTCGACCGTGCTGGCACCAGCGGCCGGCCTCGTGACCTTCGCCGGCTCGCTGCCCTCGAACGGGAAGACGCTCTCGGTGCGCACGGCCGACGGTTGGGCGGTGACGCTCACCGATCTCGGCTCGATCTCCGTGTCCGTCGGGGACGGTGTCGCGGAGGGCGAGCCGGTCGGGACGATCGGACCTGCGGAGGAGGGCGAGGAGCCGCACGTGCAGTTCGGGATTCGTCGGGCAGAAGATCCGCGCGGATATGTGGATCCGCTGACGCTCTTGCCCCCTCGTGCGGCGCAGCCCACCGGTTCCCCGGCGCCGGCAGCGGTCACCGCGCAGACGGCGGCGCCGGCCGAGACCGCCCCGGAGAGCGGTACGCGGGCACTCGAGGGGGACACCACGGCAGGCGTCGCGCCGGACGGAAACGCGGCGGCAACTGCGGCTCGTCCCGCGACCGTCGCGAAGGCCCGACACGTCGTCGTCTTGCATCCGACGGGTCGGGCGACCACCGCCTCGCCGACGGTCTCGAGGACCGCAGCCGGCGGCCGGCGCCCGGATGCTCGGTCAAGCTCGCGCCGGAGGCGGAGCACCATCCCGGCGGCTCGCGCGCGTGTCCCTCATCGCAGCGTGCGTACGTCCGAGCCGTCGAGAGGCTCGGAGGATGCGGCGGATCTTCGGTCGACGCCCATTCCCACGGTTCCAGAGCGGCATCACGCGCCGCCGCCGTGGGCGTTCTGGCTTGTGGCGATCCTCGCGCTGGCAGCGGTTTTGCTCATCCCCCGCCGCGTTCGGAAGGCCCGATCGGCCGCCCCGGCCGCCGACAGGCGCACACCTATCATGGGCGCCGATGACCTTCTACCTGACAACGCCGATCTACTACGTGAACTCGACGCCGCACATCGGGCATGCCTACACGACGCTCGCGGCGGACATCCTCGTGCGCCATCACCGCCAGCGAGGCGAGGACACGTTCTTCCTCACGGGCACGGACGAACACGCCTCAAAGGTGGTCAGGGCCGCCGAGGAGCAAGGTCTGGAGCCGAAGGTCTTCGTCGACCGGATCGTCGAGCACTGGCGGGAGGTGCCTGAGCTCGTCGGCGCGGACATCGACTTCTTCATCCGGACGACCGACGAGGAGCACAAGCGCTTCGTCCAGGACTTCGTCCAACGCATCTACGACAACGGCGACATCTACGAGGACACGTACTCCGGCCTCTACTGCCTCGGCTGCGAGGAGTTCAAGTCCGAGGACGAGCTGGTGGACGGCAAGTGCCCGGATCACGACACGGTCCCCGAGCGGATCGAGGAGAGGAACTACTTCTTCCGCCTCTCGCGCTACCAGGAGCCGCTGCTGAAGCTCTACGACGAGCGTCCGGACTTCGTCCTGCCCGACTTCCGGCGCAACGAGGCGCGGAGCTTCATCGAGGGCGGCCTCCAGGACTTCAGCCTCAGTCGTGCCGGGCAACCGTGGGGCGTGCCGGTGCCGTGGGACCCCGAGCAGGTCGTCTACGTCTGGGTCGATGCGCTGATCAACTATCTCAGCGCGCTCACCTATGCCCGGCCGGGCGACGACCTCCGCGAGCGGTACTGGCCGCATGTCCGCCACCTGATCGCGAAGGACATCCTTCGCTTCCACTGCGTCTTCTGGCCGGCGCTGCTCCTTTCGGCCGGCTACGAGGTGCCCCGGTCGATCTTCGTCCACGGCTACCTGAACCTCGGCGGTCGCGGGATCTCGAAGTCCCTCGGGAACGTCATCGACACGAAGAGTCTCGTGGACGTCTACGGTGCGGACGCGGTTCGGTTCTGGGCGGTGCGCGCCGTCCAGTTCGGTCGCGACGGCGACGTGGACGTGGAGAGCCTCCACGAGCGCTACGAGCGCGAGCTCGGGAACGACCTCGGGAACCTCGTCTCCCGCACGACCGCGATGATCGCCAAGTACCGAGGCGGCCGGATTCCGATCGCTCTTGGCGCGGCGGACGCGCCGAAGCTCGACCATCTGAGCGGCGAGGTCTCGAGCCGGCTGGACGCCTTCGACCTCACCGGCGCGATCGACGTCATCTGGGAGTCGGTCCGGGCCCTGAACAAGTTCGTCACCGAGACGAAGCCGTGGGAGCTCGCAAAGGACGACGCGAGCTCGGAGCGGCTGGACCAGGCGCTGTACGAGCTCGCGGACGGGCTTCGGGTCGTCGCCGTCGCGCTACACGCCTACCTCCCGGAGACGACGTCGCAGATCCTGCGGGCGCTCGGCCAGCCCGAGGACTTCACGTGGTCCGCCGCGGCGCCGGGTGGGCTCGCGGAGACGGAGGACGTCGCGCCGGCGGCGCCGCTCTTCCCCCGTGTCGAGTCGCCCGCAGCCGCTGCGTGATCGACACCCACGCGCACCTGCACGCGTGCGCGGAGCCGGTCGACGACCTCGTGGGGCGCGCACGAGACGTCGGCGTCGACCGCATCCTCGAGGTCGGCGCCTGGCCTGCCTCCTGGAAGCAGGTCGCGGCCTACTGCGCGCAGACGGAAGGCGTCGCTCCGATTCTCGGGATCCATCCGCACGAGGCCGCCGGCGCGGATCCCTCTCAACTCGAATCTCTTCGCGAGCTCGATCCGGTCGCCGTTGGTGAGACGGGACTCGACTACTACCGCGACTACGCGCCGCGCGAGGCGCAACGCCAGCTCTTTCAGGCGCACCTTGCGGTGGCGGAGGCGCTCGGCAAGCCGGTCGTGATCCACTGCCGCGCCGCCGACGGCGACGTCGCCCGGGCGCTCGGCGACTTCGACGGGACCGTGATCCTCCACTGCTTCTCCTCGCAGGGCCTCCTTCGACCTGCGCTCGAGCGCGGCTATTACGTGTCGTTCGCCGGGAACGTCACCTATCCGAACGCCTACGAGCTCCGCTCGGCGGCGCGCGAGATCCCCGGCGACCGGTTGCTCGCCGAGACGGACAGCCCGTACCTCTCGCCGCAACCACGCCGTGGCCGGCCGAACGAGCCGGCGAACCTCGTCCACACGGTCACGGCGCTCGCCGAGCTTCGAGGAGTCGAGACGGACGAGCTCGCCGCGCAGATCGACCGGAACGCGGACGCCGCCTTCGGGCTCGCGTGACCGACCTGCCCGCTCCGAGCAAGGAGCTCGGCCAGCACTTCCTCGTCGACGACAACATCGTCCGTGTGATCGAGCGCCTCGCCGAGCTCGCGCCCGACGACGTCGTGCTTGAGATCGGGCCGGGGCAGGGTGTCCTCACGGCGGCCCTGTCGGAGCGAGTCGGGCTCGTCCATGCGGTCGAGCTCGATCGGAGGCTCGAGCCCCATCTCACGAAGCGCTTCGGCACGCGCTCGAACGTGCGTCTCCTCTTCGCCGACGCGCTCCACCTCGATCCGGCCGAGCTCGATCCTCCGCCGGGGAAGCTCGTCGCAAACCTGCCGTACAACGTCGCGACCCCGATCGTCGTCGAGAGCCTGGAGCGGATGCCGACCGTGACCCTCTGGTGCGTCATGGTCCAGCGCGAGGTCGCAGACCGGTTCTTCGCAGCGCCAAGGACGAAGGCCTACGGCGCCGTCTCGGTCCTGATGCAGCTCGCAACCGAGCGAACCGGGTGGCATCCCGTCTCGCGCGAAGTCTTCCGGCCGCGGCCGAACGTGGATTCTGCGCTGGTCGCGTTCCGCCGTCGCGACCTCCCACCGCCGGTCCCCTGGCATCAGCTCAAGCGGGTCGTGGAAGCCGCGTTCGGGCACCGCCGCAAGCAGCTTCCGAACTCGCTCGAGCTCGCCGGTCTCACCACCCGCGAGCGCGCCGAAGCGGCGCTCGGGGCGATCGGGCGCCCCGCGCAGGTCCGGGCCGAGGAGCTTGCGCCCCCCGAGTTCGTCGCCCTGGCCGCCGAGCTCGTATGAGCGAGCGCCTCGCCCCGGCGAAGGTGAACCTGGCGCTCGTCGTCGGCCCGACGCGGCCGGACGGACGGCACGAAGTCGTGACGGTGCTGCAGCGGCTCGCCCTGGCCGACACGATCCGGCTCGAGGAGGCGGACAGCCTGTCGGTGGACGGCTTCGCCGGCGACACGCTCGTGCGCAGCGCGGTCCGGGCGGTGGCGGGCCGGGCCGGCGTCGAACCCCGCTGGCGCGCCACGATCGAGAAACGGATCCCGGTTGCCGCGGGCCTGGGTGGAGGGAGCTCCGACGCGGCTGCCGCGCTCCTCCTCGCGAACGAGTCGCTCGCGAGCCCGCTGGCCGAAGGCGACCTCCACGCCGTCGCGTCAAAGCTCGGCGCGGACGTTCCGTTCTTCCTCACTACCGGCCCGCAGCTCGGCGAGGGAGACGGGACGCGACTGACGCCGCTCGACCTGCCGCAGGACTTCTGGGTCCTGCTCGCGCTCCCACACGGGGCGCGGAAGGCGTCGACGGCATCGGTGTACGCGGCGTTCGACCGCATCCGCGGTGACGAGGGTTTCGAGCAGAGGCGGGCCGAGCTCCTGCGCGGCCTGGCGCTGGGCGACATCGGGTCGCTGCCGGCAAACGACCTCGCCTCATCACCGCTTGCCGAGCGCCTCGTCGAGCTCGGCGCCATCCGGGCCGACGTGTCGGGCGCCGGCCCGGCCGTCTACGCGCTGTTCGAGGAGGAGGCCGACGCCGTCACTGCAGCGGCGTCACTGAGAGGCCGCGCGGACCTCTGGATCACGACACCCGGCTGGTAGCTTCACGCCGTGATCGATCACCCGGTTCTCGAGCACGGCTCCTCGCGCGCTGACCGCTGGCTCCATCGCCGGCGAACCGGCATCGCGCTGATCATCGCGCTCGTCGAGGCGCTGGCGCTCGTCATCGGCGCGATCAGCCGGCCGCTCGCGATTCTCGTCGCCATCCTCGTGCTCGTCGGCTACTTCTGGCTGGGCCGGAGGCTCCGTCCCGGCACCGTGCACGACGTGGTGTGGATCGCCGCCGTGTCCCAGGCGCTCGTGGCACTCGTGCCGCTTCTGCTGTTCTTCTTCACCGCAGTCGCGTTCTTGGCAGTCGGCGTCATCGCGCTCGTAGCTCTCGTCGTCCTGTTCAGCCGACGGTAGACGCGTTCATCGGTCGGCAGCCCAATGTCGGCACAACCTCTCTTGGGCGTAGTCAAGTGCTGAGGCGTCGCTTGCGATGCCGATCTGGAGGCCCCGCGGCGCTGTCGGCGGGCCGTTGTCGAAGCCCCGAGCGCAACGCTGGCAGACTTGAATCTGAGTTGATCTTCGATTCGGTGGGGCGTAGCCAAGTGGTAAGGCAGCGGGTTTTGGTCCCGTGATCCCAGGTTCGAATCCTGGCGCCCCAGCCATTGCACAAGACCTCGTGAGCGGATCGGACCTGGCAGCCGTCGTCCTTGCGGGAGGGCTCGGCACGCGGATGAAGTCCGCAACGCCGAAGCATCTCCACCCGCTGCTCGGCAGGCGGCTCGTCGACTGGGTGATCGAGGCGGCCCTTCCCCTTGGTCCGTCCAGGCTCGTCGTCGTCAGCTCACCCGACCACGCCGGGGCCTTCGACGGCTTCGCGGTCGCTGTGCAGGAGTCGCCGCGGGGGACGGGTGATGCGGTGGCCTCGGCAAAGGAGGCCCTCGGAGCGCACGGGGGAGACCTCCTCGTCCTCTCCGGAGACTCGCCCCTTCTGCGCCCCGAGACGCTCGCTTCCCTTCTGGAGGCGCACCGGCACGGAGGGGCCGCGGCCACGATCCTCACGTTTCGCAAGCACGACCCCGGCGACTACGGCCGCGTGCTGCGCGGCGACGACGGGTCGGTCCGGGCGATCGTCGAGGCGACCGACGCGTCGCCGCAGGAGCTCGCCGTCGACGAGGTGAACTCGTCGATCTACGTGTTCCGCGGGGATGCACTCTGGCCGGTCCTCTCGATCCTCGAGCCGGCGAACGCTCAGGGCGAGCTGTATCTCACCGACGCGGTCCGCCTCCTCGTCGAGCGTGGCGAGCGCGTCGTGGCCTACGAGGCCGGCGATCCGACGGAGCCGGAGGGCGTCAACACGCGCGTCGAGCTGGCCGCGGCCGCCGCGGCCCTTCGCGACCGCGTCAACGAGGAGCACATGCTCGCGGGCGTCACGATCGTCGACCCGGCCACCACCTGGATCGAGCCTTCGGTCGAGATCGAGCCGGATGCCTCGATCGCGCCGTTCACGGTCCTCAGGGGGCTGACCCGCGTCCGGGAGGGGGCGAGCGTCGGCCCGCACGTCGTCGCGGTCGACGCGGAGATCGGCCCGCGTGTGCTCGTCGGTCCGTTCTGTTACCTTCGCCCCGGCACGGTTCTCCAGGCGGGCGCGAAGGCGGGCACATTCGTGGAGATCAAGAACTCGCGCGTTGGCGAGGGCACCAAGGTGCCTCATCTGTCCTACATCGGCGACGCCGACATCGGCGAGGGCACGAACATCGGCGCGGGGAACATCACCGCCAACTACCCGCACGCGCCTGGCGAACCGAAGGGCCGGACGACGATCGGCAGGAACGTCAGGACCGGCATCCACAATGGGTTCGTTGCTCCGGTCGAGGTTGGCGACGGTGCTTGGGTTGCGGCGGGATCCGTCATCACGAGAGACGTCCCCGCCGACGCGCTCGCAGTCGCGCGGGCGCGCCAGGAAAACAAGGAGGGTTACGCGGCACGTGGAGGCGAGCAGCGGGGAGAAGACGATGACGACGACTGAGGTCGCGCCGCTGCCGGGCCTGGAGGCGCCGGCCACGCAGGCGCAGGCGAAGCCGCAGAACTGGCTCGAGCGCGGCCCGTCCAAGCGCCTCATGCTCGTCTCGGGCCGCTCGCACCCCGACCTGGCCGCGGACATTGCGGCCAAGCTCGGAGTCTCGCTCTCCCCGGTGGAGCTGAAGACCTTCGCGAACGGCGAGGTCTACTGCCGCTACGAGGAATCGGTCCGGGGAGCGGACCTCTTCATCGTCCAGTCGTGTGCGGGCGTCGGCAAGGTCAACGCGTACCTCTGGGAGCTCCTGGAGATGATCAACGCCGCGAAGCTGGCCTCGGTCAAGCGGGTCACGGCCGTGATGCCGTGGTTCCCCTACTCGCGTCAGGACAAGAAGTCGGCGCCGCGCGAGCCGATCTCGTCGAAGCTCCTCGCGGACACGCTCGAGAAGGCGGCCGGCGTCGACCGCGTGCTGACCATGGACCTTCACACCGGCCAGATCCAGGGCTTTTTCACCATCCCGGTCGACCACATGACCGCGCTACCCCTCTTCGCGCAGTACTTCCGGGATAAGGGCCTCTCCGGCGACCAGGTCGTCTCGGTCTCGCCGGACGCCGGCCGCGCCAAGCTCGCGCGCCGCTTCGGGCAGATGCTCGACGCGGATCTCGCGATCATGAACAAGACCCGGCCGGCGCATGACCAGGCGTCGATCACCGAGGTGATTGGCCACGTCCGCGGCAAGACGGCGCTCATGGGCGACGACATGATCCTCACCGGCGGGACGCTGCTCGCCGGGGCGAAAGCGCTTCGAGAGGCCGGTGCCAAGGAGGTCTACGTCTTCGCCACGCACGGGCACTTCGTGGGTGACGCGCTCAGTCGCCTGGCCCACACGGAAGTGGCCGAGATCGTCGTCACCGACACCGTGGCGCTGAATCCGCTCGAGCGCCCGGCGAAGCTGACCGTGCTGCCCGTCTCCGGGCTGCTGGCCGACACGATCATGAACGTCTTCGCCGACGAGTCGGTGTCGGCGGTCTTCCAGGGCGCGAACCAGCTCTTCTAGGAGCTTTCGCGGATCATCCGCGCTCGTCGTTCCCGTGGCGCATTCAGCGGGTAAGGCAGAGTCCGCGGTAGTCCCAGCTGTAGACCGGGTGGTTGTAGTAGCACCCGACGCGCCCGGAGACGTAGTGACGGGCATTCGGGCTCCCGTAGACGGCCAGCGGCGCGGCGTTTCGAACTAGGTCATGGTCGAGGTTCGAGAACGTCCGATACCTCTCGACTCCGACGAGCGTCTTCGCCCGGGCGATCTTGCGGTTGAAGGACGGCGAGTTGAAGTACGAGAAGTTGACGTTGTTGGCAGGCCGGATCGTCGTTCCGTCGACGAGGAAGATGAAGTCGTACGGATCGAAGTAGTCCATGTGCCAGCCGGCGAGCGTCAGGTCGAATGGCTCACCGCGCCGCCCGGAACGCGCGAACTGGATTGGCCACGGAAAAAGCTTGATGTCCATGTTCAGGCCGATGTTCCGCAGGTTCGCCTGCACGATCTGACAAGTGGCCGGACCGGGTGCAGTGCTCCAGCAGTAGAAGACCCCGTCGCCGCCTCGGGTCTGGCCGGCGGCAAGTGCGCGAGCGCGGCTCAGCTTGGGTCGCCGCGGATAGATCGCGACATTGCGGAAGCCGCGCATCGTCGGCGGCATGTACTGATCGTTCGTGACACCGGCATATGCCCCGAGTTGGTTAATCATCGCCTGCCGGTCGATCGCGTAGTTCACGGCCTTCTTGAGCCGCAGGTTGCCCATCTCGCCGCCGCCGAACAGCGAGCGGTCGTGGTTCATCGCCAGGTACAAGATCGTCGGAGACGGATTCGAGAAGTAGCGGCCGGGTGACTGTCTCTTCACGCCGTAACGGCGGCCAAGTTCCGCGTGGGCGGAGGGCGGCATATCGCCGAAGTCGGTCGCGCCGCGGTCGATGTTGAGCTTGATCGTCTCGGGCGGGAGCCCGATGTCGATCTGGATCCGGCTGACGTTGCCAGGAGCGGGGCCGCGGTAGAAGCGGTTCCGCTCGAGGATCAGCCGGCGGTTCCTCGTCCATTCACGGACGTAATAAGGCCCCGCACCATGGGTCGGCGCTGAAACGCCCTCGGGATCGATCGGGAGGTTCAGCGGGATCGCCGCGAAGAAAGGCATCGCAAGCCGGGCGAGCAGGTCCGGCGCCCTTCTGGTCAGGCGGATCTGAAGCGTGTACTCGCTCAAGACCTTGATCCCGGTGGCGCGCCGCGCGCGTCCGGCGATCACGGCCCGAGCACCGGCGATGTCCTCGATGAATGGGCGCGCGGGTGAGCTCATCCGGCGGTCGAGGTCACGGTTGAGCGCCGCGGCGAAATTGCGGGCCGTGACCGGTTGGCCGTTCGAGAGGCGGTACGTCCGCTTGAGCTTGAACGTGTAGGTGAGGCCGTCACGGGAGACGCGCGGGAAGCTCTGGGCGACCTCCGGCGTGAGCCGCGACCCTCTCGGCGGGGGCGCATGGGGGTAGTTCAGGAGCATCCCGCTCGTCGCGTACGCGATCGCCCAGGACGGGACGATGTACCAGAGAGCGGGGTCGATGTAATCGATGTCGACCGTCAGGCTGTGCTTGAACGTCCCGCCGACCGGTGCCTTCGCCCACGCCTGCGGAGACTCGGTGTCGGCGCGGCCCGCGACCGCGGAGGTGGCCAGCAACGCGGCCCCGGT
>DASTCG010000051.1:0-19038 GCA_035711385.1 Gaiellaceae bacterium
GGGTTTCTCCCCGTCGCAAGAACGAAGTAGTCGGTGTAGGCGGTGACGGGCCGCAGGTCGAGGATCACGATGTCCTCCGCCAGCTTCTCCTGCGCGAGAGCGGCGATGCGGCGGGCTTGTTCGAGTGAGCTCAGTGTCGGACCGGATCCCTTCGGGTTCTCATGCAGTGTAGCCGGGGCTCGAGGAACGCACCGAGTCGCGGTAGAGCCCGAGCCGCTCGATCTCGCGAGCGACCGCTGCCGGCACGAGATGGTCGACGGGCTCGCCGGCTGCGACGAGCTCCCGGATCTCACTCGAGGAGATCGGGCGCTCGTCGATCTCGAGCACCTCCACGCCTCCTTCCGGCTCGGGGTGGCCCGGCCGGGCGCCGACGGCGATGCGGGCCAGCCGTCGCACCTCCTCGGGCTCCTTCCAGCTTTCGAAGTGCTCCCACTCGTCCCCGCCGAGGACGAAATACGGTCTCTCGAGGCCGGCGTCCCGCAAGAAGTCGACGGTGAAGGCGTGGTCGTCGAGCCGGACCTCGCCGAACCGGCCGAAGGCGAGCTCCGCAAGCCGCAGGCGGGCCGCGGGATCCGCCACGACGCCTTTGTGACCCGGCCGGCGGGCGACGAGCACGAGGAGCCGGTCCGCGCCGAGCTGGTCCCTCGCGCCCTCCGCGAGCGCGACGTGTCCCAGATGCGGCGGGTCGAAGACGCCCCCGAGGATCGCGACCGTCACGAGAGGGTCAGGGTCTCGCCGTCGACCTCGACCTCGGCGCCGGTCCTGGCGCCGGCGGCGCGGAGCGCGGCCTCGAGCTCGTCCGGCGGCGGCGTCGAACCCGTTACGCGGTAGCCGCGGTCGGTGCGAAGGATCCGGAATGCTCGGTGAGCCTCCGGCCGGGGGCGATAGACGAGGAACTCCACGAGGCCGTCTTCGGCGGGCTCCTCCGGCTCGGGTGCGGAAGGGCAGAGCTCGAACAGCGCGTTCACGAGCTCGTCGATGCCCTCTCCGGTCACGGCCGACGTTCGGACGACTCGGAGGACGCGCTCGTCGACTGTTGCGAAGTCCACGTCCCCCGCCACGTCCACCTTGTTCAGCGCGACGATCTGGGGCAGCCGGTCGAGCCCCGCACCGTAGGCCGACAGCTCCATGTCGATCAGCCCGAAGCGCTCTGCGGGGTCGCCCTCGGAGGCATCGATCACGTGGACGAGGAGCCGCGCGCGCTCGAGGTGGGCGAGGAACTCGTGGCCCAGCCCGACACCCTCGCTGGCCCCCTCGATCAGGCCGGGCACGTCGGCGACCGTCAGCTGACGGCCACTCGGCGACTCCACGGTCCCGAGTACGGGTGCAAGCGTCGTGAACGGATACTCGGCGACCTTCGGCTTCGCATTCGAGATCCGTCGGAGCAGCGACGACTTGCCGGCGTTCGGCAGGCCGACGAGGGCCGCGTCGGCCATGAGCTTCAAACGGAGGTCGAGCTCCAGCTCCTCGCCGGGCATCCCCACCTCGGCGAAACGCGGCGCGCGCCGCGTCGGGGTCGCGAAGCGCTTGTTTCCGCGCCCGCCGGGCCCGCCCCGCGCGGCGACCACGCGCGAGCCACGTCCGGCGAGGTCGGCGACCAGCTCCCCCTCGTCCGAGAAGACCTGCGTGCCGACCGGGACGCGGAGCCCGACGTCCTCTCCGTCTCGCCCGTGCTTGTTGGCCCCCCGTCCGGGCCCGCCGGCCCCGGCCCGAAACAGTCTCCGGCCCTGGAAGAACGAGAGGTCGCGAAGGTCGGGGTCGACCTCGAGCACGACGTCTCCCCCGCGCCCACCGTCGCCGCCGTCCGGGCCGCCCTTCGGCACGTACTTCTCGCGCCGGAAGCTGAGACCGCCGTGCCCGCCGCGCCCCGCCTCGAGTCGAATCCTGGCCCGGTCGTGGAACACGGACGCACGCTACCGCCTCGGTGGTACGGCGAACCGCCGTGAATATCGGGATCTTTATCTTTGACGGCGTCGAGGAGCTCGACTTTCGCCGGCCTACGAGGTCCTGACACAGTGGGCCCGGCAGGTTGCCGACGAGCGCGAGATCTCGGTCTTCACGGTCGCGGCCTCCGGCGACCCAGTCACCTGCTCGCACGGGCTCCGGGTGATCCCGGAGCACGCTGGAGCGAGGCGCCGCCCCTGGACGTGCTGCTCTTCCCCGGCGGGAGGGTGAACCTGTTCGTCGAGGACGAGACGACCCTGAGCTGGGTTCGCGCGACGCCGGCGCGCTGATGACGCGTCTGCACCGGCGCCCACGTCTACGCCCGTGCCGTCGTCCTCGAGAACCTTCCCGCGACCACGTGGTTCGGCGCCCTCGACTCGGCGTAAGCGGCCTGGCGGCACAGCCGCTGTGCCGCCCGGAACCCTCCTAGCCCTGGGGCTCGCCGACCACGACGGTGCGCCGCTCGCCGCTACGCCTGAACTCGACGCGGCCGTCACGCGTCGCGAAGATCGTGTCGTCGCGGCCGAGGCCCGCACCGGGGCCGGGCCGGAAGCGCGTGCCGCGCTGACGGACGACGATCATCCCGGCCTTCACGTCCTGGCCGTCGAAGATCTTCACGCCAAGCCGCTTCGACTCGGAGTCGCGGCCGTTGCGTGAAGACCCGAGTCCCTTCTTGTGCGCCATCTAGCTGCCTTCCTTCTTCTTCGTGGTCGTCCTGCTGCGCGACGTCGAGCTCGAGCGCGTGCTCTGCTTGGCGCCGATCGACTCGATCTGGATCTGCGTGAGGCTCGAGCGGAAGCCCGTGTGGCGCCGGTAGCCGGTGCGCTTGCGGTATTTGCCGATCCGGACCTTGTCGCCCTTCACGTGGGCCAGCACCTTCGCGGTGACGGTGCCCTTCGGCGAGAGCTCGGCCTTGCCGTCGCCGCCCTCGAAGATCACCTCGGGCTTGAAGGTCGTGTTCTCGTCGACTGAGAGCCGGTCCACGAGGAGCTTCTCGCCCTCGCGGACGACGTACTGCTTCCCACCGAGCTTGATGATCGCGTAACTCATAGAAAAGGCCGGGGTCGCCGGCTGATCTCAGTCTACCAGCGGTTTCTCCGCCTCTTCGGACTCGCCCGGCGTCTTTCCTTCTGCGCCCGCACCGTTCGTCTGCGCGGCCGGCTTCCGGCGCCGTCGCCCTCCACGCGTTCCGCGGCGGGTCCGCTTCTTCGGCTTGGGCGCCTCGCCGTCGGCCGTCTCCTCGCCCGCCGCCTCGACGGGCTCCTCCTGGCCGAGCGACGGCTCGGGAACGTGGATCAGGACCGGCGACTCCGCCGGCCGCCCGTTCGTTTCGTTCTGATCGGCGGGCGGAGCGCCGTTCTCGGCCGTCACCTCGGCGGGCTTCTTCTTCCGCCTCCGGCCTCCGCGCGAGCCGCGGCGCGTGCGCTTCTTCGGGCGGGGAGCCCCTTCGGCCGCATCCTCCTCGGTCGCCGCCTGCTCCTGTTCCTCCTCCGGCTCCGCGAGCGCCTCCGCTTCGGGCTGCTCGGGTTCCTCGACCTCGGGCTGATCGACCTTGGGCGCCTCGAGCTTCGCGACCTTGCTTCGGCGGGCGCGGGTCGGCTTCTCCGCCAGCGCCTCGGCCGTGATCGGCGGCTGGGCAACCCCGGCGCGGTCGACGGGCTCCGCGTACACCGAGCCGTCCAGCACCCGATTGACGTGGATCTTGACGCGCTTCCCGACGAGGGCGGCGCCGTCGGCGACCGCGATCTCGATGCCGTCGCGCTTCGCAATTCCGGCGGCGGGGTCGTGCAGGCCGACCTCTACGAGCTTGACCTCGAGCTCCTGGCCCTCCTCGACGGGCGCCTCCGGCTGCAGCTTGGCGAGCGAGCCGCGGTCGACGACCTCGAAGTGCTCTGGCGGCGCGCCCTCCTTCGGCACCAGGAAGAACCTGCGCCGGGTGCGCTCCTCGATCGCCCTCAGGCGCTCGGCGCCCGGCCCGATGAGCACGGCGGCGACATGGGGGTTCAGCTCGACGCGGTAGGCGGCTGTCCGAGAGCCGGCAGCAAGGGCCCGCAGCCTGCGCTCGGCCTCGACGGCGGCGGAGATCTCCGAGAACACGATGCCGTCGCCTGCGCAGGTGGGGCAACGCTTCGTGAGGATCTCGCGCGGACCGTGCGAGACGTTCTGGCGCGTCATCTCGACGAGCCCGAGCGGAGAGATCTCGACGACGTAGGTCTTCGTCCGGTCGCGCTCGAGCTCCGTCTTCAGCGCCTCCTCGACCGCCTCGCGGTTCTTCGGGTTCGCCATGTCGATGAAGTCGATGACGATGATCCCGCCGATGTCCCGGAGCCGGAGCTGGCGGACGACCTCCTTGACGGCCTCGAGGTTGTTCTTCGTGATCGTGTCCTCGAGCCTGCTGCTCGAGGAGCGCGAGCGCGAGCCCACGAACCGGCCGGTGTTGACGTCGATGACGGTGAACGCCTCGGCGTAGTCGAAGACGAGATAGCCGCCGGACGGGAGGTCGACCCGGCGCGACAGCGTCGACCGGATCTCCTCCTCGACGCCGAAGTCCTCGAACAGCGCGGTCTTGCCCTTGTGCTTGTGCACCTTCTCGGCCATATGCGGCGAGGTCTTCTTCAGGTAGCCGACGACGCGCTTGTAGGTGAGGTCGTGGTCGATCACCGCCTGCTCGAAGTCGTTCGTGAAGAGGTCACGGACGACTCGGAGCGGCAGCTCGGCCTCCTGGTAGACGAGCGCCGGCGCCTCCGCGGCCGTGGCCCGCTTCTGGATCTCCTTCCAGAGGCGCTGCAGGAAGTCGATGTCGCGCTCGATGTCCTCCGGGGAGGCACCCTCGGCCGCGGTCCGGACGATCATGCTGCCCGCCTTCGGGGCGACGGACTTGAGGATGTCGCGGAGCCTGCTCCGTTCCTCGTCCGGGAGCCGGCGCGAGACGCCGAAGCCCTCCCCGCTCGGGACGTAGACCACGAAGCGCCCGGGCAGCGAGATCTCGGTGGTGAGCCGCGCGCCTTTCGACTTCATCGGGTCCTTGACCGCCTGCACCAGGATCTCTTCTCCGCGGCTCAGGAGGTCCTGGATCTTCCGCCCGTGCCTCCGGCCCTCCAGCTCCGGCGTGACGATCTCGTCGACGTACAGGAAGCCGTTCTTCTCGAGACCGATCTCGACGAACGCGGCCTCCATCCCCGGCAGGACGTTGTCGACCGTCCCTTTGTAGATGTTCCCCGCGATCGAACGGCTCTCGGGCCGCTCGAGGTAGACCTCGGCGACCTGGTCGTCCTCGAGGATCGCGACCCGCTGCTCCGCCACGTCGACGGAGACCACGAGCTCGCGCTTCGCGGGCGGCGGTAGAGCGCGGGGCGTCGCCGTCCGGCGGCGCGTCGGGCGCGGCCGCGAGTCGCGCGGCTTCCGCTCCGGCTTCTTCTCTGCCTTCGTCTTCGCCGCCGCCTTCTCGGGCTTCTCGGGTGCGGCCTCGGCGCGCTCGCCCGTCTTCCGGCGTCCTTTGCCGCCGCGGCTTCCGCGCCGGCGGCGGCGAGTGGCGGTCGATGTCGCTGTGTCTGCGGCCGCTTCGGGGGCCGGAGGCTCTACAGGGGTAGCGGGTTCTGCCTGCTCCTGGGCAGGCACGGCTTCACGTTCTGTCGGCTTGCGCCGAAACCATCGCAGCAAGTGAAAGCTCCTTCGGGATGTCGCGCGCGCAAAGACCTGCACCGGAGTCCGGGCGCTTCGCGCGCTGCGAGATTGACAGTTCGCATATCTGCTGCCAAGGCTAGCAGCAGCGGTTTTCCAAGCAGGAAAAGCCTCAGGCCGCCGCGGCCGGCCGGAGCTTCGCCCGCCTCGTCCTGATTGCACGGAGCCGCTGCGTGAGACGGGCCCAGGCCCACGGCTCGACCTCGCCGTAGCGGGCGGCGGTCTGCGCCCGCGTCGCCGCCAGGTACTCGAACCAGGCGTCGGCCTCCTCGATCAGCAGCAGCTCCTCGGCGTGTCGCTTGTCCATGCGCGAGATCGTAGGACCCCGCCCGGACGGACCACCGGCACCTAGCGCCTGCGAAGCGCGATCGCCTGGAGGACGCCGATCGCCATCAGGTTCGTCACCATCGCCGAGCCGCCGACGCTGACGAACGGAAGCGGGATGCCGGTGATCGGAGCGATCCCGATCGTCATCCCGACGTTCACGAACGTCTGGAAGAGCAGGCCGAAGACGATTGCGCCGGCCAGCGTCGCGGTGAAGGGGTCTCGTGCGGTCGCGATCACGCGGATCCCGCGCCAGATCAGGAGCAGGTAGAGGGAGAGCAGGATTGACGCACCGACGAAGCCGCGCTGCTCCGAGAGCGCCGCGAAGACGAAGTCCGTCTCGTGCTCCGGCAGGTAGTCGAGCCGCGTCTGGGTCGCGCCGGCGACGCCGCGGCCGTCGATCCCGCCCGAGCCCACCGCGGTGATCGACTGGTTGATGTTGTAGGCGGCGCCCTGCGGGTTCTTGGAGGGGTTCGTGAACGCCGTGAGCCGGTCGCGCTGGTACGGCTCGAGCACGTCGACGCCCACGGCCGGCCCCGCCCAGAGGACGAATGCGGCGACGGCGGCCCCGACGGCGACGATCACGCCGAGGTCGCGCCAGCGCGTCCCGGCGAAGAAGAGGGCTGCGAGGAGGATCGCGAGGTACACGAGCGCCGTTCCGATGTCCGGCTGGAGGAAGACGAGCAACGTCGGCAGCGCGACGGCGCCGATGGCGACCAGCGTCGTCCGCGCCTCGGTCACCCGCTTCCCCCGCTCGGCGAGGAGCGCGGCGACGAAGATTGCGAGGAGCAGCTTGCCGAACTCGGAGGGCTGGAACTGGAAGAAGCCGAGGTCGATCCAGCGCGTCGAGCCCCGAACCTCGGTTCCGACGACCATGACGACGAGCAGCGTCCCGATCAGCAGGCCGTAGATCGCCTTGCGGAATCGCCGGTACAGGGACGGATCGATGAACAGGACGCCGACGAGGCCCGCGGTTCCCATCAGCGCGAACACCGCCTGGCGGGTCACGTAGTAGTCAGGGCTTCCCGGGACGTCCTGGCCGGTGATCCCGGAGACAACCCAGAGGCCGAAGCCGACGAGACCGGCCACGGCGCCCAGCATCACCCAGTCGAGGCGCCGGAGGAACGAGACGGCGCGCGCGGTGTCGGCGCGCGGATAGCGGCGCGGGCGGGAGGGCGCGGAGGCGGCGTAATCGGCCATCAGTCGGTCTTCACGCCGGTCTCCACGACGGGCGCCTCCCTGTCGAAGTAACGCTCGAAGATCTTCAGCGCGGCAGGCGCGGCGGCGGTGCTGCCGTGGCCACCGTTCTCGATCACGACGCAGACGACGAGCTGCGGCGTCTTGTCGGTGGGGCCGAAGCCGCACCACCAGGACTGGTCCATCATCAGGTTGTCGCTTCCGAACCTGACGCTCTTCTCGGCGGTGCCCGTCTTGCCCGCGATCGGAACCGGGAAGCTGCCGAAGACTCCCGCCGAGGTGCCGTAGCTCGCGTGCGTCGCGCGGAACAGGCCGTCCTTGATCACGTTCAGCTCGGCCGGGTCGACGTTCACGTCCTTCGGCGCCGGCGAGAAGACCGCCTTGACGGCGCCTGAGTTCCCCGGCTGCTCGACGCTGGAGACGAGATGCGGGGTCACGAGCTTGCCGCCGTTCGCGACCAGGGCGTAGAAGCGAGCCATCTGGAGCGGTGTCACGAGCAGGTCCTTCTGGCCGATCGCGAGCTGGACCGAGTCACCCGACTTCCAGAGCCGGTCGACCTCCCAGGTGTCCGGATAGCGCTCCCTCGTGAACGTCTTGCGGCGCCACTCGGGAGTCGGCAGGAGGCCGGTCGCCTCGCCGCCGACGTCGAGCCCCGTCGCCTTCCCGAACCCGAACGCGGACGCCCACTTCTGCAGCGGGCTCCCGTACTCGGGAGGCAGGTTGTAGAAGTCGAGACCCAGTTGGTAGAAGTACGTGTCGCACGACGCGGCAAGCGCCGTCGGCAGGTCCATCGCCTCGTTCGCATAGGGGTTCCAGTTCCGGAACCTCGTGCCGTCGATCGTCATCTGCCCGACGCAGGAGAGCGGCGAGTACGGGCCGACCAGATGCTCACGCATCGCCGCGAGCGCGGTGACGGGCTTCCAGGTCGACCCGGGCGGATAGAGACCCGAGGTGGCCCGGTCGAGCCCCGGGAAGTTCGCCCGCTCGGCGGCCTTGGCGTCGAGCAGCGGGCGCAGCTCGCGCGGGTGCGGCTTGCCGACGTAGACCCGCGGGTCGAAGGTCGGGCTCGACGCCAGCGCACGGATCGCGCCGGTGCGCGGGTCGATCGCGACTGCGGCGCCGGCGTTGGCGGCCCAGCTGTCGTTCTCGCGCGCGACCCGGATCCCGTACTCGAGCGCATCCTGGGCCGCGCGCTGGAGCTTCGCGTCGAGCGTCGTCCTGATCGCGAGCCCCGGCTGCGGCTGCTCGCTCCGGAGCGGCTTCGAGCGGGGCCGGCCGAGCGAGTCGACGCGCAGCTCTGCAAGGCCCGCGGTTCCGCGCAGGTAACGGTCGTAGGAGAACTCCAGCCCCGCCTGGCCGACGACGTCGCCGGAGTGGTACCGCCTGCCCTTGAGCTGCGCCTCGGTCACCTCGCCTACATGCCCGAGCACCTGGGCGGCGAGCGCCCCGTACCGGTAGTCGCGCAGGTGGACGTCGTTGAGCTCCAGGCCCGGGAAGTCCCGCCGGTGCTCCTTGAGGTAGAAGATCTCCTCCTGCGAGAGGTCCTCCTTGAGCGTCACGGGTGTGAGCGGATCGCCCTCGTGCTCGCGGAGTCGACGCTGGAGCTCGGGCACAGGGACGAGGAGGATCGCCGAGAGTCGCCGGAGCATCCTGTTTCGCCCGCGCCGCGGCATGTACGCCGTCCACACCTGGGCCGCGGTGCCGATCCGGTTCGAGACGAGGACCCTGCCCTTGTCGTCCAGGATCGGCCCTCGTGCCGCCTGGACCCGCACGGTGCGCAGCTGGTTGTCCTGCGCGGCGGCCAGGTACTGGTCGCCCGAGAGGACCTGGAGCGCCCAGAGGCGGAAGAACAGGACGGCGAAGACGAAGAGGACGAGGGCTCCGAGGATGCCGAGCCGGAGCGCCATCGCCGGCGTCATCCGGTACGGCTCCTCCACGCGCGGGTCGCGCGGCATGAAGCGCGTGCGCGGCGGGATGCGGGTGACGCTCGCCATCAGCCGAACTCGACGTCCTTGACGGGCAGCCGCTGGCCGCTCGCGAACATGCGGCGCATGAGGGCGTACACCGGTACGGTCAGCAACAGGTTGAGCAGGATCTGCGCCGGCAGGGAGCGCAGGGCCCCCTGCACCGAGACCGACTCGCCGAGCATCGCGTGCAGCGCGATCGACGCGAAGGCGTAGAGGACGGTGACGACGGCGATCGAGACGAGCGGTGCATGCGCCCGGTCGCGGCCGGTGGTCTCTCCGTACCGGCCGATCCAGTACCCGGCGAGCGAGAGCAGCAGCGAGCTGACTCCGAGCGTGTCGAGGTTTGCGGCGTCGAGGAGAAAGCCGGCGTAGAAGCCCGCCACGGCGCCGAAGATCGAGCCGCGGAGGAGGGCGACCGCCGCGAGCGTGACGAGCACGAGGTCGGCCTTTCCGCCGGCGACCGTGATGGACGAGACGATGGTCGCCTGGAGCACGACTGCGACGAAGAACGCGATCGCGGCTTTGAGGACGTCGGCGGTCACGGCCCCGGGCGCTGCGGCTCCTTCGGGACGAGCACGACGAGCGTGTCGAGGGACGAGAAGTCGACGAACGGATCTACCTGGATCTGCTGGAAGTTCTCGATGTCGCTCTGCGTGTGACCCTTGACCGAGCCGATCGGGATGCCCCTGGGGAACATCGAGCCGAGGCGGCTGAAGCGGCGTCCCGCGGTGACGACCATGTCGCCTTTCCGCACGATCTTCTCCTTCGGCACGCGGTTGAGCTCGAAGGGTCGGTCGGGGCCCTCGCCGACCTCGAGCACGCCGATGGTGCCAGTGGTCGCGTCGCGTGCCGTCACGGAGCTCGTGCTGTCCGTCAGCAGGGTCACCTCGGAGCTGGACCGCGTCACCTTCGTCACCTGCCCGACGAGGTAGCCGTCGGTCGACAGGACCGGATCGTCGACGCTGACGCCGTTGCCCCTGCCGGCGGAGATCACGAGCGACTGCTCCCACTCGCCGGTCGCATACGAGGTCACGCTGGCGACGATCCCGTCGTAGTCGCGGGGGAACGTCGCCCCGCTGATGTAGGTGAGCGCCTTCCGGAGGTCCGCGTTCTCTTGTGCGGCCGACTGGTTCTGGATCGCCTGGAGTCGCAGGAGGCGTAGGTCCTTCCGCAGCTTTTCGTTCTCCGAGCGGGCGTGCACCAGGTCGGCGCTCCAGCCGTAGGCGTCCCGGAAGGGCCGGGCGACACGCTCGGCGCCGACCTGGAACGGCCGCAGCACGCTGGCGACCGCTCCTTGGATGCTGTGCATCGGGCCGCTGTCGGCCTCGCGGAAGTAGACGGTCAGCATCGCAATCGAGACGACGACGAGAGCGCCGACGACGAGTCGACGGCGCAACACGCCCGCCGACCGCGACGACGGATGCGCCGGGGAGGCGGCCCGCTGCACCGTCGACCCCAATGCCGCCAGCCGCATTGTGCGGTTACGTGGCACGGAAGATCAGTTTAGGAAACGACAAGGAAGGCGCAATTCAGAGGCGAATTTCGAGGATTTGCGACTAACGCCGGTAGCCGTTGCGGCTCTTGGCGCTCTTGCTTGTCCGCTGCATGACCTCGATCAGCTCGAGGCTGCGTCCCGAGCCGACCGCGACGCACGTGAGCGGCGACTCGGCGAGCTGAACCGGCATCTGCGTCTCGTGGCGGAGGCGCTCGTCGAGCCCGGTCAGGAGGGCGCCGCCCCCGGCGAGCACGATGCCCCGGTCCATGATGTCCGCGGCCAGCTCGGGCGGCGTCTTGTCCAGAGTGGACTTGATCGCGTCGACGATCTGGTTGGTCGGCTCCTCGAGCGCGTGCCGCACCTCGTCCGAGCTCATGATCACGGTCTTCGGGAGCCCCGTCAGCATGTCGCGGCCTCGCACCTCCGCCTGCACCTCCTCCCGCATGCGGTAGGCGGAGCCGATCTCGAGCTTGATCTCCTCGGCGGTCTGGTTTCCGATCAGCAGCTTGTACTCACGCTTCGTGTGGTTGATGATCGCCTCGTCCATCTCGTCGCCGCCCACGCGAAGGCTCTGCGAGACGACGATGCCGCCGAGCGAGATGACCGCGACCTCCGTCGTCCCGCCGCCGACGTCCACGATCATGTTCCCGGTCGGCTCGGAGACGGGCAGGCCGGCGCCGATTGCGGCCGCCATCGGCTCTTCGATCAGGTGCGCCTCCCTGGCTCCAGCGGACAGCGTCGCCTCCTCGACCGCGCGCTTCTCGACGCCGGTGACGCCCGAGGGGACGCACACCACCACGCGCGGATGCGCGAACCGGTGCTGGTGGACCTTCTGGATGAAGTGTCGGAGCATCTGCTCGGTCACGTCGAAGTCGGCGATCACGCCGTCCTTGAGCGGGCGGATCGCGGAGATCGTCCCCGGCGTCCGCCCAAGCATCCGCTTCGCCTCGACGCCGACGGCGTGAACCTCCCCGGACCGCTGGTCGATCGCGACCACCGACGGCTCGCTGAGCACGATCCCGCGACCGCGAACGTAGACGAGCGTGTTCGCGGTGCCCAGGTCCACCGCCATGTCGCGGCCGCCGAAGCCGTTCAGGTACCCGAAGAGCCCCATCTCCCGAACGGCGAGTCTAGCGACCGCGAGCCCTACTCCCTACCGAAAGCTCCTGCAAGCGGCCGGAACAGCCGAACCGTTCGACGACAGGCCGTGGTGTCTGGCACCGGAACGCGCCCCGCAGGCGCACAGGACCGCGCCGAAACTGCGCCGCCTGCCGCCACGACTACACCGGTGCCGACGACCCTGAAGTGGGCTCGATCCGGTACGAGGGGTTCGTCGCCGAGGCTGTCGATTCGGGCCGTGTCTCGGTGCCTGGCACCCGGACGCGGCCGGATCAGCCGAAGCCGTACGTGCCCGCGAAGCGCTCGGCGAGGAGGCGGACGAGGAGGGCGGCCGGAAGTCCGACGACGTTCAGGTAGTCGCCCTCGATGCGCTCGACGAGCGAGGCGCCCAGGCCCTGGATGGCATACCCGCCCGCCCGCTCACGCCATTCCTCCGCGGCGAGATAGTGCGCGATGTCCCGGGCGGCGAGCGGCCGAAACGTGACGGAGGTCGTCTCGCGGTGCAGCTCCTCCCACGCGCGTGTCCGCAGGCACAGGCCGGAGATGACCTCGTGCGTCCTCCCGGAGAGCGTCTCGAGCATCCGCTCCGCGTCGGCCGCGCCGGCCGGCTTGCCGAGGATCCGACCGCCGCAGACGACCACGGTGTCGACACCCAGCACCGGACGTTCGCCGCCGTCGATCGAGCGAGCCTTGCCGGCGGCATGCTCGACCGGGTCGTCCCCATCCTCCTCGAAGCTCGGAAGCACGACCTCGTGCGGAATCGAGAGCTGGGTCAGGATCGCGCGGCGCTGCGGGCTTCGGGACGCGAGGACGAGCGGCGGCGCCGGCGGGACCCTCACGCAGTTCCCGGCACGGCGGGCTCACCCGGCCTTGCGGGCAACCCAGATCTCCTCGGCCGGCCAGCGCCTGGCCCATCCGGCCGGCACGAAGTCGTAGTACTCGTGCTCGCCGGCCGACTGCGCGGCGAGCCGCTCGTGGAGCGCCTCGATCTCGAAGCCGTTCCGCCGGAGGACGCGGATGAGCTCGCCGTGAGAAAGGTGATAGTTCACACCCTCGTCCTCCCCCGGCCATTCGAAGCGGCCGAGGTCGGAATGCGGGCGCATCAGCCTCTCCTCCACCTTGCCCTCGTCCGGAGAGCACAGGATCGAGAGCGTCGAGTTGCAGATGAACACCAGCCGGCCGCCCGGCCGCAGCAGCCGAGCGGCCTCGGCGATCCACCGCTCCGGATCGCACCAGATCGATGCTCCGTACTCGGAGACGGCGAGGTCGAAGCTCGCATCAGGCAGCGGCACGTCCTCGGCACTCGCCTCGATCAGCGGAAAGTGGAGGTCGAACTCGTCCTGCATCCGCCGTGCCGTGTCGAGCTGTGCCGGCGTGACGTCGACGCCGGTGACCCGCGCGCCTCGCTTCGCCAGCCAGGCTCCGAAATACGCAGTCCCGCAGCCGAGCTCGATCACGTCACTGCCGGCGACCTCGCCGAGCGCACCGATCTCGGACTCGGGCCCGGAGAACATTCCCCACGTGATCTCGTCGCTCGCCCAGGCCTCGCGAGCTCGACGGTCGGTGTACTCCGCGTTCGCCTTCGTCCAGACCTCGCGGTTGCGGAGCGCGTCTTCAGCGTGACTCATCGGGGAACCACAGTGCGATCTCCCGCGCGGCCGACTCGGGAGAGTCCGAGCCGTGGACCAGGTTGTCCGGCATCGAGAGCGAGAGGTCGCCGCGGATCGTCCCGGGCGCGGCGTCGGCCGGGTTCGTCGCTCCCATCGTCGTCCGCACCGTCGCGATCGCGCCCTCGCCCTCGACGACGAGCGCCATCGTCGGCCCGGACGTGATGAACTCGACGAGCTCGCCGAAGAACGGCTTCTCCGCGTGCTCCGCGTAGTGCTCCTCCGCGAGCGCTCGGTCGACCGTCAGGAGCCGCGCGGCCTTGAGCTCGAGACCACGCCGCTCGAGCCGGGCGATGATCTCTCCGGCGAGGGCACGCCGAACCGCGTCCGGCTTCGCGAGCACGAGTGTCCGTTCCAGCGCCAAAACGCCGGGACTCTAGCCGCCGGGCCGCTCCCGTCGTGGTGCGGGCGGAAACTCGATCGTCGTCGGGGTCTCGACCGGCGTCTCGCAGTAGGGGCACACCTGCCAGAGCGTCTCGAGCGGCGCCTTGCAGTTGACGCACGCCTGTCGAAGCTTCGTGGTGCAGACGGGGCAGACGAGGAACGAGTCCTCGACGTGCGCTCGACAGACCGGGCAGTGCAGCTCGCGCCGTGCGAGCCGCTCCTCCATCGCCTTGATCTCGAGCTCCCGCTCACGGACGTCGTCGAGGTACTCGGGTGGGCGGAAGAGCATGTAGACGAGCGCGCCCAGGAACGGAGGAACGAGTCCGAGAACCGTCGCCATCGCGATGAGCCAGGGGTCCTCGATGCGACGACGGGCGTCCTTGAAGACCCAGTAAGCGACTGCCAGCCAGAAGACGACCAGGAAAAAGATGCCCAGGTTGCGCACCACGTCCCAGGCGCCGGACCCGAAGAAGTCCCTCAGGTCTCCGAAGAAATCGTTTTCGTTGGCTCCGACGATCATGCTCACCTCACAACAGCAACTGCCCGACGACGTAGCCGGCCGCAAACGCAAGCCCGACGATCGTCAGCAGGACAGCGGCTGCGACCGCGAACACGCTGAGCCGCTCACCGAGCTTCGTCATCGTACTTCGTGTTCCTCCGCGGCGACCAGCTCTGCGAGCAGGTACATGGAGCCGGTCACGAGGACGACGCCGTCGGCGGTGGCCCGTGCGCGTGCGAGCGCGTGCCGTGGGTCGGGCTCGACCTCCACTGTGCCGAATCGCGGCGCGGCGCGTTGCGCGAGCTCGGCGGCCGGCAACGCCCGCGCATTCGAGGACTGGGTTGCGATCAGCCGCGGCGCGATTGCCGAGAGATCCGCGATCATCCCCTCCGTGTAGTGATCGGCCAGGATCGAGGCGACGACCACGTCGACCGGACGCCCGATCCGGCTCCGGAGCCAGGTGGTTCCAGCCTGGTTGTGCGCCCCGTCCCAGAGCTCGCGACCGCGCCACTCGAGCCGGCCCGGGAGGTCGGCCCGGAGCTCGAGGTGCGCGATCGGACGTCCGAGGAACCGCTCGGCCGCCTCCCCCGGCCCACCCGTCACGATCTCGACGCTCTTCGGCGCGACTCTCGTCGCGAGACCGACGTACTCGTTGTCCGGTAGGACAACTACTCTTGCGGCATGCGCCACTGCAAGCTTCTCGTTCGCGATCTGATCGCGTGTCTCGCCCAGTACTTCGGTGTGATCGAGCGAGACGTTCGTCAGCAGCACGACCTCGGCGCCGACGACGTTCGTCGCGTCGAGCCGCCCGCCGAGCCCAGCCTCCAGGACGGCGACGTCCACGTCCCGCTCTGCGAACTCGAGCAGCGCGGCGGCGGTCAACGTCTCGAACTGGGTCGCGTCGACCTCCTCGGCGACCGGCCGTACGCGCGCGACGGCCTGCTCGAAGTCGGACTCGGCGCCGTCGACCCAGATCCGTTCCGCCCAACCGCTCACGTGCGGAGACGTGTAGGCGCCCGCCCGCCGCCCCTCGGCGCGAATCAGAGCGGCGATCGTCCGGGTTGCGGTCGACTTGCCGTTCGTCCCGACAACATGAATCGCGGGGTAGCGACGCTCCGGATGTCCGAGTCCGGCAAGTAGGTCATGCATCCGGTCGAGGCCGAACTCCTCGGGCCACGGGCTGAGTGACGCGACCCAGGAGGTCGCGGGGGCGCCCGCGCTAGCCGCCGAGAGCTTCGAGCTCACGCCGGTAGCGCGCCAACTTCTCGCGCTCCGCCTCGACGACGTCCGCGGGTGCACGCTCGACGAACCGGTCGTTGCCGAGCATCCCTTCGGCGCGCGCGATCTCCTTGCGCAGCCGATCGATCTCGGCGGCGGCGTCGCCGTCGGCCCGTACGCGGTCGGGCTTGACGACCGCGTCGAAGATCCGCCGGTCGTCGCCGTGGAGCTGCACCGCGACGCCGCTGCGGCGAAAGAGCACAGCCGCCTCCTGGACGCGGTCGAGCACGCGGTCGTCCGCTGTGAAGCGGTTGTCCGGCTCGGGCCACGGCGCGACGATGAGCCGGGACGTCCTGTTCGGGAGCTGAGACCAGATCTCCTCGGTCACGTGCGGCATGACCGGGTGAAGAAGCTTCAGGAGCCGCTCGAGCGTCGCGAGTGCCGTCGCGCGGACGTCTGTGTCGGTCGGGTCCTGCAACCGCGGCTTGATCGCCTCCGCATACCAGTCGCAGAAGTCGTCGAACGTCAGCCGGTACAGCGCGTTCGCGCCGGCAGCGAACGCGAAGTCGTCCCAGTGACGCTGGAGCTCGGCCCGGGTCGCATCGAGGCGCGCGAGGATCCACCGCTCCTCGACGTCGCGTGGGCGAACGTCGGGCTCGGAGTCGGCGGCGTTCATCAGGATGAGCCGTGCCACGTTCCAGAGCTTGTTCGCGAGCTTCCGACCCTCCTCGATGAACCCGATCGAGAAGCGCACGTCCTGGGTCGAGGACATCTTCAGAAGCCCGTAGCGAGTGGCGTCGGCCCCGTGCTGCGCGACGACCTCGTCGGGCTCGATCCCGGTTCCGAGGCTCTTCGACATGCGCCGCCCGTCGGACGCGAGGACGAGCGAGTGGATGATCACGTCGTGGAAGGGCATCTCGCCGGTCAGCTCGGAGCCGGCCATCATCATCCGCGTCACCCAGAGGAAGATGATGTCCCTGGCCGTCGAGAGAACGTCGGTCGGGTAGTAGACGTCGAGCTCGCGCGTCTGCTCGGGCCAGCGGAGCGTGGCGAACGGCCAAAGGGCCGAGGAGAACCACGTGTCGAAGACGTCCTCGTCCTGCGTCAGCTCCCCTGAGCCGCACTCGGCGCAGGCGGAAGGCTCGGTCTCCGCGATCGTCGTATGGCCGTTGGGGCAGTACCACGCCGGGATCCGCTGACCCCACCAGAGCTGGCGAGAGACGTTCCACGGTCGGATGTTCTCGAGCCAGTCGAGCGCGACGGCTGACTGGTTCCTCGGCGTGAACCTCACTCGTCCTTCGCGGATCGCGTCGATCGCCGGTGCGGCCAGCTCGCGCATCTCCACGTACCACTGCTCGGTGATCAGCGGCTCGATCCTGTCCTTCGTCCGGTTGCAGTGGCCGACGGCGTGCCGGAACGCCTCGCGCTTCTCGAGCTGCCCGCGGTCACGCAGCCACGCGAGGACTTGCTCCTCCGCCTCTTCCTGGGTCGCGCCGGCGAGGTCGCCAGCGTGCTCGTTCATGCGCCCGTCGAGACCGATGACGGTGAGCTCCGGGAGGCCGTGGTCGCGGCCAATCTCGAAGTCGAGCGCGTCGTGCCCAGGGGTGATCTTCAAGGCGCCTGTGCCGAATGCGGGGTCGACCCGCTCGTCGGCGATGATCGGCGCCCGCCGCTCGACGTAGGGGACGATCGCCTCCCTGCCGACGAGGTCGCGGTAGCGATCGTCGTCGGGGTTCACCGCCACCGCGACATCGCCCAGGATCGTCGCCGGCCTCGCGGTCGCGATCGAGATCGACCCGTCTCCGTCCGCGAGCGGATAGCGAACGGTGGTCAGTGCATCGTCGACGTCGAGATGGTCGACCTCGAGGTCGGAGACTGCCGTTCCGCAGCCGGGGCACCAGTTGACGATCCGGTTGTCGCGATAGACGAAGCCGCGCTCGTGCAGGTGCACGAAGAACCGAAGCACAGCGGGGATGTACTCGGCGTCCATCGTGAAGCGCTCGCGCGAGTAGTCGAGGGACGCGCCCAGCTTGCGCAGCTGATCCATGACGATGCCGCCGTACTGCTCGAGCCAGCGCCATGTTCGCTCGACGAACGCCTCGCGTCCGAGCTCGAAGCGGTTCGTCCCCTCGGCGAGGAGCTGCCGCTCGACGACCGCGTGCACCGCGATCGACGCGTGATCGTAGCCGGGCTGCCAGAGCACGTTGAAGCCGCGCATGCGGTGCCAGCGGATGAGCACGTCCTGCGTCGATGCATTCAGCGCGTGGCCGATGTGCAGCTGACCCGTGACGTTCGGCGGCGGGAGCGCGATCGAGTACGCCTCCCCCGGCGCCTCCGGGTCCGCGCGGTAGTGCCCCTCCTCCTCCCAGAGCTGCTGCCAGCGCTCCTCGACGCCCTCGGGGTTGTACAGCGAATCCATCTCGACCGGTGAGTGTTGCTGATCGTCGCGCATCGCACCGGCGCCGACCGTCAGGTCGCGCGAAGAGAAGCGGATGTCGTCAGGCAGCGACTATGCGCCCAGTATAGGCGGACGCCCTATGCCGACTCGGCGGCGCGCTCTTCCTCGTCCTCGAGCTCGGCGCCTGCGCTCGTCACGAGCGTCGGCTTCAGGCCCCGGTCGATCGTCTCCTTCGTGATCACGCACTTGGAGACGTCCTTGCGCGAGGGCAGCTCGAACATCACGTCCAGGAGCGCGTTCTCGATGATCGAGCGCAGGCCGCGGGCGCCGGTCTCGCGCTCGAGCGCCCGGTCCGCGATCGACCAGAGCGCGTCGTCCGTGAAGACGAGCTCGATCGAGTCGTAGCCGAAGAAGCGCTGGTACTGCTTGACGAGCGCGTTCTTCGGCTCGACGAGGATCTGCACGAGGTCCTCACGTTGCAGCTGGTGCACCGCCGAGACGACGGGAAGCCGTCCGATGAACTCGGGGATCAGCCCGTACGAGAGAAGATCCTCCGGCATGACCTCCGCGAGCAGCTCCGACACCTCGGAGTCGCGGCGAGAGCGGATGTCCGCCCCGAACCCGACCGCGTTCTTGCCGATCCGCTTCCCGATGATCTTCTCCAGCCCGGCGAACGCCCCGCCGCAGATGAAGAGGATGTTCGTGGTGTCGATCGACAGGAACTCCTGGTGCGGGTGCTTGCGCCCGCCCTGCGGCGGGACCGAGGCAACCGTCCCCTCGAGGATCTTGAGGAGCGCCTGCTGGACACCCTCGCCGGACACGTCTCGCGTGATCGACGGGTTGTCGGCCTTGCGTGAGATCTTGTCGATCTCGTCGATGTAGATGATCCCCGTCTCGGCCTTCTTCACGTCGAAGTCCGCGGCCTGGATCAGCTTGAGAAGGATGTTCTCGACGTCCTCACCGACGTAGCCGGCCTCCGTGAGGGCCGTGGCGTCGGCGATCGCAAAGGGGACGTTGAGGATCTTCGCCAGGGTCTGGGCGAGCAGGGTCTTGCCGCAGCCGGTGGGGCCGAGCAGCAGGATGTTGGATTTGGCGAGTTCGACGGTCTCGCCGCGCGCGTCGCGGGTCCTGTCGCCCGCCTGGAT
>DASTCG010000052.1:0-7932 GCA_035711385.1 Gaiellaceae bacterium
GAGCAGACCGCCGCCGCGGCGGAGCGCATGATCCAGGCGTTGCGCGGCTCGGCCGGGATGCGCCTGATGGAGACGCTCGGCGAGGCGGCGCTCGAGATCAGCGACCAGCTCCCGGAGGGGCACGTGGAGGTGCGACTCGCCGGCCCGGACCCGCAGCTCGTCTACGTCGGGCCCGAGCCGGCCGAGGCGACGTCGGTCCCGGAGGAAGAGGGGCTCGCGGCCCGGATCACGCTGCGGCTGTACGACAGCCTGAAGCGCGAGCTCGAAGCGGCCGCGGCGCGCGAAGGCATCTCCCTGAACGCCTGGCTCGTCCGGGCGCTGACGCGCAGCGTGGCCTCACCGCCGCGCAGCAGGGGCAACCGACTGATCGGCTACGGGCGGAGCTAGGGCCGCCCTGAAGGAGGGGATTCGGCATGACGTTCTTCCAGCTTCCGTTCGGACACGTCGAGGTGAAGACCGACCCGCGCCCGCCGCGGCGCCGCGGAAAGAGGCGGCCGTGAGGCACGAGACCTTCTCGACGCCCGGCCCCGTCAGCCTGGACGTCCGCATTCCGGCGGGCGACGTGGAGATCGAGACGGACGACGCGCAGGAGACCGCCGTCGAGCTCGAGGCGCATGGCCGCGACGCCGACCAGCTCGAGCGCGACGCCGAGATCTCGATGCGCCGGCGGGGGGACGGCTTCGAGGTCCGCGTCGAGGCCGGCCGGGGCGGCGGGCTCTTCCGCGGCCGCGGCGAGTACCGCGTGCGGATCGCGGCGCCGGACGGCGCGACGGTCCGGGCGAACCTCGCGTCGGCCGACATCTCCGGCCGCGGCCGCTACGCCGAAGTGGAGGTCAAGGTGGCGTCGGGCGACGTCGAGTTCGAGCAGGTCGACGGAACCGCCGCCGTGGACACCGCCTCCGGCGACGTCCAGCTCGAGCGCGTCGGGTCGGCGAAGGTGAACTCCGCCTCGGGAGACGTCGAGATCGAGGCGTCCAGCGAGGGCGCGAACGTGAACACCGCGTCGGGCGACGTGGAGATCCGCAGCGTCGTCTCCGGCGAGGTGCGGGTCAACTCGGCCTCCGGCGACATCGAGGTCGGGATCGCCCGCGGATCGCGCCTCTGGGTCGACGCGCAGTCGCTCTCGGGTGACACGTCGTCCGAGCTCGACCTCGACGAGGGCGGTCCGGCAGAGACGGAGGAAGGCCCGCTCGTCGAGCTGAAGGCCCGCTCGATGAGCGGCGACATCAGCATCACGCGCGCGTGAGTCACGAAACTCGGGCGGCGGTGGACTCGGGGGAGCCGCGGCCGCTCCTTCGCCAGCGCGAGTTCCTGAAGCTCTGGTCGGCCCAGTCGATCTCGATGCTGGGCGACCAGGTGACGCTCCTCGCGCTGCCGCTGACCGCCGTGCTCACCCTCGACGCGTCAGCGGCACAGATGGGCTTCCTCGTTGCCGTCGAGCTGTTGCCGCACCTGCTGTTCTCGCTCTTCGCCGGCGTTTGGATCGAGCGGGTCCGGAGCCGCCGCCGGCTGATGATCGTCGCCGACGTCGCGCGCGCCGGCCTCCTCGCGTCGATCCCGCTGGCAGCCGCCTTCGACGTGCTCGGCTTCCCGCAGCTCTACGGCGTCGCGTTCGCGGCCGGGACGTTCGCGGTGATGTTCGACATCAGCTGGGCGACGCTCTTCGTCAGCGTCGTTCCGCGGCGGGACGTCGTGGACGCGAACTCGAAGCTCAGCCTCAGCCGGTCGGTCTCGTTCGTCGCGGGGCCGTCGATCGCGGGGTTCCTCGTCCAGCTGCTCACGGCGCCCGTGACGCTGCTCGTCGACGCCTGCTCGTACGTGGGCTCGGCGCTCTTCCTCGGGCGGATCGGGGCGAAGGAGCCGGAGGTCTCGGAAGAACGCCCGCGCGTCGTCAGCAGCCTGCGCGAGGGCTTCAGCTTCGTGATGCGCGACGAGTTCATCCGGCCGGAGCTGCTCTGCGTCGCGACGATCAACCTGTTCAACTTCGTCTTCCACGCGATCTTCGTCCTGTATGCGACACGCGAGCTGGGGGTGTCCCCGGGACTGCTCGGGATCGTGCTGGGCGCCGGCGCGGTCGGGGGGATCGTCGGCGCCCTGCTCGCGGTCCGCATCGAGCGGCTGATCGGGATCGGGGCGGCGTTCACGCTCGGCACCGTGCTCTTCCCCCTGCCGCTCGTGCTCGTCCCGCTCGCCTCGGGCTCCGAGCTCCGGATCGCCGTGATGCTCGGCGCGGCCGAGTTCCTGTCCTCGGTCGGCGTGATGGTCCTCGACGTCAACGGCGGAAGCCTCATGCTGCTGCGAACGCCGGATCGGCTCCGGGCGAGGATGACCGGGACCTTCCGCTTCGTCAACTACGGGATCCGCCCGGTCGGCGCGCTTATCGGCGGCGCGCTGGGCACGGCAATCGGCCTCCACACCACGCTCTGGATCGGCGTCGTGGGCGCGCTCGCCGGCGTCGGCTTCCTTGCTTTCTCGCCGATCCCGCGGCTGCGCGAGGCGCCGGGCGAGGCTGCCTGATGGAGACGAGCGTCCTCCGAGTCGGCTCGATCCGCGCGCTGCTCGCCTCGGACGTGATCTCGACGACGGGCGCCCAGATGACGTGGGTCGCGCTGCCGTGGTTCGTGCTCACGACGACGGGCTCTGCGACGCGGATGAGCGTCGTCGTCAGCGCGGAGGCGATCGGCCTCGCGCTGATGGCCTTCCTCTCCGTCCGGCTGCTCAACCGGTACGGGTCGCGGGCCACGATGCTGATCTGCGACGCGCTCCGCGGGCCGTTGATGCTCGCGATCCCGATCCTGCACTGGACCGGCGACCTCTCGTTCGGCCTCGTCGTCGCCGTGGCCTTCGCGATCGGGGCTATGACCGCGCCGTACTTCCCCGCGGAGCGGATGATCGTTCCGGAGCTCCTCGGCGAGGACGAAGGCGTCGTCAGTCAGGCCAGCTCGCTGTTCCAGGCCTCGCGGCGGCTGACGCTGCTGCTCGGTGCGCCGGCCGCCGGAGTCCTCATCGGGGTGATCGGTGCTCCAACCGTTCTCGTGGTCGACGCCGCGACGTATCTCGTCTCCGTCGGGCTGATCGCCGCCTTCGTGCCGCGGACCGCACGGGTCGCCGCCGACGACGAGACTCGAAGCCTTCGTGTGGGGCTGCGCTGGGTGTCGCAGGACCCGCTCGTGCGTGCCTGGCGATTCGCCCTGATTGTCGGAGACGTTGCCTGGCAGGCGATCTTCATCGCGCTGCCAGTGCTCGTGGTCGCGCGGTACGACGCCGAGCCGAAGATCGTGGGCATCCTCTTCGCCGCGTTCGGCTTCGGCGCGGTCGCCGGCAACGCAATCTCGTACCGGCTTGTGAAGCGCATCAGTGGGCTGACCCTGATCGCCCGCGTCGCGCTCGGCCAGGCGCTGCCACTGTGGCTCCTCGTTGCCGAGATCCCGGCGCCGGTGGCCGTCGCTGTCATCGCTGCGTCGGGGCTCGCAAACGGCGTCATCAACCCGAGCCTGCATGCGATCATCACTCTCCGGATACCGCCCCGCTTGCGAGCCACGGTGTTGACGAGCCTCATGACCGTGTACGCGCTCGCGATGCCAATCGGGATCCTCGGCGCCGGCCCGCTCCTGGACGCGTTCGGCGTCGGGCCGGTGTTCGCAATCTGCGCGGCTGTTCAGACGGTCGTGATGCTGATCGTTGCGGTGGCCGCGGTCCGGGCCAGGGAGGTCGACCGTGTGGAGGCGGCCCTCGAACCGCCCCCACACAGTTCGTTCGGCTAGCGCCGCGCGCCCTTGCTCACGACGAGGTGTACCTTCGCGCCTCGTCGAAGCCGAGTGCCCGGCTGATGGCTCTGGCGAACGATCCGGCCCGCCGAGACTCGGGCGGCGTACCTCCATGTCACTCGGCCGAGCCTGCACCGGCGCGAACTGAGGATCATCCGGGCCCGTTCGAGGGTCTTGCCTCGAAGCTCGGGGACGACGCAGCGTGGTAGGGCCACGATGACGAACGGCCCGAGATGGCGGGTCGACGTCCAGTTCCCGGCGTTGTCGCGGGTGCGCAGGTGGAACCACCACCGTCCGTTCCCGAGCGAGGGGCTTGTCGTGCCGGCAGCGGTCTCCTCGGCATCCTTGACCGCGTCGGGCACGCTCGCGGGCCGGCGATCCCACGCGAACGAGAACCCGTCAACGCCGCTCCGGTCGTCGGCTGCGCCCTCGAAGACGACGTCGACGGTGCGATCTGTCGACGCGACGCCGAGCGTGTGGCTCGTGCTCCGAAGGCTCGGATCGGTTGGGGCCTGCGTGTCGGGCGGAGGCGGCGGGGGAGGAGGTGCAGCATCGTCGTTTCGGATCGTCCCGATTCCCGTGTCTCGGACGATCGTCCCCTTCGTCGCGTTCGCGAGCCGCACTGCGAACGTCTCGTCCGACTCGTCGGTCGTATCGCCGATCACCTCGACGGTGATCGTCTTGGCGTCGGCGTTGGCGAACGTCAGCGTGCCGCTCACCGACCGATAGTCGGAGCCGTCGGCCGTCGCGTCGGACGTCGAGTAGTCGACCGAGATCGGGAAGTCGGCCGGCGCGGACTCGGCGACACTGACCGTGAAGGTCGCGAGGCGCGTCCCGTCGTTACCCTCCTCGACGCTCGCGTCCGCGATCGAGACGGCTGGACGGAGGCAGAGCGCTGCGAGGTCGATCGTGTACGCCGGTGAGTACCGCTGGCACCCGACACGGTCCGAGAAGTAGTACCGGTCGTTGGGAACCGCGTACGCAGCCCATGGTGCGGCGTTTCGGGCGATCTCGGCGTCCAGGAGTCCGAACGCCGTCTCCCGTGCCGGGCTGGGCAGCGCATCGATCTGCGCCATCCGCGCGTTGTACTCGGGATCGTTGAAGTAGGCGAAGTTGATGTTGTTGGCGGGTCGAAGCGTCGTGCCGTCCAATGTCTGGAAGAGCGCCCAGGGGTCGAGGTAGTCGGCATGCCAGCCCTCGAGCGTCATGTCGAAGGGCTCGCCTCGCCGGCCTGCCAGCTCGAACTGCATTGCCCGCGGAAAGAGCTTGATCTCCATCTCCAATCCGATCGCGCGGAGGTTCGTCTGCACGATCTGGCAGATCACGGGCGCCGGGGCCCGGTTGGAGCAGTACAGGACGCCCTGTCGCGGCGGGCAGTCCGGAACGCAGCCGGCGAGCTGCCGAGCCTTCGTCAGGTCAGGGCGGGACGGATAGATGTCGGCGTCCTGGAATCCGGGGATCAGGAGGGGCAGATGCTGGTCGGTCACCACGCCGGCCGACTCGCCGCGCTGCTCGAGCATCGCGGTACGGTCGATCGCGTAGTTCACGGCCTGCTTGAGCGCGACGTTGCCGCGTGGGTCGAGGCCCGGACCGTTGCCGGGATCGTCTCCGAACAGCGGCCGGTCGTGATTCATCGCGAGGTAGAGGACGGTCGTCGACGGATAGCAGAGCCAGCGCGGCCGCTGCGACGCGCCCGCGTTGCAAGGGCCGAACCGCGATGCAAGCTCGGCGTATGCGGTCGGCGGGATGTCACCCAGATCGGTCGAGCCCTGGTCGATCTGGAGCTTGATCGTCTCGAGCGGCAGCCCGATCCCGTAGTGGATCTCGTCGAAGTGATGCGGCCGGCTCCCCGTGTAGTTCGGGTTCTCCTTGATCAGGACCTCCCGATTCCTCGTCCAGCTGGCGATGTAGTACGGCCCGGCCGACGGGACGGGAGCGTCGACTCCGTCGAGATCGACGGGTACCGAGCGCGGAAGCGGGCAGGCGAATGGCATTGCGAGCCGGGCGAGGAAGTTCCCTGCCGGCCGGAGCAGCGTGATCCGGAGGGTGTTCCCGTCGGCAACGACGCCGGACACGGAGGTGGCCGTCCCGTCGATGACCTCGCGAGCCCCGACGATGTCCTGGAGGAACGGCTGCGCGGGTGAGCTCATCTGTCTGTTCAAGGCACGATCGATCGCCCACTTGAAGTGATCCGCCGTCACACGCTCGTTGGAGGGCGGCGAGAAGACGAAGTCGTCGCGGAGTTCGAAGGTGTACGTTCGCCCGTCTGCAGAGACTGTCGGCATCGCTCTGGCGACCTCGGGCTTGAGCAAGCCACCTTGCGGAGCCGGACGATCTGGGTAGTTCACGAGCTTCGCGCAAGTGGCGTACTCGATTGTCCAGGTCGGGATGTAGTACGCGAGCGCCGGGTCGACGTAGTCGATGTCGACGCTCAGCTCGACCTGCAGCTTCTTCGGTGCAGGCTCGTCCGCGGCCGCGGCCCCCGCCGTGACGAGCACGGCGAGGACCGCGACCGGGGCGGCCAGGGCTTTGACGAACCAGTGGCGCATGGCCTACCCCTCTCCTCTCACCGCACACACATGGCGTAGGCGGTTCCGGAGGCCGGCTGCGTCTCCGAGAGGTTGATCAGGTAGACGCCCCAGCTCCCGCCATCGGCGGAGGGATGGGTATCAGCTCCGATCACGACTCCGGGGGTGGCGAAACCGCCCGAGACCGCCTTCCCGCCTGCCGGGCATGGAACCGAGAACTCCTTCTCCTCGCCTGCGGCGAGTGAGAACGGAGCCGACGCCGGAGCGACCAACGACGCTGCCGAGCTCGCGGGCCCGGCCAGACTGGCCACCTGCCGTGCGGTCTTTCCCTGCAGCTTCTGTGCGTTGTTTGCCACCAGCGCTCGCTTCGCCAGCGGAACCACTCCCGCCGCGACCGCAGTCCCGCTCAGTGAGACGAACAGCGCGATGAGCGCGATGACGAGCGCCGGGCTTGGATGCTTGAGCTTCATCGCTCTCCTCCTTGTCGACTGGCTCGAGGATCGCCCCACCCGCTCACGCGGCACTCATCCGCCGCTCACGTGGCCGGCGCCGCGCGGCCGGCTCGCGCGCCGATCAGATGACGACGATCTGGGCGTAGCCGCTGCGGCTCGGGGCCGAGCGGGAGGAGCCGAGGTACCGCGCCCGAACACGCCATCGGCCTGCCGCGGGCGGCCGCCACGAGACGGTCGTGCCGAGGGGAGCCCGCACGAGCCTGTGGAAGTGCCAGCCGGTCAGCGGGTCGAACCGGTCGATCTCGAGCTCTACGCGCCCCCCCGATGCCGCGGGTGTGACGACGCACCTGAGCGCCACCGAGGAACCGCGGCGGACCTCGGTCGAGCTGCGACCCGAGACCAGCACCGACGTCGAGGTCAGGTCCCGGAGCCGCACCGAGAGCCGGTAGCGGCCGCCGGGCGTACCGGCTACCGCTTGCACCGCGACGACGTAGCGGCCGGGGCCGAGTCGGCGCCGGATCTGCGCCGAGCCGCCGTCGACGCGACCGCCCGTATCTGTGAGCAGGGTAAGCGTGAACGACCGGCCCGGGGCCTGAGTGAGGCGGAGTCTCGCCTCACTCGGGCGCTGGACGTCGAAGTGGTAGAGGTCGAGAACGTCGACCCCTCCCGGCGCCAGGGATCCCCGGGCCGAGGATCCCGGCCGCAGCCCGACGCCTATGCCGACGTCGTCCGGGCCGGCCTTCGCGATCCGCAGCCGGTAGCGTTGCGGCCGCGGGCTTGAACCTGCCCGCACCTCGATGCTGTAGCGGCCGCCTCCGTCCCGTCCAGGCGTGAACGCGGTGTGTGCGCCGCAGGCGAGCCGAACGACCCGGCCGCGCGCGCGCAGCGAGGCAGTCGCACAGGGAGTCGAGCTGAAGGCGATCCGGTAGGTGATGCCGCGGTGGAGCCGAGTCCACCAGATGTCGTTGACGTCGGTGAGGCCGTTGACGGAATCGCGCACCGAGCCTCTGCGCATGGCATGGCCCGGTGCGTGCTCGGCTGGCTCGGCCGGTTGCGCGCGCAGCCGGAACGCGCCTGGGGAGGAGGTCCGCTGCTCGCCGACGACGACGAAGGACCGAGTGCCGCGGGTCGCGTCGAAGGCTAGGAGCGCGCGTCCCTTCGAGTCCGTTCGGCCGCAGGCGACGA
>DASTCG010000053.1:0-4296 GCA_035711385.1 Gaiellaceae bacterium
CGCCACGCCGGCGAGCAGGACCGCGGCCAGCAGCATCTCCTGCGAGTCGAGCGCGCGCCTCACCGCGTCGCCGGCGGGGCGGCCGGCAGCAGAGGCCACGGCTGCGCCCGCGACGGCTCCGAGAACGAGACCGGCCAGCACCGCGGGGAGAACGACGAGCAGCGCGTAGGCGGTCGTCTCGAGGCCGATCTGCCAACGGAGCGCACGCAGGCGGCGCAGCCGGAACCGTGTCTCCTGCGCGTTCCGTCGGATCCGCGAGGCCGCGAGGACGGCGAACGCGAGAAACACGACGATGCACTGTCCGCCCACGAGCAGCTGGCGCCGGCTGGCGCGCAGCGCCCGGTCGCGCGCGCCGGCCAGGTCGTCGAGCGGCGCCTGGACGGCGAACCCGAGCGAGACCTGGCTCAAGGCAGTGTCGATCTCGGCGACACGCCGGGGCAAGGCGGCCGCGCGACGCGAGTCGAGCGCCCCCTCCTGGAGCGGCACCGCCCAGGTCAGCGTCCTGAAGAGTCCGCTCATCTCAGGACGGCGGGCGAGCCCGTCGATGCCGTTTGCTACGAAGACTCGCTCGCTCCCCGAGGTCGCCCCGACGAGCGCACCGAGCGGAGCCCGGGGAGCCGCCGTCGCGGAGCCGACGACGCGTAGACGCGTTCCGCGCAGCGGCGTGCCCGGCGCGTCGAGCGCGACGAGCTCGCACCGCGTCGGACCGCACCGTGCGGGCAGGTGCCCCTGGCGCGCCTCGAGCAGCCCCGCCGGGTCGTCGACCGCAGCGAGGCGGACGACCTCGGTCCCGAACCTCGTCGACCGGAAGGCGACCGCGCGCACCGGATCGCCGAATCCGAGCGACCGAATCGCCCGCCGCGCCTCCCGGTCGAGGCGCGAGGGGTCGTCCACCTCGGACCCCACCCAGCTGACTGCGATCAGTCGCTGCTCGACAGGCAACCGGCCGATCGAGTCGGCGACCGCCCTGTCCTCCACGACGACCTGGCCGACCACGAGGGTTGTCAGGCCGGCCGTCGCAAGGGTGATCCCGAATGCCGCCAGCGCCACGATGCCCGGCCGGGCGACGATCCGCCGCGCGGCGACCGAGATGGGTGCGACGAGCCGCCGCGGCATCTGCACAAGCCTACGGTCCGCGGCTCGGGCCGGAACGTCTGGACTGAGACCCGCATCCGGTGGGACAATCGTCCTAGGCCCCGGTGCGCCGTCTACCGGGACCGAGAGCGCAATGGGCCACGGCGAGGGCAGTGGATCAGCACCGGCCCCTCGAGGTGAGGGCACCGGTCGCACGCCGTTGGGTGACCGCTGGAAGGCGCTGAGCCGCGCTCAGAAGGCGCTCGCGGCGCTGGGCACGGCCGCCGCGCTCGCGGTCGTCGGATGGGCGGTCAACGCCGGCATGCCGAAGATCGTGGATTGGATCAACCCTCCACTCGAGCCTGCCGTCGCAAGCAGGCTGCTGATCGTCGACACCTCGGGCTCGATGTCCGGCCCGGGGAAAGCGAAGTTCGACGCGGCGGTCGCCGAGATCGAGCGGTACGCCGAGAACGTGCCCGACGTCGCGCTCGCTCTCCGCACGGCCGGCGGTTCGTGCACCGAGGGCTACCACGATCCCCCGGTCGGGTTCGCGTCTCACAACATCGACGAGATCCGAGCCGAGCTCGATACCGCGCGACCGCACGGCGAAGCGAACATCGTGTCCCAGCTCGAGCAGGCGACCAACGATTTCCAGAAGTTCGAGCTCGCCAAGAAGGCGAAGATCCAGTCGATCTGGCTCTTCCTGGCCACGGCGCGTGATTGTCGAGCCAGGGAGGTCTCACTCGGCAAGGCGATCAAGGAGGCGCTGACCGACTCGCCCGCCAAGGTCAGCTACGTCAACTTCTTCGTCCTCCGCGGGGACAAGACCAGCTACAGAAACCTCGAGCGGAGCCTCCACTCGCTGGGGAGCGAATTCGCGATCAGGAGGGTCGCCAACCAGACGGAGATGAAGAATTCCATCGAGGAAGCCGACCAGGGCCAGCGGCCTTCCGACTAGCGATCGAGATCCTCCCGGACGAGGCCGAAGAGGACGCCGTCCACCCAGTCGCCGTGGCGCCGGTAGGCCTTGCGCCGGACCCCCTCGCGGACGAAGCCGGCGCGTTCGGCATGGGCGATCGCGCGCTCGTTGAAGCCGTAGATCTCGAGCTGGAGCCGGTGGAAGCCGAGGTCGTGGAGCAGGTGGCGCTGGAAGAGCCGCGCCGCCTCGTCCGCGAGCCGGCGGCCGCGGAAGTCTGGGTGGATCGCGAGCCCGCCGAGGTTGGCGATGCGGCTCCGCCGGTTTGCGACTTCGAAGCCAAGCGCCCCGGCCGGCTCGCCGTCGACCTCCACCACGAAGCGCCCGAACTCCTCCGGCTCGGCCTGCGAGCGCTCGATCTCCACGACGAGGCCCGCGCGGTCGCGTGGGCGGACGACCGCCATGTACGGGTCGACCTCGTCGTGCGTCATGAGCTCGAGCAGGAAATCGGCGTCCTCCTGCGTCGCCCGCCGGAGCCGGAGCCCCTCGCCCTCGACGGTCACGGAGTCGGGGCGGGCACGGCCTCACGGCGCCGGGCCGGGCGGACGAGCCCCGAGCCGAGCGCGACGCCCGCCAGGATCAGCGCGAGACCGGCGAGCGCGGTGAGCCGCACCGGCTCGTTCAGGAACACGGAGCCGTAGAAGAGCGCCACGACCGGGAGCAGGTAGACGACCAGGCTTGCCTTCGACGAGCCGTGATCCCCGAGCAGGCGGAGGTACATGAGCAGGCCGAGGGCCGTGCCGCCCAGCCCGAGCACCGCAACCGCGGCGATCGCCTCCCAGCCCGGGATTCCTCCCGGCCCCTGGGCGATCCCGAACGGCAGGATCACGATCAGCCCCCAGACCGCGGAGGCCGTCGACACGAGGAGCCCCGAAGAGTCCCCGAGCTTCGCCTGGCTGTACAGCGACCCCGCCGCGTACGAGATCGAGGCCAGGATCACGGCCATCGTCCCGACCGCGCCCGCCCAGCCGCCCTCCGGGTCGACGCCGACGAGCACGCCGACGCCGAGGATCCCGAGGACGAGCCCGAGCGCGCGCAGTCCCGTCACGCGCTCGCTCGGTGCGTACCGGAGCGCGAGCAGCGCGACGAAGATCGGCATCGACGCGTTTCCGATCGCGGCGATTCCGGAGTCGATCCGCGTCTGACCCCAGGCGATCAGCCAGAAGGGGAGCGCCGTGCTGATCACGCCGAGAACTGGACCTGCTCGGCCGAAGTCGCGGAGGCACCCCAGCGCCCCTCCGAGACCTCGGCGCGCGACGAGGATCCCGCCGAGCGCTGCCGAGGCGAACACGAGCCGCCCCGTCATCGTCGCCGCCGGCGAGAGGTCCTCGAGCGCGATCTCGATGAACATGAACGAGGAGCCCCAGATCAGGGCGAGGACGAGCAGGAGCGGCACGTAGCCCCGGGTCACCTTTGGAACCTAACGCGTCCGTCGAGGCGACTATTCTCAGGTCCCTGACGCGGGTCGCCGAACAGCCGCTCCATCGTGCACTCGGCCTCACGGACGGGGAGTTCGACCGTATCCGCGAGCTGCTCGGGCGCGAGCCCAACGACTTCGAGCTCGCGGTCTTCTCACTCCTCTGGTCCGAGCACTGCGGCTACAAGCACTCCGCGCTGCTCCTGAAGCGCCTACCGTCCCGCGGCGAGCGCGTGCTGCAGGGGCCCGGCGAGAACGCGGGCGTCCTCGACCTCGGCGCCGGCGAGGCGGTCGCGTTCAAGGTGGAGAGCCACAACCACCCCTCGGCCGTCGAGCCGTTCCAGGGCGCGGCGACGGGGATCGGGGGGATCCTCAGGGACGTGATCGCGATGGGCGCCCGGCCGCTGGCGCTCCTCGACGGCCTCCGCTTCGGCGAGCCGGGATGGATGTTCGAGCGAGCCGTCGACGGGATCGGGCACTACGGGAACTGCGTTGGCGTTCCGACCGTCGGCGGCGAGGCGGTCTTCGACGAGGCGTATGCAGGCAACTGCCTCGTGAACGCGATGTGCGTCGGGCTGCTCCCGGCCGAGCGCCTGACCCGCGCGCGGGCGACGTCCATCGGCGGCCTCGTCGTCGTCTACGGGGCGACGACCGGTCGCGACGGGATCGGCGGCGCGAGCGTGCTCGCGAGCCAGGAGCTGGGCGAGGCGGACGACGACAAGCGCCCCTCCGTCCAGATCGGCGACCCGTTCACGGGCAAGAAGCTGATCGAGGCGAGCCTCGAGCTCGTCGAGGGCGGCCTCGTCGAGTCACTGCAGGACTGCGGGGC
>DASTCG010000054.1:0-33446 GCA_035711385.1 Gaiellaceae bacterium
GGGAGCGGCTGCGCGGCGAACAGCGCCGCGGCGTCGATCAGCTCCTCGAGGGTCTCGGCGCGAATCACGCCCGCCTGGTGGAAGAGCGCCTCGACGGCCGCCTCGGAGCCGGCCAGCGCCGCGGTGTGTGAGCTCGCGGCCCGGGCGCCGGTGGATGTCGTCCCGCTCTTCATCGCGAGAATCGGCTTCTTGCGCGCGACACGGCGGGCGATTCGCCCGAACCGCCGCGGGTTGCCGAAGGACTCGAGGTAGACGACGATGAGCCCCGTCTCGGGATCGTCCTCCCAGTACTCGAGCAGGTCGTTGGAGGAGACGTCCGCCTTGTTCCCGATCGAGACGAAGCCCGAGAGCCCGATCCCGCGCTCGTTCGCCCGCTCGAGGAGTGCGAGCCCGAGTGCGCCGCTCTGCGACGAGAAGGCGACGGGTCCGGGCGGCAGCGCGCGCGGCCCGAAGGTCGCGTTGAGCCGGGGCGCCGAGACCGCGAGCCCGAGGCAGTTCGGGCCGACGAGGCGCCCACCGTAGGAGCGGACGAGCGCCAGGAGCTCGTCCTGGCGCACTCGACCCTCCTCGCCGATCTCGGCGAAGCCGGCGGAGATGACGCAGATCGCGCGGGTGCCGCGCTCGAGGGCGTCTTCGACGCCGGCGAGGACGTGGCGGGCGGGGAGGCAGACGACCGCGAGATCCGGGGTCTCGGGAAGCTCCTCGACGGTCCGGTAGCCCCGGACGCCGGCGACGGGGTCGCCCGCGAGGTTCACGGGGTAGGCGACGCCCCCGAACTCGCCGGCGATGATGTTGCGGAAGAGTAGGCCCCCGATCGACGCAGCCCGGCGCGAGGCTCCCAGCACGGCCACGCTGGCTGGGGCGAAGAACGGCCGCAGGGACGCCACAGCGGCGAGGTGGTGGCGCTCGTCGACGTGATCGAGGTACGCCTCGGTCGGCGCGATCCGGAACTCGACCTCCACCGTCCCGCTTTCCAGCTTTCGCCTGACCTCGAATCCGACCGCCGCGAAGACGTGCAGCATCTGGCTGTTCTCGGGGAGCACCTCGGCGATGAAGCGCTCGATCCCGACGGCGCCGGCGCGCTCGGCGAGCTGCTCGAGAAGCCGCGTGCCGATCCCGCGGCGCTGGAAGTCGTCCGCGACGACGAAGGCAACCTCGGCGGCCGACGGGTCGCGGAGGCGGACGTAGCTGGCGAGCGCGATGATCCGGCCGCCGAGCTCGCCGACGAGATGGCCGCTCTCGTGCCAGTCCGGGTCGACGAACGCCGACACCAGCTTGTCGTCGATGGTGGGAAATCCGTGGAAGCGGTAGTAGACGCTCTCGCGGGTGAGGCCGTTCAGGAACTCGACGAGTGCATCGGTGTCGGCCGCGGCCGGCGGCCTCAGCCTCAGCGTCGTCCCGTCCCGCAGGATCACGTCCCGTACGGCTGCCGCCGGTGTTGCCACGGACGTCAGCTTTGCACCCAGGCGCCCTCCGTGCGCTCCAGCTCGACGTCGACCGCGCGTGCCCCGGCGGTCAGGAGCTCCGGCGGCGGCTCCGAAGAGAGCCCGATGTGCTGGGCGAGGAAGGGCGCGAGGTAGCGGCCGGCGATCTTGCCGGGCGGCCACCAGAGCGGCTCCATGTCGACGGTGGACGAGTCGTCCAGCACGCCGGCGCGGAGGAACCGCGGGCTGAGGCCGGTGAGCAGGAGGCCGCGCAGGACAGGTTTGAACGGACGGGGCTCGATCGGCGCGCCGGCGAGCGCGGCGATCGACTCGGCTGCGGCATCCGCCTGCTGTGCCGCCAGGCCGCCCTGCTTGATCGGGAAAGCCGTCATGTCGCCTGCGGCGAAGAGGTCGTCCCGGCCGTCGACTCTCCCGTCGTCCTCGGCACGGACGAAGCCGCGGGCGTCCTGCGGGATCCCGGGGATCCGGCGCCCTTCGGGCACCGGCACCGAGATCACCTGCTGCGTCCGGAGCGCCCGGCCCGGGACGACGACCAGCGCGCCGTCGCGGAAGACGACCGGCGTGGTGAGCGTCCGCACGGCGATGCCGCGCGTCTCGAGCAGCGACGCGATCGAGTCGGAGGCCTGGCGGCCGAAGACGGCGAGCGGCTTCGCTTCGGGCGTCACGATCTCGATCTGAACCTGGGTTGCGCCCCGGTCCTCGAGCTCGGCCTTGGCCATCAGCGCCAGCTCGTAGAGCGGGAGCGGCCAGGCCGCGAGTGTTGGAAGCGCGAAGGTCAGGGAGCCCGAGACTCCGACAGCGGCATCGTGGATCGCCTCCGCGAGAGGCTCGCGGTCGTCGGCACCACGGAACGTCAGGCCGCCGGGTACGCCCTCGCGCGCGTGGGCGCCGATTGCGAGGACCAGCACGTCGAACGGCAGCTGTCGTCCGTCCGCGGTCGTGGCAAGGCGACGGTCCAGGTCGACACCGGAGAGGGTTCCGGGCGTCAGCCGGCCGCCGGCCAGCTCCACGAGTCGCGAGACGGGATACGTCCGCATCTCGCCCTTCGCGAACGGCTCGGCGACGGACATCGGCCGGTAGACGAAGTCGTCGTCGGGCGCGAGCACCTCGACGTCGACACGTTCCTCGGCCAGGGCGCGGAGAGCGAGCGTGGCCTCGAGCGCTGCGACTCCGGCGCCGGCGACGAGAACGTGAAGCGGGCCTGTCATGCGTCGAAGGGTCGCCCCAGGGTGCGGCGCCGCCATCCGTAGCGACGCCGCTCTCGGATGCGGAGAACTACCGAGCAGCGACGGCGACGCGCGCCTTCGCCACGAGCACCGGCCGGTCGGCGCGGTGGACGATGTCCTTCGAGACGCTGCCGAGGACGGCGCCGGCGACGCGGCCGAGGCCGCGAGAGCCGACGACGATCAGGTCGGCGTCTCGTGCTTCCGCGAAGTCGAGGATCGCCTCGGCGGGGTCTCCCTCCAGCACCTCGTAGTCCGGCTCGATGTCGAAGCGCTCCGCGTAGACCCTGGCGTCCGCGATGACGGCGCGGGCATGCTGCGCCTCTTCCGTGACGACGTCCTGGTAGTACGGCGCACCGAGGAATCCCGACGGAGCATGGCGCACGAAGGCGACCGAGACCTCGCAGTCGAGCTCGGCCGCGAGCTCCAGCCCCTGCTCGAGCGCCTCCCGCGCCCCGGCGCTTCCATCCGTTGCGACGACGATCCGCTTCATGACCTGCCTCCTTCGTTTCTGACCGTGCGCCTCAGGCGCGCGGCGTGGATCACGGACGGCCCGACCCCGATCCAGGCGAGCACGAGGATCCAGAGGTGCCCGCCGGTGAGGTCGTAGTTCTCGAGGAGCTCTGACCACGAGTCACCGTCGACGTAGTGGCCGAACAGGAACTCGAAGCCGACCGTCAGCGCCGCCCAGGTCGCGCCGATCTCGCGCGCCTCATGGGCCGTGGCGATCGGCCAGCGCCGGTCCAGCTCACGGAAGTAGGCGGCGAGCAGCAGCACGAGCGTGGCCGCCGAGATCTGGTTCGCGGTCCGGTCGCCGACGCGATCGGCATAGAGCACCTCACGGACTGCTCCGTTCAGGACTCCGAGCCCGGCGCCGCCCAGCCAAGCGACCGTCCAGCGGCGCCACGTCCGGTCGCCCGGTCGACGCCGAAGCGCCCGGGGCTGCCGCTGGAGAACGGTCACACTCATCTCCCTCCAAGCATCCAGGCGGCGAGGCCGCCGGGCATCCGCGCCTCCCCGGATCTCGGATCCGGCTTTTCCGCGATTGCTCAGGGCCTTCGTCCGGCCCCTCTGGTATTCGAGCCCTATGACGCTGCTGTGGTTCTTCGTCTGGCTGATCTGGGACCTCGTCGGCGACAGCGAGCCGCTGACGACCGATCCCGTGAACTTCTGGGCCGGTTCGCTGATCTTCGTCGTCGCCGTCGACCTCGCCGGGCAGCACGCCGCCGCCAGCCGCTAGGAGACCGGCGCCGCGTAGGATCGCGCATTGTCCTTCGACAGCTGGATCCTGGCGCTCCACGTCCTGAGCGCGTTCTGTCTCGTGGCCGGAATCGCCGTCTTCTGGCTGCTCATCGTCGCCGTGCGAGGCACCGACACGCCGGAGGGCACGTTGCGCTTCGGGCCGTTGAGCCGGCTGGGCGGCGCGGTGGTCGGGATCGGCATGGGCGGGACGATCATCCTCGGCGTCTGGCTCGCCTTCTCGGTCGGCGGCTACGACATCTGGGATCCGTGGATCATCGCGGCGATCGTCCTCTGGCTCGTCGCTGCCGCGCTCGGCCGGCGCACGGACGAGGCCTTCCGCGACGGCGTGAGGAAGGCGCAGGAGCTCCAGGCGGCGGGCCGGGCAGGGCCGGACGCCGAGCTGCTCGCGCTCAACAGGGCGTCGAGAGGCGTCTGGCTCCAGGCGCTCACCACCGCCGTCGTGCTGTTGATCATCGCCGACATGGTCTGGAAGCCCGGCGCATGAGCGCGCTCTTCGCCGCCGTCCGGCCCGACGAGCAGAACCTGCCGCTCTTCGTCCACGTCCTCGGCGCGATGACGCTGGTCGGCGGGCTCTTCGCGGGGGCGGGCGCGCTGGCCCTCGCCCGGGGAGATGCGCGCTGGCTCCGTCTCGGCTACTGGTCGCTGCTCGCGATCGCGCTTCCCGGCTGGTTCCTGATGCGGATCGGCGCCGGGTGGATCTACTCCAAGGAAGGTTGGGAGGACGTCCCCGAGCGCCTCCATCCGACCTGGCTCGGGATCGGCTTTGCCGTCGCCGACCTCGGCGGGCTCGTCCTCCTCGTCTCGCTCGTCGTCGGAGGCATCGGCGCCTACAGGCTGCGGAAGGGCAAGGGCTCGGGCCTGCTGCGCGCGACCCTCGTGCTCTCGATCGTCATGCTCGCCGCCTACGTCGTCGCGATCTGGGCCATGGCCGGCAAGCCCAACTAGCAGTACGCGTAGGCAAGCCCAGGATGGGCATGCTGGAGCCATGGGCATCGTGTACGACCTCCTGGCCCAGCCGCCGATCGCCTACCTGATCCTGTTCGCGATCGCCGCGGGGGACGCCGTGTTCCCGGTTCTGCCGAGCGAGTCTGTGGCGATCGCCGCAGGCGTGCTCGCCGCGGTCGAGCCGGCGATCGCGCTGCCGGCGGTCCTCGCCGCGGCAGCCGCCGGCGCCTTCGTCGGAGACTCGGGGTCGTACGCGCTGGGGCGGTTCGGGGGCCGACCCGCGCAGCGCCGCTTCTTCGACGGGCCGTACGGACGCCGTGGCGTCCAGTGGGCCTGCCGCCAGCTCCGCCGGCGGGGCGGCTTGATCCTCGTCGTCGCGCGGTTCATTCCCGGAGGGCGCACGGGCGCCACGTTCACGAGCGGCCTGACCGGGTTCCGCTACGCGCTGTTCGCGTTCTTCACGGCGATTGCCGCGGTGGTCTGGGCGCTCTACGCGGTGCTCCTCGGATACTTCGGCGGACGGATCTTCGAGCAGCGCCCGCTGCTCGCCCTCGCCGTCGCGCTCGGCCTGGCGGCGGGAATCGCGTTGCTCGTCGGCGGTCTCCGCCGGGTGCTCCCGCGACGTCAGTCCCTGTAGGGGTCGTAGACCTCCCGGCCGGCCATCGCGACCCCGAGAGGGCGGAGCGTGTGCGTGACCCGCACCGACCCGGCGTGGGCGGCGAGCACGTCTGGGAGGCGCTTGTAGACCTCGGGGGCCTCGTCGGCGCCGCCGCCGATCAGCACGATCCCCTGCTCCCGGAGACGATGCTGCACCGCCGGCCAGTCGACGACGCCCGGCTTCACCTGCTGCTCGACTCTGACCTTCTTGCCGTCCCGCCGCACCGTCCTGCGCCGGAACCGCCCGGCCGCTTGTGATCGGCTCATCACCCTGCCGGCGCCGTGAACCGTGGAGAACAGCGACTCCACGGCCTCGTCGCCGGCGACTCCCTCCAGGATCACGGACTCGTCGCCCATCGAGCCGCCGACGAAGCCCTCCTGGCCCGGCCAGGCCGGCGTGCACCCCTTGCGGATCACCCAGAACGGCCTTCCGAAGTGCTCCTCACGCCACGCGAAGTTGTGATGGTTGTGCACCTCGTGGGTCGCCTCGGCGCCGAGGATCTCCAGCACCTTCGCGACTACCGCGTCGCGGCCGGCGTACGCGTACTCACCCGCGAGCTGCATCGCCGCGATGTACGACTCGCCCAGGTCGGAATCAGCCTCGAAGAGGACGGGCGGCGAGTCCATTCCGCCCTCCTTCGCCCGCTCCTCGAACGGCAGACCTCGGGCGAGCGCGAGGAAGCCGGAGGCCGTCTTGTGGCCGAAGCCGCGCGAGCCGAAGTGGACACCGACCCATACGTGGCCCTCCTCGTCCTCCATCACGTTCACGTAGTGGTTCCCCGAGCCGACGGTGCCGAGCTGCTCGACGGCGAGCTTGTGGAGCTTGCGCTGCGGCGCGAAGTCCGCCCGGCTGATCTTCTCGAGCACGGGGTGGTCGACGCGCTCCCTGGCCGGGACGCCCATCCCGAAGGAGATCCGCCTCGCGATCTCCTGCATGACGGCCTCCACGCCTCCGCGCTCCTCGAGATCCGCCCGGGTCAGGTCCGTCCGCGCAGCCTTGTTTCCGCAGCCGATGTCGTACCCCACGCCCGAGGGCGAGACGTAGTTCTCGTACGCGATCCCGCCGCCGATCGGCTGGCTGTAGCCCGGGTGGTGATCGGCGCAGAGCACGCCGAACTCGGCGTCGCCCGCCTCCATGCAGCGCTCGAGCTGGCGGAGGCTCCGTTCGTCCACCACCCGGCCGAACGTCTTGACGGTCACGCGGCCATCGTAGGTAGCCCGGTGATTGACTTGCGCCGTGGACACGGGTGCGCTTCTCGCCAGAGAGCTCGAGCGGTTCGAGCGCGAGCATCCACGGTCCCTCGAGCTCGCCCGCCGGGCCCGTGCGTCGCTGCTCCAGGGGGTGCCGATGCCGTGGATGGTTCGCTGGGCGGGCGGCTTCCCCGTCTTCGCCGCCGAGGCGAGCGGCGCGCGCTTCCGTGACGTCGACGGCCTGGAGTACGTCGACTTCTGCCTCGGCGACACGGCCGCGATGACCGGCCACGCGCCCGAGCCGACGGTCCGGGCACTGGAGGAGCAGGCGCGTCGCGGGATCACGCTGATGCTGCCGAGCGAGGACGCGCTCGCAGTCAGCAGTGAGCTCGCCCGCCGGTTCGGCCTTCCCCGCTGGCAGTTCGCGCTGACGGCGACGGACGCCAACCGGTTCGCGATCCGGCTCGCGCGCGAGCTGACGGGCCGGCTGAAGATCCTCGTCTTCAACTGGTGCTACCACGGCACGGTCGACGAGACCTTCGCGACACTCAGCGACGGAGAGGTCGTCGAGCGCGAAGGGAGCGTCGGGCCGCCGGTTCCGCTCTCCGAGACCACGCGGGTCGTCGAGTGGAACGACGTCGAGGCGCTCGAGCGGGAGCTCGCCCACGGCGACGTCGCCTGCGTCCTGACCGAGCCCGCGCTCACGAACATCGGGATCGTCCTTCCGGAGCCGGGCTTCCACGACGCGCTCCGGGAAGCGACCCGCGGGACGGGAACCCTGCTGATCGTCGACGAGACCCACACGATCTGTGCCGGGCCGGGCGGGTACACGGCCGCCTACGGACTCGAGCCGGACCTGCTCACGATCGGAAAGCCGATCGCGGGAGGGATCCCCGCTGCCGCCTACGGCTTCTCCGAGGAGGTCGCATCACGGCTGGAGGCGATGCTGCCGACCGACGAGCGCGCCGACGTCGGCGGGATCGGCGGAACGGCAGCCGCGAACGTCCTCTCGCTCGCCGCGATGCGCGCGACGCTGGCCGAGGTGCTGACCGACGAGGCGTTCGAGCGGATGATCGGCCTCGGCGAGCGATTCGAGTCCGGTGTCGCGGACGCGATCGAGCGGTACGTGCTCCCGTGGCACGTGACCCGCCTCGGCTGCCGCGTCGAGTACCTCTTCAGGCCGGAGCGCCCGCGCAACGGCGCCGAAGCGGCGGCCGGCGGCGACCCCGAGCTGGATCGGCTGATCCACCTCTACCTGCTCAACCGCGGGATCCTGATGACGCCCTTCCACAACATGGCGCTGATGTCGCCGGCGACGACCGAGGCCGACGTAGACGTCCATACGGCCAGGTTCGAGGAGGCGGCGCAGGAGCTGTCGCAGGCAAGCTGAGGTCGATGACGACGCTGCCGACGATCACGCGGGAGGAGCTGCGCGCGAAGATCGAGGGCGGCGACGACTTCGTGCTCGTCGACGCGCTCGCCCCCATGTCGTACGCGAGGTCGCGCCTCCCCGGCGCCGTGAACATCCCCCTCGAGTGGGTCGACGACCGCGCGTCCCGCCGGATCCCCGACCTGGACACGGAGGTCGTCGTCTATTGCGTCGACCTCGAGTGCGACAGCTCGGTGCAGGTCGGCGAGCGCCTCGTCGCGCTCGGGTACCGAAACGTCCGCCACTACGCGGCCGGCAAGAAGGACTGGATGCGCGCGGGCCTGCCGGTCGAGCGAGGGGCCGCCGCGTGACGAAGAAGAGCGACACGCTGGTCTTCATCCCGGCCTGGAACGAGGAAGAGAATCTCCCGGCCGTCCTGCTCGAGCTCCGGCAGGAGCTCCCCGACGCCGACATCCTCGTCGTCGACGACGGCTCCACCGACCGGACGGCGCACATCGCCCGCGAGGACGGCGCCGAGGTCCTCTCCTTCGGCGAGAACCGGGGGCTCCGCGCGGCGATCGCGGCGGGCTACGGCTACGCCGCGGAGCACGGGTATGCGTACTGCGGGCGGGTCGACGCGGACGGGCAGCATCCGGTCGAGGAGCTACGCAAGCTGATCGAGGTCGTCCGCTCGGGACGCTCGGACGTCGCCGTGGGGTCCCGCTACGCCACCGCGGGCGGCAACGGCTTCTCGCGCGAGCGCTACAAGACGTCTCCCGCACGACGGCTCGGAACCGGGCTCCTTCGCCGCTCGATCGAGGTCGTCCTCGACCGACCATTCCACGACGCGACGAGCGGCATGTACGCGGTGAACGCGCGCGCGATGCCGATCCTGGCGCGCCCCTACACGAGCGGCGCGCCCGAGGTCGAGGCGGTTCTGCGCCTCCACGAGGAGGGGCTCAGCGTGGACGAGTTCCCGGTCGAGATGCGCGAACGGGCCGGCGGCGAGTCGAAGCTCCAGGGCAAGAAGGCGCTCGTGCTCGTCCTCACCGTGGCCGGCACGCTGATCACCGCCGAGGTGCTTCGCCGCCGCCGTTCGTGACCGGCCGCGTTCTGGCCGTCCTCGGCTACTCGCGGCGCGGTCACGCCGAGCTGCACGCGATCTGCGCGGCGCGGCTCGCGCGAGCGCAGGAGCTGGCGTCGAGCGCAGACACGGTGATCCTCTCCGGCTTTCCGGAGGCCGAGCTCATGCTCGGCGCCTGGAGCGGGCCCGAGGTGGAGCTGATCCCCGAGGCGGACTCGCACTCCACGGCCGAGAACGCCGCCAACGTGGCGGGGAAGACCCGCGAGCTCGGCGCCCGGGAGCTCGTGGTCGTGACCTCGAGCTGGCACCGGCTGCGGGTCGAGGCGCTGATGCGCGCCGCGCTGCGCGGGAGCGGGATCCGGCTCCGCGTCGAGGGCGCCGACGCGCCGCGCCCGCTCGGGCTCCTGGCCCGGGAGATCGCGTGCCTCGCCCTGCTGCCCTTCCAGCTTCCGCGCGCTATCCGGTGAGCCCGCGCGCCGCGAGCCACTCGCGGATCGCCGGGAAGAGTCCTTCCACGAACGTGCTGGAACGCGCCTGCTCGTCCAGCAGGCCGTTCGCCGTGAGGATCAGCCCATGCGTCCCGCCGGGGAAGATCCGGTAGGAGAGGTCCCGCCCGGGCTCGCGCGCGACCGGGTCGAGCCGCTCGGCGCAGAGCCGAGACGGGACGGTGCGGTCCTTGCCGCCCCAGAGCCAGAAGGCGGGGACGCGGAGTGCGCGGATCGCGGGCATCGGATCGACGCCGCTCGGCCCGGTGCGGCGGACCTCCCCCTCCATGTCCTCGTCGGTGCGCGCCGGCAGCGACCGGCCGTGGTCGTTGAGGTTCGCCCAGAGGTCGGTCTCGCCCTGGGTCAGCGTCGGCGAGACGAGCCCGAGCATGAATCGGATCGCCGGCTCGCGACTCGCGGCGAGCGGCATGATCCAGCCGGCCTGGCTGGCACCGGCGATGCCGATCCTTGCCGGATCGACCTCCGGTTGAGCGGCGAGGAACCGGGCCTGCGCTTCGACGTCTCGCGCGTACCGGCCGACGACTGCGGCGCTCGGAAACTCGCCCGGGTACGTCCCGCTCGACTGTGCGACGCCCCGCTTGTCGCAGAGGAGGGTGACGAGGCCGAGGTGATTCGCGTGCAGCCCCTGGATGAGGTTGAAGGACCGCGGCGCCTCCCCGGCGCCGTGGGCGAACGCGAGCGCCGGCCGGCGACCGGTCCCGGGCGGGATGGTGAGCGTGCAGGCGAGGGACACGCTGCCGCTGCGGACCCAGACCTCTTCCTGACGGAGCGCGACGCGGGTGGCCGGCTCGCCCCGATACGTCGCGCCGGCGCGCGTGAAGGTCGCCTCCCCGGCCGTCGGATTCCGTGTGCCCAGGCCCGCGCCCACGACGTAGCGACCAGCACGGCTCGGGTAGAGCGCACGGATCTCGCCGCTCGAGTAGCGGACGGCGACGCGCGGGCCCATCGCCTGGACGACGCCGAGGGCCTCCCCGCTCGCGGAGCGGTAGAGGCCGAGGGAGCCGGCCTCGAGCGGCGCCCGCCGGCGGAGCCGGAAACGGCCGCGTACCGGGCCCTGGCGAAGGGTGCCCGAGAGCGTCCGGCCCCTCATACGCCCGTCGAGCACGAGCGGCCACGGCCGGCCCGGAAGCGAGATCCGTACCCGCCCGCGGACGACCCGTGCAGCCGCCTCCGTCCGCGCAGGATGCCCGGCGCCCAACGCCACGACGGCGCGGCGCCCACGCAGCTCGACCGACAGGACGAACGGCTGCGCGCCGCCGCCGCGCGTGAACTGCGCCGTCCCTGCCCAGCTCCCGTTCGGGCCCGCGGCCGGCTGAGCCCCGGCCGCGGCGGCGCACACGGCGCCCGCGATGATCGCAACAGCGCGCTTCATGACAGGAGCTCCTCCAGGGTCTCGTCGGCCCAGCGGATCTCGTGCTCCGCGTGCTCGATCCCGAGCCGAAGCAGGAAGTAGTGGTGGTAGTCGTGACCGGTGCGGGTGTTCGTCGGCTCGAGCTCGCGGAGCTCGTCGAGCAACGCCTGCCGGTCCTCCCGGTACCGGCGATAGTGGGCGACGAGCGCCTCCCGGCTCATCAGGCCGCCGTAGAACACCTTGAGGAAGAACAGGTCCTGGTCGCCCGGCACCGGCTCTTCCAGCCAGGCGCGCGCGATTCGCTCCCCTTTCGGGGTCACGCGGTAGAGCTGGCGATCCGGACCGCGCGTCCCGGGAGCCGCCCGGCGGGTGGCCAGTCCCCGCTCGACGAGCCGCGGGAGCACGGCGTAGATGTGGCTCTTGGTCGGCTTCCAGATGTAGCCGACCGAGCGCTCGACGATCTTGAGCAGGTCGTAGCCCGAGACCGCCCGGTCCTGCGTCTCGACCGTGAGCACCGTCAGGACGGCGAACTCGGTCGTCGTCAGCCCAGTCGTGCGGGGACGAACGGCGCGACTAGTCCTCATTGGACTAGATGCTACGCCGGCTCGTGTTGGGCGTGGGTTAAGAACTCGTTCCAGAATGAGCGCTGTGCCGCCAGGCCGCGCTGGGCGGCGCCAGGCGACGTCCTCAACCGCGCCCATATCCCATCGATATGGACGCGGTCTGCGTCCGGGCCTGGCATCCACCCATCGCACCCTGGCGACGAGCCACATCCTGAAACGAGTTCTACGGCGATGTCCCTGGAAAGGGGGACGCCTTGACCGCGGCGCCTTCCTACAGTCAGAGCGAACGAATGCGGCCCCAGCTTTCGACAGCGGCACCCTCGCTCGACGAGGAGTACGTCAGCCCGCCGGAGTTCGGCACCGGGCTCCGGGCGAGGCTCGACCACGCGCGCACGCTCACCGAGCCCGCGCCGGCACCCGTCCGGCGGGACGTCTCGCCCGAGCTCATGCTCGTCTCGCCCGACTCGATCGGCGTCCAGGGCGTCCTCGGAGACCTGCTCGCCCAGCGCGTCCGCGAAGCGCGGCGAGAGCCGCTCGGCGAGCTGCTCACTGAGGCCGGCCTCCTGGCCAAGGCCGAGATCGACCTCGCCCTCTCGACCGCCCGGCGGGAGCGCAAGCGCCTCGGCGAGGTGCTGATCGAGCTCGGGCTCGTGACGCCGGCCGACGTCGTGAGGCTCGTGGCGGAGCAGCGCGGTCTGCCTTTCGTGGACGTTGCCGCCCTGCCCGTCGACCCCTCGGCCGCCCGCTTGCTCCCCGCCGACCTGGCCCGAACCTTTCGCAGCCTCCCGATCGGCTTCGTCCGCGGCCTCCCGGTCGTCGCGCTCGCGGATCCGAGCGACGACGAGGCGATCGACGGCACCCGTTCCCTGCTCCGCGCGGCCGAGTTCGTCGCCTCGCCCGAGGAGGCGATTCTCGCGCAGCTCGCGCGGCTCTACGTCCGGGCGGTGTAAACCCTCTAGGCGGCCTCGACCGGCTGGGCCTCCGCCGTCCGGCCCTCGCGCTCCCAGACGCCGTTCAGACCGCTCTGAACGTAGGCGGGGAACGCCGGCCAGATCACCAGGTAGAGGATGAGGGCGATCCAGCCGTTCAGCACCTCCAGGCCTGCGAGACGCTGAGCCGCCTGCACACGCTTGAACCCCCTGTACGTCGAGACGAGCGCCGGGACGACGATGAGCGCGCCGAGCGTCACCGCGAGGAGCGAGGTGCCGGGGCTGTCACCGAGCTCCTTCGATCCCTTCCCCCGGCCGTAATCGACCATCTCCCGGTTGATCTGGTACCACCAGTAGAAGTAGTAGATCGCGAGCGTGATCAGCGGCAGGAGTGCAACCGCCCAGAGACTCCTGATCTTGGCGGTGCCCTCGCTTCCCGGTATGCGGACCTCTTGCGCCATCAGGCGGGGACCTGCTGGAACGCCGGGATGACGTCGGTGCCGTAGGCCTCGAGGGTCTCCTTCTGTCCGTGCGTCATGAGGTAGATATTGAACTGGTCGACGCCGACGGATTCAAGCTCCCGAAGCTTGGCGGTGATCTGCTCGACGTTGCCGAGCACGCAGAACCGGTCGCAGATCTCGTCCGTCACGAACCCGCCGTGGGCCGCACCGACGCGACTGTGCTCCTTGTAGTCGTAGAACTTCCGTGCCTTGACGAAGTCCGTGAGCGCGGTGGGAATCTCCGAGTCCCAGCCGTAGCGCTCGATCAGATCCATGACGTGGTTCGAGACCATGGCGGGGAACCAGCGAACCTGCTCCCGCGCGTCGGCGAGGTCGTCGGAGACGTGACTCGGCGCGCCGACGATGCACTTGAGCTCGGACGGGTCGCGCCCGGCCTCCTCGGCGGCCTTTCGGGCCGTGTCCATGATCCACTGGATGATCTGCGGGTCGGCGAGCTGGATGATCACGCCGTCGGCCACACGGCCGGCGACGGCGAGCGCCTTCGGCCCATAGCCGGCGATCCACATCGGGATCTCGGGCAGGTCCTTGGCCCACTCGAGCTGGAGCTCCTTGTCGTTCCACTCCACCGGGCGGCCGTTCATCAGGTCCTTGATCATCCGGCAGCGCCTCTCGAACTCGGCCACGCGCACGGGCTTCAGTCCCACCACGCGCCGGGAGGAGTCGCCGCGGCCGATCCCCATCACCATCCGGCCGTTCGAGAGGTCCTGCATCGTCGCGTACCAGCTGGCCGTGATCGTCGGGTCGCGGATGCCCGGATTCGTCACGAAGTGGCCGAGCTTCACCTTCTCGGTTCGGCTCGCAGCGACCGGCAGGGTCGCGTACGACTCCTGCCAGAGGATGTGCGAGTCGTACGTCCACGCGTACTGGAACCCGTGCTGCTCGGTCAGCTCGATGAGCTCGAAGAAGCGCGACTGGGGCGGGTCGGGCAGAACGGTGACGCCGAAGTCGAGCATGGAGCCTCCTCGCGAGCCGGGAAGGGAAACCGCCATTTTCCCTTGAAAGCAGCGCGGTGGCAATCTGGAGCTACCTCCTCTTCGCCCTGCTGGCGGGCGCCATGCTGCCGATCCAGTTCGGAATCAACGCGCAGCTCGCCCACTGGGTCGGGGGCTCGATGCGCGCGGCCTTCGTCTCGTTCCTCGTCGGTGCCGCGGCTCTGCTCGTCGCGGTGCTCGTCGCCCAACGCGGATGGCCGGACCGGGCCGGCGACGCGCCGTGGTGGGTCTGGACGGGCGGCCTCCTCGGCGCCTTCTACGTCGTCGGCTCGATCGTCACGGCGCCGAAGCTGGGCGCCGCGACGCTCGTCGCGCTGATCCTCGCCGGCCAGGCGATCGCCTCACTCCTCGTCGATCACTTCGGCTGGGTCGGTTTCCCGGAGAACCCGATCACGCCGGTCCGGCTTTTCGGCGTCGGGCTGCTGGCCGCTGGCGTGGTGCTCGTTCGCCTGTCTTGAGAGGTTCGTTCTAGGGTTACGGCATGTCCCGGCCGGCGGCTGCGTTTGCACTGACGGCGACGCTCGTCGCCGCCATCGACCTCGGGCACAAGGCGGCCGTCGACGCCACTTACTTCAACCTGCGCTCGCCGGCGTACGCCGCCTATGTCGTCGTGTTCGCGTCCGTCTGGGCCGCCGCGATCCTGGCGACGCGGTCCGTCTCGATCGCCGCGGCCGGCGGGGTCCTCGCCGGAGGGGCCGCCGGGAACCTCGCCTCGCTTGCCCTCTGGCCGGGGATCCCGGACCCGATCGAGTACGCGCCGATCGCGTTCAACCTCGCCGACGTCTTCGTCCTGACCGGCTTCGTGCTGACCGCGATCGCGACTCTCGCCTTCGCGATTCGGCACCGCGAGCGGCTCTCGGAGCCGCTCCGCGAGTCCTAGCTCCAGATGAATGAGATGACGAGGAAGGCGAGCACGGCCGGGATCACGATCCCGAGCGCGGCCGTAACCAAGCGGCGGCCCGCGTAGGCGCGGCCGTCGCGCAGGCGGAGCGCGGAGGCAAACGCCGCCGGGAGCGCGACGAGCATCCCGCAGAGGCCGACGAGCCAGCCGACCTCGCGGATCGCCGGCGAGGCGTCGAGAGCGATCAGCCAGACGAGGAACCCACCCGCCCCGGCGGCGAGTGCCACCGGGCCGATCCTGCCGCCGTACTCCGCGGAGCGGCGGATGAGGTGCTGGACGTGCGGCTCGTCCATGCCCGTGCTTATCGGCACGAAGTGGCGGACGGGTTAGTCCGCGGCGAGCCAGTCGAGCGTCTTCGAGGCGAGCCCGTCGAGCGCCTGTACCGAGAGCTCGATGTGCTCCTCCTTCGTGTCCTCGAGCTTCGTGTGCGAGAGACCGCGGAGGCTCTGCACGAAGACCATCACGGTCGGAATTCCGGCCCGAGAGACCTCCGCCGCATCGTGGAGCGGGCCACTCGGCAGCCGGCGCGACCGGCCCGCGACCTCGGTGATCGCCTCGTCCGCGAATTGCACGAGCCGCTCGTCGAAGAGGATTGGCTCGATGTTCCAGATTCGCTCGAACTCGACCTCGAGGTTCTCCTCCTCGGCGAACGCCCTGCTTCGCTGCTTCGCGTCCTCGAGCATCGCCGCGAGCGTGTCGGCGTCGAGGTGGCGCTGATCCAGGAGCTGGTCGGCGGTCTCGACGACCGAGGTGACGATCCCCGGTGAGCAGACGACGCCGCCCGAGGTGCAGACCGCGCCTCCCCCCGCCCGCGCGGCGATGTGCCTGAGCTCGAGCGCGAGCTTCGAGGCGCCGGCGAGAGCGTCCCGCCGCTGATCCATCGGGGTCGAGCCCGCGTGCGCGGCCTGGCCACGCCAGATCACACGGTGCCGCTCGACGCCGAAGGTGCCGAGCACCGCGCCCAGGGGGAGATCCAGCGACTCCAGCACCGGCCCCTGCTCGATGTGCAGCTCGAGGTAGGCGGCCGCGTTCTCCAGCTGGCGCCCCGAGTCGGTCGCTCGGTCGAGCTCGACGCCGTGCGCGCCGATCGCGTCGGGCAGCGAAACGCCGTCGCGATCCGTGAGCTGGCGGAGCTCGTCTTTGTCCCGCATCGACCCGGCGGCTGCGGAGGAGCCGAAGAGCGAGCGGCCGAAGCGCGCGCCCTCCTCGTCGGCCCAGCTGACGAGCCGGACGGTGACCGGCGGCTCGCCTTCCTCCGCGATCCGCCGCAGCACCTCGGAGCCGGCTACGACGTTGAGCGCGCCGTCGAGCCAGCCGCCGTTCGGCACGGAGTCGAGGTGACCGCCGAGCAAAAGCTCCTTCCCCGAGCGCCCGCGAAGCGTCCACCACTGGTTCCGCGCCTCGTCGAACTCCATCTCGGCGCCGGTTCCTTCGAGCTTGGAGGCCATCCACTCCTGGGCCTGAACCCATGTGTCCGTCCAGGCGACCCGCTGCGCGCCCTCCTCGTTGCCCGTGAGCTCGCGGAGCTCCTTCAGCTCCGCAACCGTCCGGCTGGGATCGAGCGGGCTCACGAGACGCAGAACCCGTTGCCCTCTGGGTCCTTCATGACCGTCCAGAACTCTTCGTGCGGTCCGATCTTCTGCGAGCGCTCCTCGACGACGATCGCCCCGATGCCGACGAGCCGGTCGACCTCGGCGGGCCGGTCGTCGGCATGGAGGTCGAGATGGATGGGGATCTCGGTCGTCGGGCCCTTCGGCCTCCGCTGGAAGAGGAGCCGCGGCCCGGTGCCGTCGGGGTTGACGAGCATCGCCCAACCCGTCGGGTCGAGCTCGCCCGCGGCGATCGCTTTCTCGACCTCCGCGAGGATCTCAGAGGGCGTCTCGATGTGCTCGTAGTCCAGGGCCTGGCGCCAGAACTCCGCGAGCTCGACCGGCTCCGCACAGGCGAACGTGATGTTGTTGAGGCGCGCCACCATGCGACGTTAACGTCTCGTGATGGCGACCGTCGCCGCCCAGCAACCCCGGGAACCCCGCTGGCGGTCCGCCGCCGGGCAGCTCGGCATGATGGCGGCCGTCTTCGTCGCCCTCTACGCGCTCTGGGAGGGGTTCAAGTGGGTCGGCGAGCGGACGGGCCTCCAGATCGGCGCGTTCGTGGTCGACGACAAGACCTTCCCCCACATCCACGTCATCGTCGGGCAGCTGTTCGAGCCCTCGAGACGCAACGGGCCGCTGTTGATCGACGTGCTCTGGGATGCAGCGCTCTTCACGGCCAAGGAAGCGGCCGTCGGCTTCGCCCTCGGCGCCTCGATCGGCTTCGTGCTCGGTGTCGGCCTCGCCCACTCGCGGCTGGCGCAGCGGAGCCTGCTGCCGTACATCGTCGCCTCGCAGACGATCCCGATCCTCGCGATCGCGCCGATGGTCGTTGTCTGGATGGGCGGGCGCGGCTTTCCGGACTGGTTCTCGGTCTCCGTGATCGCCGCCTACCTCACCTTCTTCCCCGTCACGATCAACACGCTCCGGGGCCTGACCTCGGTGGATCCGCGGTCGCTCGAGCTGATGCGCTCGTATGCCGCGAGCCCGCTCCAGATCCTCTGGAAGCTGCGGCTCCCCGCCTCGCTGCCGTACCTCTTCGCCGCGTTCAAGATCTCGGCGACGGCGTGCGTCGTCGGTGCGATCATCGGGGAGCTGCCGGCCTCGGTGCAGGACGGCCTCGGCGGCGCGATCCTCAACTTCAACCAGTACTACTCGACCACGCCGGAGAACCTCTGGGCGACAAACCTCGTGGCGGCCGCGCTCGGAATCGTGTTCTTCCTGGTCATCGTCATCGTGGAGAGGATCGTTGTCCGGCGGGCACCGGAGCACGTCGCATGAACGAGCGCGCGAGCGTCGTCGAGCTGCGCAAGGTCTCGAAGGAGTTCGGCCGGGGACATGTCCGCGCGCTCGAGGACATCGACCTCGAGGTCCGCCCGGGGGAGTTCATCTCGCTGATCGGGCCGTCGGGCTGCGGGAAGTCGACGCTGCTGCGCATCGTCGGGGACCTGATCCAGCCGAGCGGCGGCGAGGTCGTCGTCAACGGCAAGACCGCGCGTCAGGCCCGGATCGACCGCGACTACGGGATCGTCTTCCAGGACGCCGTGCTCTTCGACTGGCGCACGGTCGAGAAGAACATCGCGCTGCCCCTGGAGACCCTCCGCTGGGACCGCACGAAGCGGAGCGAGCGCGTCCAGGAGCTGGTCGACCTCGTCGAGCTCAAGGGCTTCGAGAAGCACCACCCGTGGCAGCTCTCCGGCGGAATGCAGCAGCGGGTCTCGATCGCCCGGGCCCTCTCCTTCCGCCCGCCGCTCCTCCTGATGGACGAGCCGTTTGGCGCGCTGGACGAGATGACCCGTGAGCGCCTGAACCTGGAGCTCCTGCGGATCTGGCAGCAGAGCGGCAGCACCGTCGTCTTCGTCACCCACTCGATCGCGGAGGCGGTCTTCCTCTCCACGCACGTCGTCGTCATGTCTCCTCGCCCGGGACGCATCGTCGGCACGGTGGACGTCGACCTCGCCCAGCCACGCGGGTTCGAGACGCGCGAGGAGCCGCGCTTCGCCGAGCTGGTTCGGGAGGTCCGCCGGCTGCTGCGCACGGGCGGCGGGTTCGAGGTCGAGGAGCCGGAGGACGAGGAGCGGTTCATCGTCGCGGAGGAGGGCCTGTGAGCACGACGGTCGTCGAACCGATCCCGCGTGGAACGCTCGGGGCCCGGGTGGGCCGCAGCCTCTGGGACTGGTTCCCGGCGGTCGTGGTCTTCGTCGCCGGCATCGCGCTCTGGGAGGGGCTCGTCCGCGGCCTCGACGTGCAGAACTTCCTGCTTCCTCCGCCCTCGGACATCGCACGGACGCTCTGGACTGAGCGCGACACGCTCTGGGGCGCCGCGTGGTTCACGTTCCAGGAGGCCGTCGGCGGCTGGGTGCTGGGCTGCTCGGCCGGAATCCTCGCGGCGATGCTCTTCGCGCGGTGGCCGCCGCTCGCGGCCGCCCTGCTCCCCTTCGCGATCGCAGCGAACGCCGTCCCGATCATCGCCTTCGCGCCGATCACGAACAACTGGTTCGGCGCTCTCAACCAGACCTCGAAGATGGTGATCGCCGCCGTCTTGTGCTTCTTCCCGGTGCTGATCAACACGATCCGCGGCCTCACGTCGGTGCGGCCGCAGCAGATCGAGCTGATGCGCTCCTACGCAGCGGGCCAGCTGACGGTCTTCCGCCGCGTCCGGTTCCCGAACGCCCTCCCGTTCATCTTTACGGGGTTGAAGGTCGCGACCGTACTCGCGATGATCGGCGCCATCGTGGGGGACTACTTCGGCGGGTCGCAGGATGCGCTGGGAATCCAGATCCGGCGCCAGGCGGGGGTCTTCGCTTTCACCGAGGCGTGGGCGGCGATCGTGGCGGCAAGCATCCTCGGGATCCTGTTCTATGTCGCCGTGGCGGCCGTCGAGCGACTCACGATGGGCTGGCTTCCGTCGACGGGAGGGCCGGCGGAGTGACGGCGGGGAACGCTGACGGGTACGGAAAGGGGAAGTTGATGCGCAGAAGCAGGTGGTGGTTCCTGGCCGCACTCGCGGCCGTGGCGATGCTCGCGCTTGCCGGGTGCGGCGGCGACGACGAAGAAGCCGGCGGAGGTTCGGGCGGCGACCTCGACAAGGTCACGCTCCAGTCGAAGTGGGTCGTGCAGGCGCAGTTCGCTGGCTACTACGCGGCGCTCGACCAGGGCTATTACAAGGACGAGGGCCTGGACGTCGACATCCGGCCGGGCGGCCCGGACATCGTCCCCGAGCAGGTCGTGCTCGGCGGACAGGCCGAGTTCGGCATCGACTGGCTCGACAGCCTCCTGGCCACCCGGGACAAGGGCCAGGACATCGTCAACATCGGGCAGGTCTTCACGCGATCCGGCATGACCGAGATCACGTGGAAGGACTCCGGCCTCGACCAGATCACCGACCTCAAGGGCAAGAAGGTCGGCGTCTGGCTCGGCGGCAACGAGCACAAGCTCTTCGCGGCGATGAACAAGAACGGCATCGATCCCCAGAAGGACGCCGAGATCGTGGCCCAGCCGTTCGACATGGAGCTGTTCCTCAAGCGGGACATCGACGCTGCGGCTGCGATGACCTACAACGAGCTCGCGCAGGTGCTCGAGACGAAGAACCCGGACACCGGCAAGCTCTACAAGGAGTCGGACCTGAACGTCATGAAGATGTCCGACCTCGGCACAGGCGCGCTCGAGGACGGCATCTTCGTCAAGGGCGACTGGATCGCCGACGAGAAGAACCAGGACATCGCAAAGCGCTTCCTCAAGGCGAGCTTCCGCGGCTGGATCTACTGCCGCGACAACCCGGACAAGTGCGTGGACATCGTGCTCCAGAACGGGCCGACGCTCGGCGAAGGCCACCAGCGCTGGCAGATGAACGAGATCAACAAGCTCATCTGGCCCGCACCCAAGGGGATCGGCGTCATGGAGCCCGAGTCCTGGAACATCACGAAGGAGATCGCGCTTCAGGGCAAGGTGATCAAGAAGCCGGCGAGCGACGACTCGTACCGCACGGACATCGCCGAGGACGCCGTCAAGGAGCTCGAGGACGACGGTGTCGACGTCAAGGGCGAGGACTGGCAGGCTCAACAGGTGGAAGTCACGGAAGGCGGGGCCTGATGGCCTACGGCCCCTAGTTACGAGGAGGGAGATCCGCAATGAGTTCCGTTCTGATCAAGGGAGGACGCGTGATCACGGCGGCCGACGACTACGTCGGCGACGTGTACGTCGAGAACGAGCGGATCTCCCTCATCGGCGAGTCGCTGGACATCGAGGCCGACCGCGTCATCGACGCCACGGGCAAGTACGTGCTCCCCGGCGGGATCGACCCGCATACGCATCTCGACATGCCGTTCGGCGGCACGGTCACGATCGACGACGTGGAGTCGGGCCAAACGGCGGCCGCCTTCGGCGGGACGACCTGTCACGTCGACTTCGTCATCCAGCCGCAGGGCGAGAGCTTTGCGACCGCCCTCGAGACTTGGAGGGAGAAGGCGAACGGCAAGCAGGTGATCGACATGGGCTACCACATGGCGATCACCGACCTCCACGAGGGCGGCTCGCTCGAGGAGCTCGCCGGGCTGCCCGACCAGGGCGTGACCTCCTACAAGCTCTTCATGGCCTACAAGGGCGCGCTCATGGTCGACGACGAGACGCTCTTCCGGTCGATGCAGGTCGCGGCCGACTCAGGGGCACTGGTGATGGTGCACGCCGAAAACGGCGATGCGATCGACGTGCTCGTCAAGGAGGCGCTGGCGGCAGGCCACACCAAGCCGCACTGGCACGCGCTGACCCGCCCGCCGGAGACGGAGGGCGAGGCGACGAACCGTGCGATCCAGCTCGCGCGCGTCGCGGGGGCGCCGCTCTACGTCGTCCACGTCTCCTGTCAGGAGGCAGTCGAGCCGATCGCGCTCGCCCGCGAGAAAGGCTGGGACATCTGGGGCGAAACCTGCACGCAGTACTTCTTCGTCGACTACACCTATCTGGAGAAGCCGAACTTCGAGGGTGCGAAGTACGTCTACACGCCCCCGCCGCGAGACAAGGCGAACCAGGACGTCCTCTGGAACGCCGTCCGCAACGATGTCCTCTCCGCCATCTCGACCGACCACTGCGCGTTCCTCTGGGACGGCCAGAAGACGCTGGGACGCGACGACTTCTCGAAGATCCCGAACGGCGGGCCCGGGCTCGAGAATCGGCTGCACATGATCCACGAGTTCGGGGTGCGCGCCGGGCGGATCTCGCTCAACCGGATGGTCGAGCTGCTGTCGACGAACCCGGCGAAGCTCTTCGGGCTCTACCCGAGGAAGGGGACGATCGCGGTGGGCTCCGATGCAGACATCGTCGTCTTCGACCCCGACCGGAAGCACACGATCACGGCGGCCGAGCATCACTCGAAGATCGACTACAACCTTTTCGAGGGGACCGAGGTGACGGGGACGCCTGAGATCGTCCTGCTGCGAGGCCAGGTGCTGGTCGAGAACGGTGAGCTCGTGGCCACCCCGGGGATCGGCCAGTTCGTGGCGCGGGCGAAGTTCGGCGAGGAGCTGAAGGCGCAGACTGCGGTGGCGTGACGCGGGTGCCGGCGGCTCCGGCGCTGCTAGCGCGTCGACGCTTGGGCCGAGTCGTCTTCTGCACGGTGCTCGCCGCGCTCGCCCTTCCCGGCGGCGCGGCAGGCCACGGCCCCGGCCCGATCGGCACGGGCTACATCGCCCGGGTGGACTACGTGCAGCCGATCGTCCTCGGGCTCGACGCCCGGGTCGTCGCCGGCGACCAGCTCCGCGTCACGAACCTGAGCCGCAGGCCGGTCGAGATCCTCGGCAGCGGCGGCCGGCCGTTCATCCGTTTCCTCCCTGACGGCGTCGAGCGGCTCACGAGTGGAGAGTGGCGGCGCATGACCTCCGGCACCTCGTATGCCTGGCACGACGATCGCGTCATCGGTCACGGCGACCCGCCGCCCGCGGCTGCGGGACAGCCGGAGACGGCGCCCCGCTTCGTCCGCGACTGGCGGGTACCGGGCCGGGCCGACGGGCGCCCGTTCGCGATCCAAGGGAGGCTCGCCTGGGTCCCGCCACCCGAAAGCGCCGACGACAGCCCATCGCCGTTCCTCCTTGCGGGCGGCGCCCTCGTCCTCGTGGCGATCTCGGCGGTTGCGGTCTATCTCCTGGGCCGAAGCCGGCCGAGCTGAACATCCGGCGGCAGGTGGCGCCGGCGTCAGGCGTCCCGTTTACGATTCGGACATGCCTCGGTACCTGGTCGTCAGGCGATTCTCGGTCACGGAGCTGGAGATGCCCACCGTGGGCCGTCGTTCACGCGTGCTCGTCGAGGAGGAGTTCCCCGAGATCACCTGGGAGCACAGTCACGTCGTCGTCGAGCCAGAGGGAACCGTGTCGACGTACTGCGTCTACGAGGCACCGAACGAGGAGATCGTGTACGAGCACTCGAAGCGGCTCGGACACCACCAGATCGAGGTGCTGCACGAGATCGCAGGCGACGTCACGCCGGCGGACTTCCCGGGTTAGCGTCGGCTAGCCCGAGCATCCGGGCGTCGAACACGTGCATGCTTGCCGCCTCCGCGACGGCGAGCCGCTGCGTGAGCCTGCGCCGTCGATCGAGGTCCGCGGCGGGCACGAGCTGCAGCGCCTCGCGGTAGAGGGCGGCCGCGCGCTCCTTCGCCCAGCCGTGCTCGGCAGCCTCGGCCGCGGCGACGAAGTAGTCGACGGCGCGCTCCGGATCCCCGGCATCGCGCCAGTGGCGGGCGGTCGCGGCACCCGCCTCGCCGAACTCGCCGCTCGCCTGCTCGAGGAAGAGGGCGGCTTCGCGGTGTCGCTCCATTCGCGCCGCCCGCGGCAGCAGGTCGTAGGCGACGTCGCGCACCAGTACGTGGTTGAACGTGTACTGCTGGTCGCCCTCGAAGGCGGAGACGGTCTCCCGAGAGATCAGCTCCCGTCGCTCGAGCTCGCTGAGGGCGTCGCTCAGGGCATGAGGGTCGGGCGCCATCCGTTCGAGCGCCCCGCGCCAGAAGACGCGTCCCGCCACCGCCGCGTCCAGCACGACGGCCCGCTCGGTGGGCGGCAGCGCGTCGAGGCGGGCGGCGATGATCTCTCGAATCGTCGTCGGGAGCGGCCCGCCGCCGTTGCCCGTCTCGGCGAGTGCGGCGACGAGCTGCTCGATGAAGAGCGGATTGCCGTCTGCCAGATCCGCGAGGTCGGGAGCGGGATCGGTCCCCTGAGGGGCTCCGACGTCGGCCAGGCGGTGAGCGGCCAGCTCGATGGCCTCGATCTGGCCGAGAGGCCGCAACGGCAGCGCGGTGTGCGCGAGCAGGCCGCCGCCCCAGCTGGGACGGCCGTCGAGCAGGTCGGGCCGGGCGAGGACGAGCACGAGGATCGGGAGATCGCGCAGCCGTGCGGCCAGGAGCTCGACCAGGTCGAGCAGTGACTCGTCGGCCCAGTGCAGGTCCTCGAAGACGAGCATCATCGGCTGGTCGGCCGCGACCGCCTCCAGGAAGCTCCGGATCGAGAAGAAGAGACTCTCGCGGTCGAGGACGCTGGTCGACGAATCGAGCCCGATCAGGACCGCGAGGTGCTTCGTGACGGTCTCGGCCTCCGACGGCGGCAGGAGCGTCGAGACCGCGCCGCGGAGCTTCTCGAGGGCGGCGTCGACGGAGTCGGTCTCGAAGATCTTGCAGAGCTGCTTCAGCTGGAAGGCGAGGGCGGCGTACGCGGTGCTCTCGCGGTAGGGAAGCGTCCTTCCTCGGACGGTCCGTCCGTCCCGCGCCTCGACGACGGTCTCGAACTCGGCCGACAGCCGCGTCTTCCCGACCCCCGCGGGACCGACGATCGTGACGAGGTGCGGCCTCCGCTCGCTCGACACGCGCTCCCAGATCCCCCGGAGCATGTCCAGCTCGTGCTGCCGACCGACCAGCTTGCCGACGAGCGGCCGCTCGCCGGGCCGCCTCGACTCGCGCAGCGCGGCCCAGGCAGTGACTGGCTGCTCCTTCCCCTTCGCGTCGATCGGCGGGCAGGGCGCGTAGATGATCACGTGGCGGGTCGCCTGGAACGTCGCGTCGCCGACGAAGATGCTGCCCGGCTGCGCCGCGGCCTGGAGGCGCGACGCGGTGTTGACGACGTCGCCCGCAACCATGGCCTCGCCGAGAGCAGCGCGGGCGTTCAGTGTGACGAGCGCGTCGCCGGTGTTGACGGCGACCCGGATCTTCAGGTCGAGGCGCGGATCGTCCTGGTTCAGCAGGCCGATCTTGTCGCGGACGGCCAGTGCCGCGCGGACCGCCCGCTCCGCGTCGTCACCGAACGCCGTCGGCGCGCCGAAGACGCCGACGACCGCGTCGCCGATGAATTTCTCCACGGTGCCGCCGAAGGACTCGATCTCGTCTCGCACGGCGGCGTGGTATGGGCGGAGTAGCGCCTGGACGTCCTCCGGGTCGAGTCGCTCGGCTCGTGAGGTGAAGCCGACCAGGTCGACGAAGATGACGCTGACGAGACGGCGCTCCTCTCGCGACGCCGGCTGGTCGAGCGGCAGGCCGCAGGCGAGACAGAACCGGGCGTTCGCAGGGTTGTCTTGGCCGCAGGCGCCGCAACGAGGCATAGGCAAAGCCTACGACGGCGGTGGCGCTTCGGTTCTGGACCTACCCGTTCGGCGGGGCGGGCGAGGGACTGTCCCTCGGACCCGGCTTGCGGGGACATGGAGATCGTGACGAGTGCGTGCCGGGTCGTCCCCGCGCTTCCGGTTCGTGCTGGAATCAGGCGCGACTGAGCGCTTCAGCCGACCGGGGACTCGCCGCTCCCGAGGGCGAACCCCCGCGGCGCGGCCGGTCGTCCCTGGACCCGTGTCGACGATTCCGGCCGGCGCTCCTAGTCGCCGGCAGTCCCCTCGCTGCGCTCCCGCGCGGCCTCCGCGAGGTCCTCAGCGGCGTCCTCCACGGTGTCCGCCGCCTCCTCGACGACGTCGGCCACGACCGCCGCTGTCGCGAACAGCCGCTTCCGTGCCAGGAAAGCGACGCCGAGGACGGCACCCGTAGCCGCCGCGATCAGCACAACCCGTGCCGCGGGCGGCAGCCCCTGGATCGTCTCGAGGACGCGATCAGCCCGCGACTTCCGGCGTCGCCCGAGCCGCGCCTTCGGCGGCAGCCCCTGGAGCGTCTCGACGACGCGGTCCGCCCCCAACTTGCCCCGATCGACCATTGCGTTCATCTCCATCTCATCACCTCGTCTGCGGGAAGCCGAGGTCGACCTTGCTCGTGGCCGGATCCGGCCAGCGCGAGGTGACGACCTTCCCACGCGTATAGAAGTTGATCCCCTCGGGCCCGTAGATATGCGAGTCGCCGAAGAGGCTTGCCTTCCAGCCGCCGAACGAGTAGTAGGCGACCGGCACCGGGATCGGAACGTTGACGCCGACCATCCCCGCCTGCACCTCGAACTGGAACTGCCTCGCGGCGCCGCCGTCGCGGGTGAAGATCGCGACGCCGTTCCCGTACGGGTTCTCGTTCACGAGCCGGACGGCCTCGTCGTACGTCTTCGCCCGAACGACCGACAGGACCGGGCCGAAGATCTCGTCCTTGTAGGCGTCCATCTCGGGCGTCACTTTGTCGAGGAGCGAGACGCCGAGGAAGAAGCCATCGCCCTGCGGGGCGGTCTCGCGCCCGTCCGCGACGACCTCGGCGCCCTGTTCGACTCCGCTGTCCAGATAGGACGCGACCTTGTCACGGTGCTCCCGGGTGATCAGCGGCCCCATCTCGTTCTCCGGCTCGGTGCCCGGCCCGACCTTCACCTTCGGCAGCCGTTGCCTGACCGCCGCGACGAAGTCGTCGGCGATGTCGCCGACGGTCACGACCGCGGCGACCGCCATGCAGCGTTCGCCCGCCGACCCGTACGCCGCCGAGACCGCCGCGTCCGCGGCCATGTCGAGATCGGCGTCGGGGAGAACGATCATGTGGTTCTTCGCACCGCCGAGCGCCTGGACCCGCTTGCCGTGCTTCGTCCCGGACTCGTAGATGTGGCGCGCGATCGGCGTCGAGCCCACGAACGAGACGGCCGCGATGTCCGGGTGCTCGAGGATCGCATCGACCGCAACCTTGTCGCCGTGGACGACGTTGAAGACGCCGTCGGGAACCCCGGCCTCCTTCAGCAGCTCCGCGGTGTAGACCGAGGCCGACGGATCCTTCTCGGACGGCTTGAGCACGAACGTGTTCCCGCAGGCGAGCGCCGGCGCCCACATCCACATGGGCACCATCGCGGGAAAGTTGAACGGCGTGATGCCGGCGACGACGCCGAGCGGCTGCCGGATCGAGTAGACGTCGATCCCCGTCGAGGCCTGCTCGGAGAAGTCACCCTTGAGGAGGGTCGGGATTCCGCACGCGTACTCGATCACCTCGAGGCCGCGCTGCACCTCGCCGAGCGCGTCGGAGAAGACCTTGCCGTGCTCCTCGGTGAGGAACGCGGCGATCTCTTCGCGCCGCTCATGGACGAGCCGGCGGATCGTGAAGAAGAGCTCCTGGCGGCGCGAAAGCGAGATCGCGCGCCAGCTCTCGAAGGCCTCCTTGGCGGCCTGGACGGCGCGGTCGACCTCCTCGACGGATGCAAAGTCGACCTCCTTCGTCTGGACGCCGCGGGCGGGGTTGTAGACAGGCCCGCTCCGGCCGGATTGCCCCGCGACGGACCTGCCGCCGATCCAGTGGCTGATGCGGCCCAGCTCGGCGCCGCGCGCTTCTTGCTGCTCCAGAACTTCGGTCATCTCGCCCTCCTCGATGCGCTCGGTCCCAGACTACTTGACACCTTCTGAATAACCTGTAGGTTAATTAACGTAAAGGTTCACTACATGGCCAGCGACACCCTCAGCCTCACGTTCTCCGCCCTGTCCCACCCGACACGCAGGGCGATCCTCGCGCGGCTGGCCGACGGCGCGGCGACGGTGAAGGAGCTCTCGGCGCCGTTCTCGATGAGCGGCCCGGCGATCTCGAAGCACCTCCGGGTGCTCGAGCGGGCGGGACTGATCACGCGCGGTCGCAAGGCGCAATGGCGCCCGTGCGAGCTGGACGCCGAGCCGCTTCGCGACGTCACCGAATGGGCAGAGGGCTTCCGTCAGTTCTGGGACGCGAGCTACGAGCGTCTCGACGCGTACCTTCACGACCTACAGAAGGAGGAGCAGGATGGCAACGGCAAGTAGCAGCACGACGTTCTCGATGCCAACCGACCGGGAGGTCGTAGCGACGCGGCTCTTCGACGCGCCCCGCGAGCTCGTCTGGGAAGCGTTCACGAAGCCCGAGCACCTCACGAAGTGGCTGCTCGGCCCCGACGGCTGGGAGATGCCGATCTGCGAGATCGACCTCCGCCCGGGCGGCGCCTATCGCTACGGCTGGGCGAGGGCGGGAACCGGAGAGGACCCGTTCGAGCTGAGCGGCCGGTTCAGCGAGGTGGAGACGCCGCACCGGATCGTGCACACCGAGCAGTTCGGCGGCGAGGGGCCGGAGGCGATCATCACCCTCGAGCTCGTCGAGGAGGACGGGAAGACGAGGATGACGACGACGATGCTCTACCCGTCGAAGGAGATCCGCGACCGGGTCCTCGAGACCGGCATGACCGACGGCGCGGGCAAGAGCTACGACCGGCTCGCCGACTACCTCGGCTCGATCGGCTGAGTTCCTGGTACAGAGAGGGCGTGGAGCTGCGAGGCGAGCAGGTCGTCCTGCGCCCCCTGGCCGCCGACGACGTCGAGACGGTCGCGGAGATCCAGGCCGAGCCCGGGGTCGCCCTCCGGTGGGGCGACCCCGAGCTCTCCAAGCTGCGCGACAAGGCGGAGGGGCGAGACGAATGCACGGCCTTCGCGATCGAGCTGGAGGGTGAGGTCGTCGGCCTGATCCAGTACCACGAGGAGGAGGACGAGATGTACCGCCATGCCGGCATCGACCTCTTCCTCTCGGAGGCGGTGCAGGGCCGCGGTCTCGGGACCGATGCGGTGCGCACGATGGCGCGGCATCTCGTCCACGACCGGGGGCACCACCGGCTCGTGATCGACCCGGCCGCCGACAACGTCGCGGCGATCCGCGCCTACGAGAAGGCCGGTTTCAAGCCGGTCGGCGTCATGCGGCAATACGAGCGCCTTCCCGGCGGAGACTGGCATGACGGCCTGCTCATGGACCTGCTCGCGGACGAGCTCTGAGGGATTGTCGGAAGGGCGCTCGTTGCCGGGGCAGCGCGGTCCGGCGGCTCAGCCGTCGTTTCGCCAAGCCCTCAGCTATAGGATCGAGGCGATGGCCACCGTCGAGGCCAACACCGAGCTCGGCCGGAGGATCGTCGAGGACGCCAAGCGCTACGTCCTCTACTCCTGGTCGGTGCAGGACGCGATCAACCCGATCCCGGTCGCCGGCGCCGAGGGCCGGTACTTCTGGGACTACGACGGCAAGCGCTACCTCGACTTCGCCTCCCAGCTCGTGAACGTCTCGATCGGCCACCAGCACCCGAAGGTCGTGGAGGCGATCAAGGAGCAGGTCGAGAGGCTCGCGACGATCGGCCCGCCGATGGCGAGCGAGTCGCGCTCGACGCTCGGGCGGCTGCTCGCCGAGGTCACGCCCGGCGACCTGGCCATGTCGTTCTTCACGAACGGCGGCGCGGAGGCGAACGAGAACGCGATCAAGCTCGCCCGCTGGTACACGGGCCGGCACAAGATCGTCGCCCGCTACCGCTCGTACCACGGGGCGACGGCCGGCGCGGTCACGCTCACGGGCGACCCACGCCGCTGGCCGGCCGAGCCGGGTATCCCCGGCGTCGTCCGGATGCTCGACCCGTACACCTACCGCGGCCCGGCGGGCCACCCCGAGCCGTGCCCGGTCTGCGCCGGCGGCCCGCACCTGGAGGAGGTCCTCCAGTACGAGGGCCCGGATCAGGTCGCGGCGGTCATCCTCGAGACGGTGGTCGGGACGAACGGGATCATCGTTCCGCCCGACGGCTACCTCCAGTCGATCCGCGAGGTGTGCGACCGGCACGGCGTGCTCCTGATCTGCGACGAGGTGATGGCCGGCTTCGGCCGCACCGGCAGGTGGTTCGCGTGCGAGAACTGGGACGTCGTTCCTGACATCCTCACCGTCGCGAAGGGGATCAACTCGGGGTACGTCCCGCTCGGGGCGATGGTCGTCCGCGAGAAGATCGCCGACTGGGTTCGGGACAAGTACTTCGCAGGCGGGCTCACCTACAGCGGCCACCCGCTCGCCTGCGCCGCGGGGGTCGCGTCGATCGAGGCGTTCCGCGAAGAGGGGATCGTCGAGCACGCGGCGGAGATGGGACCAGAGTTCGAGTCGAGGCTAAGGGGCCTTCAGGATCGCCATCCGTCGATCGGCGAGGTGCGCGGCCTCGGCTGCTTCTGGGGCCTCGAGCTTGTGAAGAACCGGGCGACGCGCGAGCCGCTCGTCCCGTTCAACGCCACGGGTGAGGACTTCGCTCCCGTGGCTCGGCTGGCGAAGGCGGCTCTCGACCGCGGGCTGTACCTCATGACGCACTGGAACGTCGTCATGGTCTGCCCGCCGCTGACGATCACGACGGAAGAGCTGGACGAGGGAATCGCCGTCCTGGACGAGGCGCTCTCGGTCGCGGACGAGTACGCGGCGTAATCCCTAGAACCGCTCGAGCAGCCAGTCGTGCACCTCGGGCACTCGCCGCTCCGTGAGCGTGAGATGGCCGTCGTCCGGCGAGAGCCGCGCGTCGACACCGGGAATGCGCTCCGAAAGCCAGACGCCGTGGCCGAACGGGACGAACCTGTCCTGCTCTCCTTGCCAGAGGAGTACCGGCACGCTGATCGAGGCGAGGTCGAAGCCCCACGGTGTCACCAGGACGATGTCGTCGTCGAACCAGCCCTCGAGGTTGCGCTCGATCCCGGCCCGGATGGCGTCGAGCACGTAGCGAGCGAACCGGCCCGTCGTCACGGCGAGATCCGCCGGGCCGAGCAGCGTCTTCCACGCCTCGACGAGCCCCTCAGGGGTCGCAGCGAGGAGCTCCGCACGGTCGCGCTCGAGCGATTCCCAGTGGCGTTCCTCGCTTTCGAGCACGACCTTGATTTCCTCGATGTTCTTCTCGCCCATCCCGGCGAAGAAGTCGAGGCCGTCCGCGCCGTAGGGCGCTGGGGAGGCCAGCGACGCAGCCGCGGGGACACGGTCCGGGAGCAGAGCGGCGGTCGCGAGCGCATGCGGTCCTCCACCGGAGATGCCCCACATGCAGATGCGGTCGAGCCCGAGGGCGTCGCAGACCGCTTCGACGTCCGCGGCGCAATCGGCAACGCTGCGTCCAGGATTCCGGGTCGAGTCGCCGTAGCCGGGACGGTCGTAGGAGATCAGGTGGATGCCCTTCGTCTCGGCGTCGGCGAGATGTGGTTCGTACATCACGCTCGAGCCCGGAGTCCCGTTGTGGATCAGCACCGGCACGCCGCCGCGCACTCCCCCCTCGCGGACGAGCAGCTTCCGACCGCCGGGCCCGTCGACCGTCCGCACGCCTGCGACTCTACTTCGGGAGCACGCCGAGCGGTGCGTGCGTCCTGATCTGCTGCTTCAGCAGCTCCTCGACCTCCTCGGACTGCCCGACGGCGAGGGCGCCGATCACATCCTCGTTCTCGTCGCCGTAGAGCACATAGAGGTCGTTGTCGAGCAACGAGCCGTGGGTGACGACCTCGGCGTCGCGCCTCGCGTCGCCGAAGACCCTGATCGTGATCCCGAAGATCTCGGTGAAGAAGGTCGAGACCGTGTCGTAGCCTCCATCGGCGCCCGCCAGCACCTTGCCGACCTCCGTGCCCTGGTAGTTGGCGTTCGACCAGTGCTCGATCCGGCGGTGTCGCTCGAACAGCGGGTCGTAGAAGCGGGCGACGTCGCCGGCCGCGTAGACGTCCGGCACGTTGGTCTCGAATCGCTCGTTGACGACGATCCCGTTGTCGAGCTCGATCCCGCTGTCCTCGAGGAAGTCCGTGACCGGCGTGACGCCGACTCCCACGACGGCGAGCTCCGTTTCGACCTCGCGACCGTTCTTGGTCGAGATCCGCTCGATGCGGCCCTTGCCGTCGAATGCATCGACCTCATTGCCGAGGACGAGGTCGACGCCCTTCTCCTCGTACAGCGAGGCGAGCTCGCCGCTGAGCTCCTCGACGCCGAGCTGGTCGAAGAGCCAGTTGCCGAGGTGGACGAGCGAGACCTGCTTCCCGATCTGGGTCAACGACGCCGCGACCTCCATGCCGATGAAGCCGGCGCCCACGACCGCGGCACGTTCGGCCCCGTCCGCCGCCTCCCGGATCGCCTCGGAGTTCCGGACCGTGCGTAGGGTGAACACCCCGTCGAGGTCGGCACCCGGGACGGGGAGCGTTCGGGGCCAGGCGCCGGCCGCGAGGAGCAACTTGCCGTAGCCCAGCCTCCTCCCGTCGAGCTGCACGGCGCGCTCACGCGTGTCCACGCTTGCGACCGAGGTCTCGAGCATGACCTCGACGTCGTTGTCGCGGTAGAACGCCTCCTCCTCGACGAGCGGCTCCTCGTTCGACTCTCCGCGGAGGAACTTCTTCGAGAGCGGAGGCCGGTGATACGGCAGTGTCGAGTCGCGCGAGACGAGCGCGATCCGTCCCTCGCCGCCGGACTCACGGTACGACTTGATCCCACGCGCAGAGGCGAGGCCCCCGCCCACGATCACAAGCTCGAAGTTCTCCATCGTCTCCATGTACGTGTCGGGCCTCCGTTCGGTCTTACCCGCGTAAGGACGGCGCGAACCGGGTTACGAACCGTACCCAGATCGCGCCGACGGAACGGGCAAACGCAAGCCGTGGGGCGACTGGGCCAACGAGCTGCCGACGGACTTCTCGCGTGAAGGCGTTCAAGCGACAGCTGCCGGCTTCGGCCGGACGTTCTCGCCGCACGGGCTTGCCAAGCGCTTTCTCTCGGACAATCCGAGCGGGCCGCAACGCCGGTAAGGACCGATGAGGTCGTGGATGCCGAGGAGTACCGCTTTTGCAAACTCCACCCGCAGGACAGGAAAGGGCGCATCATCGGTCGATGACCGACGTTAGGCGTGACATTCTCGCCCTCGCGTGCGCGATCAGCGCCGGCATCCACGCCGGCCTCGTTCCCGACCACTTGGAGGAGAACATCGCCGCCGGCGTGGGGTTTGCCGTGTCGGCGGTGATCCTTGCGGGTCTCGCGGTCGCACTAGCCCGACAGCCGAGACGAATCCACGTTCACATCGCGGTCGTCGTCTTCATAGGATTGATCGTCGCGTACGTCCTCGCCGTGACGACCGGAGTCCCGGGGCTCGTGCCTGAGCCCGAGCCGATCGACGGTCTCGCCCTCGTGACCAAGTTCGTCGAGGTCGCCGGACTCGCCGTCGCGGTCAGCCTCGAAGGATCCTTCCTGCCGCGGCTCCGACCGATTCCGCTCGGCCTCGTCGCATTCGTCGTGGCCTTCAGCGCGGCCGCCGCCGTCGCCTTGTCGAGCGGGCACGCCGGGCATTCGCACGAGCCCTCGCATCACCACCATCACGGCGCGTAAGGCGCGCACGGCCGGCATCGTCGCGCAGTTCCCGAGGCGCTTTCGCTGACGAGGTAAGGACCGCGCGGACTGCGTCACTCATCTGTCATGAGCGCTGCCAACCTCGCTTCTAAGCAGCGGCACCCGTCAGGACCAGGCTGTCGGCCGGCTCTACGAGACGCTGCACGACGGACGCAACAAGCTTCGTGCCCACCTCGACCGGGAGCGCCTTTCGATCGACCGTTGGCTGGAGGTGACCGAGTAATGGAAGGCCCGGAGCTCAGGCAGGCACTCGCGCGATTGTTCGGTCCCGGCGCTCCGGAGATCGGCTGTGACGTGTGCTTCGCGAGGCTCGACGAATACGTGGACGCGGAGATCGCCGGACGCAACGTCGAGGCGGGCCTCCCCGGCTTCAAGGCTCACCTGGACGGCTGCCCGGCCTGCCGGGAGGA
>DASTCG010000055.1:0-36795 GCA_035711385.1 Gaiellaceae bacterium
TGACGTTGCTCGTGTACCAGCCGAGGTCGCCGAGCGTCCCGGCGACGATCGGCGTGACGACGGGCGGTGTCGGGTCGCCGGGAACGTCGGGCAAGCCGGGCGCGCCCGGCGTCAGCAGCAGGCAGCCGGCGCCGAAGAGCAGGACGGCGGCGAGCCTTCGCATGGCGGCGACCTACTTCGTGACGACGAACGTGCTGCTTCCGAGAGCGTGCTTCGCGTACCGGGCCTCTGAGAGGGGCCCGAACCCCGGCCAGACGTACCAGCGGTAGAGGCCGGGGCGCAGCCGATAGCGGCGCCCTTGGTAAGTCCACGTTCGCCGCAGTCGATAACTGGTAGTCGCGGGCCATGCACTCAGGACCTTGTGCCCGCGGATCAGCTGGATGTTGTAGTAGGTGGCCCGCTTCACGCGTGTCCACGCGAGGAGCGGTGCGCCCTTGACCTTCTGGCCCGGAGCCGGATTGAGCAGCGCCCCGGTGGCGAGGATGTCGAGCTTCTGCTCCGAGCGGTTCGCGGCGTCGTCGATCGCTGCGACGCGGTACTCGTACTTCCGGCCGGCGATCAGGCCGGTGTCACGGAACCCGGTCTGGGACCCGCGGTACACCATGGACTCGCCCTGACGGCTTCGTCCCGGAGCTCGGATGACCTCGACGCGCTTCGTGTCCGAGGACTTCCGCCAGGCGATCTGGGCGCTGCGGTTGCCGCGCGCAGCCGTCACACCGAAGAGCATCGGCGCGGTCGCGTCGTACTTGAACGCCGACGAGGCCGACGCAACGTTCCCTGCGACATCCCGGCAGAAACCAGCGACGGTGGCCGCCACGCTGTCCGGCCCTGCATACCGGACGGACGTGCAGCTCTCGAGCCCGGACGTCGCGTCTGTTCCCTTGAAGGCGACGGTCAGTGCGTGGTTGTACCAACCATTCGCGTCGGGTTGCCGGTCGAGGGCGGCGCTGACCGCGGGGGCAGTCTTGTCGACCTTGAACGTCTTCGTGACGGAGGTCGTGAACCCGTCACGGGTCGCCGTGCACGTGAAGGTCGTCCCAGTCGTGTCGGCCGTGATCGTCTTCGCGTCACAACCCGAGGTGGACTCGACGGGGCCGTCGAACGTCCAGTTGATCGTGAGGTTGCTCGTGTACCAGCCGTTCGCTCCGAGCGTCCCGAAGATGACCGGCGTGATCAGGGGTGCGCTGGCGGAGACGCCGGGCACGAGCACGAGCATGCAGGCAAGCGCGCTCACGAAGACAAACCGGCGGACGGCGCGCCGGCCTGGTGGCCGCAGCAACACCGGGACTCCCCTCATTTGCGCCCCCTGTTGCTCTGGGTACGAACCCAGATTTGACGGTACTGCACGCCGGGAACGGTGTCAATTATGCGAACAGGATGTGGGGGCGGCTCGCGCCGCCCCCACGTTGCTTCGCTACTGATCGGCCCAGAGCGCGGCCGAGGAGATCATCGGCCACTCGCGTTCCGGATCCGCCCGGTACAGCGGGTTCATCGCGAAAGCGGCCATGCGGGCCGTGCCTCCGGCGTTCAGGCCGTGTGCGACGACCGGCGAGCCCGGAGCCGTGGCCGACTGGAGATCGCCTGCGATCGGCCAGAGCCCGGAGAGGAAGAAGCCGGTCAGCGGCAGGCTTCCGTCCACCGTCCAGCTCGCCGGGACGCCGGTGAACCAGGTCGGCGGGTCCATGATCGCCGTGTCCTGGCCGCGGTAGGCCCCGGTGATGAGGCCGGTGCCCGACGCGGAGTTGTTCCAGTACACGATGCCGCTGCGGCCGGCGCCGCCGCGGTTCGCTGCGGTCAAGCCGGTGACCTGGCCCGCCGCGGTGAGGAAGCCGGCGCCGTTCGTCAGGGCGCCGAGATAGCCGCCGCCTGCCGCGAAGAACGCGGTCAGCCGGGCCCGGGCCGTCGTCCCCGTCGGCCACGTGGCCGTGTTGAAGACGACGTCGTACCCGTCCAGCGGGTTCGGCGCCGCCGGGTTGTTGAGCGCGCTCGTGGCGCCGGTCCCGATCGGATCGGCGGTGAAGCCGAGGTTCCGGAGGACCCAGATCTCCTGGGTCACGGCCGCCGTCAGGACGGCGATCCGCGGCGACCGGTCGATCGGCTCGCGGGCCGGAAGCGCACCTGCGATGCCGATGAAGAAGACGCCCGACGCTTCACCGGCGGCCGCCAGCGACGACTGGGCGCTCGCCGGGAGGATGATCGTCCCGGCAGGCATCTGCTCACCCAACGCGTTCGTGAACGGAGCGGTCGCCAGCTCCGCGGTGACACCGTCCGCGAGCAGCTGGTTCATCGTTCGGACGGCGGTCGCCGAGTCCAGCTCGAGCGCGAACGCAGTTGCGCCCGAGGCGCCGAGCACGCCACCCGGGCCGGTTCCGACGCTCTCCACCGGCTTGGTCTTCGGGGCGAACGTGGCGGAGTCGGGAACCGAGAACACATCCGCTCCCCACAGGAAGCCGTGACTCCAGGCTCCTGGCGGGGCGTACAGGATGCTGATCCGGGGCGTCACGTCCTGCCCGGGGCCGAGGGCCGTATCGGCGAGCCCCCGAAGCGCCTGGTCCATGAAGACGACCCACGTTCCAGCCTCCAGGTGCATGGCCCCATACTGGTAGCCCTTGTGAAGCTCCTGGACGTCGATGCCGTTGGCGAGGAGCCACCGAACGAGGCGACGCGCCTCGGGCTCGCTGCGCTGTCCCTCGCCCTTCGGGATCACGTACGCCTTCGGATACTCGGTCATCCAGTAGTTCTCGGGCTGCTGGAAGTCCGGCGGGAAGCTCGAGAGCGGCGGCCGCGCCGCATCGGTGACGCCGCGGCGGTAGATCTCGAGCTGGTCGTGCATCAGGTCGTGGCGGTTCGCCGTGTCGAAGAGGAGCGTCGACCAGACGGTGATGTACTGCGCCATCCGCGAGCCGCGGCGTCCGACCTTCTCGTTCTCGCTGACGAGCGGGCCGCACGGCGTCCGCGGCGGTGAGCTGCCGGTAACCGTCGAGGTGCTGTTGCACATCTCCACGGTGGAGCCGTTGAGCCCGACGAGCTGCGAGTACATCGGCGTGTAGAAGGGGCCCCAGTCGTCCCAGCTCTCGGCCCACTTCGGGCCGTAGTTGGTCGTGCCGTCGTCGCAGACGAGCGGCGATCCCGACGGGATGCTGCCGTCGGCACACCAGTCGTTGATCGGACGCGTGACCTGGAAGCCCTGCGCGTTCATCGCGGCTTCGTTGGCGTCGATCCGAGCCTGGTTCCACTTCAGCCACATGTCGTACTCGATGCCGGGGTTGTGCGGCTTCGTCGTCGCCTCGATCAGCGTCGGGGTGACGTAACCGTGGAGATCGAGCAGCTCGGGCGAGAGCCACTTCTGAATCAGCTGGACGGTGCTCTGAACCTCGGGCTGCGACTGCGTCAGGAAGTCGCGGTTGAGGTCGAACCCGTTGCCGTTCGTGCGCGTGCCTGCGATCCGCCCGTCGGGGTTCTGGACAGGGTTGAAGATCACGATCGCGTGGTCGAGGATCCGGTCGACCTCGGGGTCGGTGCCGTAGGGCGTTGTCGCGAGGCGCTCGATCACCTGCATCGCCGCGTCGACGCCCTCGTACTCGTTGCCGTGGATCCCGCCCTGGACGAAGAGCGGGACCTTGATCTCGCTGCCGGCGTGCGCGAGGAACTTCTGCGCTTTCTCGGGATTGTCGAGCGCGTACCGGCGCACCTGCTCCCAGTTGTCGAAGGACTTGCGCTGCTCCTTCGTGCCGAGCTCGTTGATCACGACCTCGTACTTGTCGCGGCCGAGGGCGGAGTGCCCGAACCGCTGGACCGTCATGCGGCCGTTCGACTGCGCTGCGATCGAATCGAGCGTGCAGCCGACGGCGTAGTACGGGATGTGCGGGAAGCTGCCGGGCGGATCGGTCGGCTGGCTTCCGTCTGGCAGGCTGGCAGCGGCGTCGGACATGGGCGTGCCGCACCATGGCGGTGCAATTGCAGCTCCGGCGGAGCTCGCAAGCGCGGGTACGGCGAGCGCCGCGGCAAGCAGGAGCCAAAGGATCAGACGGCGGGTGTTCAAGCGGAAACACCTCCTCGGAGCCCACGCCCCCCAGCGCGGGCCCGTCGATATCGGCCCATCTATAGGCGGAATCGGCGACGGGCGTCAAGCCGGGTTCGTTGCTCGTTCAGGTTTCGAGGCCCGCGATCGCGTCCCGCAGAGCCTGCCGCTCGGAGGCGAGGCTACGGAAGGCGCGAGCGAGGATCTTCTCCCCCTGCCGGCTCAGGCGCAGGTGGACGACGCGGGCGTCGTCGGAGGAGGGCGACCGCTCGACGAGGCCGGCATGCTGCGCCCGGCCGACGAGTTCCGTGACGCTGCTCTGGGCGAGCTGCATCCGCTCGGCCAACGCCGTCACCGTCGTCCGCTCGGTGAGGTCCGGCGCGCCCTTGATCTGAAGGAGGAGCATGTACCAGCCCGGGGTGATCCCGCACTCGCGGGCCACGATCTCGGTCTGGTGCTGAAAGCGGCGGAGAGCGATCCGGAACTCGGCGACGGACGCGACGTCCTTTGCGCTCGGGGCCGCGTCGATCGCCACGAAAGCGATGGTAAGCGCTGGCCGCGACTATGTGGAGGTGTCCGGGTTCATCGACGCCTTCCGCGCGTTCTTCGACCAGCTCACGTCGATCGCGCTCATCCCGCTCTCGCTCGCGATCCTTTGCCAGCTCGGGCGGATCGCCTCACGCGCGACGGCCTGGAGGAACATCGTCGCGGCGGCGTATCCGGACGTCACCGTGCGCTGGCGCGACGTATTCGGGGCGTACGCCGCGGGCGTCGGACTGAACGCCATCGTGCCCGGGCGCGGCGGCGACCTCCTTCGCCTCTACATCGCGCGCCACCGGATCGAGGGCTCGTCGTATCCGACGCTCGGCTCGAGCCTGATCGTGGAGACGGTCTTCGATTCGGCGGTCGGCATCCTGCTTCTCGGCTGGGCGCTCTCGGCGGGGGTGCTTCCGGGCCGGAGCGTTCTCCCCGACATGCCGGGGATCGACTGGCTCTGGGTCTTCCACAACCCTCGGGCGGCCGCCGGGATGCTCTTCCTCGCGCTCGTGGCCGCGACGATCCTCGCGATCACCGGGGTTCGCAAGGTGACCGCGTTCTGGCAGCGCGTGCGCCAGGGGCTGGCGATCCTCGCCGAGCCGCGGCGCTACCTGCGCCGGGTCGTGCCCTGGCAGGCGCTCGACTGGGCCTTTCGGCTCACGGCGATCTTCTTCTTCCTCCGCGCCTTCGGGATCCCGGCCGACGTTCACAACGTTTTCGTCGTACAGGTCGCGCAGACGCTCTCGACGCTGCTGCCGCTGACTCCTGCCGGAATCGGCACCGAGCAGGCGCTCCTCGTCTACATGTTCGCGGGGTCCGCGCCGGCGGCGGACGTCCTCAGCTTCAGCGTCGGCGCAAAGGTCGTCGTGGTGACGGTCAACCTGACGATCGGAACGATCGCGACGCTCGCGACCCTTCGCGCCTTCCCGTGGCAGGTCGACGTCGACAGAGAGGCCGAGGCGCCCGAGCGCGCGTGACCCGGGCCAACTAGCGCTCGGCGCCGACCTCGTCCGGGCCGAGGACCTTTTTCCACCAGTCCGCTTCGCGGTTGTGGAGCGAGCTCTGCGCCTGCGCCACGTAGCTCGCGAGCTCTGCCTCCTTCGCCGCGAGCCGCTTCTCGAGCGCCTCGAGCTGGGCTTCGCGTCGCTCGAGCTTCTCGAGCTGGAGGTCGACGTCGGCCTCGGCGCTCGCCTCGCGCAGCTCGAGCTCGGCCTCGCGCTCGTCGAGCTCCTTCAGCCGCTCGCGGAGGGAGTTCTCGCTGTCGCCGAGTCGCTTCTCGCGGCGCTCGAGCCGCTTGTCCTGCGACTCGGCGGCGTCCTCGGTGTCGCGGAGCGCGACCTCGCGGTCGACGAACTCCCGCTCGCGCTCTTCGAGGCGCCTGCGCATCTGCTCGAGGTCGCGGCCGACTTGCTGCTCGCCCTCGTTGCGCTCGAGCTGCGCCTCGCGGCGGTTGAGCTCGGCCTCGCGCGCCGTGAGCTGGAGCTCCCGCTGCTCGAGCTCGCCCGCCCGCATCTCGGACGCCTGGGCCATTGCCGTCGCCCTCGCCTCCGCTTCCTGGGTCAGGCTCCCATGACTGGCGAGCTGGACGCGGAGGTGCTCCTCCTCGACCCGAGCGCGCTCCTCGCGCTCCTCGAGCATCGCCTCGCGGGCGGTGAACTGCTCCTCGGCCGCCAACATCCGGGCCTCGCGCTTGGCAAGCGTCCGCTCGCGCTCCGAAAGCTCCTTCTCGCGTCTGCGGATCTGGTCCTCGCGCTCCGAGATCCCGCGCGCGCGCTCCTCGTGGCGCTGCTTCGCGTCGCGCTCGCGCGCCGTCAGCTCCTGCTCGCCCTTCGTCACCTTCTCCTCGCGCTTGGCGACGGCGGCGAGCCGCTGCTCGATCTCTGCGACGATCCTCGAGCTGTCCTTGATCGCCTCCTCGCGGGTGGCGAGGGTCGTGGCCCGCTTCTCGGCCTCGGACTGCTCGGCGGCAAGCGCCGTCTGGAGCTGGGAGATCCGCTTCCGCTCGGCATCGAGCTCCCGCCGCTCGGAGGCGAGGCGGCCTTCGCGTTCCCGGAGCTCCGTCTCCAGCGAGGTGATCCGGCCATCGCGCTCGGCGAGCAGCGTCGCCTGGCGGGAGACGTCGGACTCCTCGGTGAGCCGGCGCTCGTACGCCTCCACCTGCTCGGCGAGCGCCGTCCGGAGCTCCTGCTCGCGCTTCGACGCCGTCGCCAGGTCGGCCCGGAGGGCCGCGAGCTCCGACTGCAACTCCTGTACCTCCCCCTCGTCGGCGGCGACCGATGCGGCCTCGGCCGCCGCCGGCGGAGGCGAGGCGTAGAGGTCAAGGCGGACAAACGGCGCCTCAACCTTATGCCCATTCGCCTCCTCGGCGGAGGGTGCACCGCCGTCCCGCCGGCGCTGGAGCTGCGCGCGTAGGCCCGTGCCGAAGCCCTGCTCGGTCTCGACGTCCTCCTGACGGGTCGCGTCGGGCTTGTCGTTCTGTCGCTTCGGCTTCGGGGCCATGGTCGTCTCCTCCGGTCGGCGTTAGAAGAGCTTGTCCAGGTTCAGGAAGGCGGGTCCCAGGATGATCAGGAACATCGCCGGGAAGATGAAGAGGACGGTCGGGAACAGCATCTTGATCGGCGCCTTCATCGCCTTCTCCTCGGCCTGCGCCTGGCGCCGCAGCCGCGTGTCCGCGGCCTGCACGCGCAGGATCCGGCCGAGGGAGGTGCCGAGCTGGTCGGCCTGGATGATCGCCCGTGTGAAGGACGAGAGCTCGGGCGCGTCGACGCGCTCCGACATCCGCTTGAGCGCGTCCTGGCGGCTCTCGCCGATCCGCATCTCGCCGAGCGTGAGACCGAACTCCTCGGCCAGCGGGCCCTCCATGTGCTCGGTCAGCTTCGCGATCGCGCCGTCGAAGCCGAGGCCGGCCTCGACCGAGACGGCAAGCAGGTCGAGGGCGTCGGGGAGGTCGGCCCGGATGCTCTCGCGCCGACCCTTCGCCTTCAGCGAGACGAAGTAGTCGGGTGCGATGAACCCGCCGACGCCGAACGCGCCGATGAAGAGGAGGCCCATGCTCGACCCGGTGACCGACGTGATCAAGACGCCGAAGAGGGCGCCTCCGACGGCCAGGAAGCCCTTGGCAGCCAGGAAGCCGGTCGGCGACAGCCGCCGTCCGAGGCCCGCGCCGAGCAGCCGGAGCGAGATCGACTCCATGCTCGTCCGCGGGTTGACCTTCAGGACCCACCTCGCGAGCGACTCGCGAAGAGGCTCGAGCGCCCGCTCGCGCAGCCGCTGTTGATCGAGCGGCGAGGCGATGCGGAAGAAGCCGTAGGTCGTGGCCCGCCGGATCGAGCGCTCGCGCTCGCGGGAGGGCAGGGTCGCCAACTCGCCGAGCAGGAACACGGCTCCGGCGAGACAGGCGACGGCGATGATCAGCAGCATCATGTGACGACTCCTCCTAGCCCTTGAACGAGACGATCCGCTTCAGGAGGAAGCTCCCGAAGGCCATCATGGCGAGCATCAGTGCGATCAGCTTGTGGCCGGTGGACGAGTGATAGAGGGGGTCCATGTAGTCGCCATTCATGATCGTGATCACGAAGGCGACGAAGAACGGCAGGCCGACCAGCACGTAGGCGCCCGCGCGTCCCATGGCGGTCAGGCCCTTGATCTTCCGGATGAACTGCTGTCGCTGGCGGACGGTGTCGGCGACCATGTCGATCAGTCCCGCAAGGCTGCCGCCCACCTGCCGCTGGATGGTCACGGCGGTGATCACGAAATCGAAGTTCTTCGAGCCGAGACGGGCGGCCATCTCGGCGAGCGAGTCGTCGATTGGTCGTCCCAGCTGGGCCTCCGTGAGGACGCGCTTGAGCTCCTTGCTCGCCGGCGGCCGACCTTCGTCGACGATCGTCTGGAGTCCGGTCTTGAAGCTGTGGCCCGCCTTCAGCGCTGCGGCAAGCGTGATCAGCATGTCCGGGAGCTGATTCTCGAAGGCGGTGCTCCGGCGCTTCCCCTTGACCCAGACGACGCCCCAGGGAACTACGGCTCCGCCGGCCATGACGGCCAGGATCACCATCGTGCCCTGGGCGAGCACGCCTGCGACGAGGCCGGCGACGAGGCCGGCGCCGCAGCTCAGGTAGACGAACTCGACGGTGCGGAGCGGCACGTCGCTCCGCTCGAGGAGCCGGGACAGAGCCACCCACTGCTTCCAGTGCCCGAACGTCCGCTCCGTCGCGCGAAAGAGTCCGGCGGCCGCCTGCAGCCGTTCGCGCTCCTGCTTCCGCTTCGCGTGGGCCGTCGGCTGGATGTGCGGCGCCAGGCGCCGTCGCAGCCGTGAGCCACGAACCGATGTGATCAGGAAGGTTCCGGCAAGCAGGACGAGCAGGCCGACGAGCGCTCCGACCATCTGCGTGCCGAAGAAGCTCTCGTACACCGAGTCGGGCACGAGCCTCGACGGTGCCGCGGTCTTCACGCCCTTGTCGCCCGGAATCGTCACCTGCGTCGAGCCGGCGCCGAACTTGGGCACAGAGGCGTCGAGCCTCAGCCGGTCGCCGGGGCGGGACGAGGTCAGGTACTCCACGCGCCAGGTCCGCCGCAGCTCGGCGGCGATCTGTGCGTACAGCTGCTGGATGCCCGCCGCCGAGCTCGTGCCGCGGTATGAGCCTCCCGTCTCCGCAGCGATCCGCTTCAGGGCTGCGGGCACGAAGGTCTTGCCCTCGAGCCCGATCGCGAAGACGGGGGCGCCGGCCCTGCGCGCTGCCCCGACCGCGTCCTCGAGCCGGGCGGTGCTCGACGTGTCGTCGCCGTCCGAGAGGACGACGATGACCCGTCCTTGGAGGCCCTGCCGGTCGAGCGCCGCGGCCGCACCGACGACCGCGTCATAGAGGGCCGTGCCCTGCTTCCGGTCCAGCTTCAGGCTGCTCAGAGCCGCCCCGGCTTCGCCGGAGGCCGCCGTGAAGCGTCCGGGCCGGTCGCTGAAGGAGCCGAACCCGATCACGGCCAGCCGGTCTCCCGGCGCCTTCCAGGACGAGAAGGCGCGGGCGCCGGCGACCGCGTTCCTGAACGGCCCGCCGGCCATCGATTTCGAGCGGTCGACGGCGATCACGACCGCCTTGGTGTCGCCGAGGTTGTGCGCCTCGAGGCCCGACGCCGGCAGTCCGTTCTCCTTCAGCCGGGGCGGTTTCGCCGACGGCTGCGAGGTGACGACGCTGACGCGGACGCGGGGGAACGCCGACGTGTCGACGCCCGAGACCTTGACTCCGGCGCTCGCGGCCGGAACCGCGGCGAGCGCCGCGGCGCCCAGGGCGACGCCGATCCGGATGCGGATCCGCTTTCGCTTCCAGCTCATCGCCCGTATCCGGCGGCGAAGGTGGGACGGACGACGGTGTCTTCCCGCTCGAAGAACGTGGGCGGGAGGCCGACGCCAGCGGCGGCCATCTTCTCCAGGAAGTGCGGTTTGAGGCCCGTGCAGGCGAGCGGCGACAGCAGCGCGAGCGAACGCCCGGCGGCCGGGGAGTCCTCTTCCGGCGGCTTCGCCATGAAGACGTCCTGCAGCGTGATCACGTCGGACTCCATGCGGAGGACCTCCGTGACGTTCGTGATCCGGCGTGAGCCGTCGACGAGGCGCGAGATCTGGATCAGCAGGTCGAAAGCGCTGGAGATCTGCTCTCGGATCGCCCGCAGCGGCAGATCGACGCCGGCGGTCAGGACGAGCGTCTCGAGGCGTGAGAGGGCGTCACGAGGGGAGTTCGCATGGATCGTCGTGAGCGAGCCCTCGTGGCCCGTGTTCATCGCCTGGAGCATGTCCAGCGTCTCCGCGCCGCGGACCTCGCCGACGATGATCCGGTCGGGGCGCATGCGAAGGGCGTTGCGGACGAGCTCGCGGATCCGGATCTCACCCTGGCCCTCGATGTTCGGGGGGCGTGCCTCGAGCGTGATCACGTGCTCCTGCTGGAGCTGGAGCTCTGCGGCGTCCTCGATCGTGACGATGCGCTCGTCGCCAGGAATGAACGCGGACACCGCATTGAGGGTCGTCGTCTTCCCGGTGCCGGTACCGCCGGAGATCAGCACGTTGAGCTTTCCTCGGACACAGGCGGCGAGAAACTGGGCTGCTTTCGGGGTCAGCGTCTCGAACGCGATCAGGTCGTCCATCGTGTACGGGTCGCGCGAGAACTTCCGGATCGTGAGGGTCGGCCCCTTCAGCGACAGCGGCGGGATGATCGCGTTCACACGGCTGCCGTCCGGGAGGCGGGCATCGACCATGGGCGAGGCCTCGTCGACGCGGCGGCCGACCTGCGAGACGATCTTGTCGATGATGCGGAGCAGGTGGGCGTTGTCGGCGAACGTCGTCTCCGTCCGCTCGATCTTGCCCTCCCGCTCGATGTAGATCCGGTCGAAGTTGTTGACCATGACCTCGGTCACGTCGTCGTCCCGAAGCAGGGGCTCGAGCGGTCCGTAGCCGAGGATGTCGTCCGTCAGCTCGCGGACGATCCGGCGGCGCTCCTCACGGGTGAGCGGCGTCCGGTCGAGCGCGAGCTGCTCGGTGACCGCCCGGTGGACCTGCTCGTGCAGGTCCTCGTTCGTCTCCGTCGTGAACAGCTGCGGGCCCAGCTTCGCGATGCAGGCGTGGTGGATCCGGGTCTTCAGCTCCGCGTACGGATCGTTGTGCGTCCGCTGCGGCTCGGGCTCGCGGACGGGTGCGCCGACCAGCTGGATCGGCGCCTCGCCGCTGCTCTCGCCCTGATTCGGGCCCTTGATGCGGTCGTGGAGTCCCATGACGCCTCCCTACGACGCCTTGGCGAGGGCCTGCTTGCGGCCCCAGCGCCGCTTGGACTGGGAAGGGGCAGCCGGCTGAAGCGACTTCGCCATCTCACGGACTGCACGCGAGAAATCGGACTTCGGATCCGACACGACCGCGGGGTTGCCCCGGTTCACGGCGAGCGGGACCGCACGGTCGCTCGGGATCTCGAAGCGCACGCCCTGCTCGAGCGCCGCCTCGACCTCCCCGCGCTTCATCCCGACATTCGTGTTGGCCCTGTTCAGGACGACGCGGATCCGCTCCGGCGGGAACGAGAGGAGCTCGAGCGTCTGGAGGCTGAGTCTGACGTTCTTGATCGTCGGGACGTCCAGCCCGCACAGGAGCAGGAGCTCGTCCGTCCGGTCGAGCGTCGCCAGCATCGGCCCGTGGAAGAACGGCGAGGTGTCGACGACGATCATCTCGTACGACTCCTTCGCCACCTCGAGCAGACGGCTGAGCTTCGCCTCGGTGACGAGCTCGGCATCCTCCGGGCGCACCGGCGCCGGAAGGACCTCGACGCCCGCGGAGTGGCGCGTCGTATAGCCCGCGAGCTTCTCGGGGTCGAGCTCGCCCGGTGCGACGACCAGGTCGTAGATCGTCTTGTCGGGCTCGATCCCGAGCATGATCGCCGCGTCGCCGAACTGGAGGTCCAGGTCGAGGAGCAGCGTCTTCTTGCCGCCGTGCTTGGCGAACGCCGCAGCCAGGTTCGTCGACATGACGGTCTTGCCGGTGCCGCCCTTGGGCGAGAACACGGTCAGGACCCGGCCGTCGGCGCCCACGGAGGCACTGCGGGCGGTGTGGCTCGCCTTGCGGATCGCGAAGACGACGTTCTCGGGGAGCTGCGGAAGCAGCAGGACGTCGGCGACGTCCGCTTCGAGCGCCGCGTCGAGGAGCATCGAGGCCTCGCCCGAGGCGAGCAGGACGATCGGCGCCCGCGTGTACTCGCGGATCGCCGCGAGGTCGTCCTCGGGAAGCTCCGATGCCCGGGTGGCGTGGAGGACGGCCTGGAGGTGGCCGCCGGCCAGGGCGCCCGCGCCCTCTCGAACCGTCGTGCTTCGGCCGACAAGCTCGATCTCGGGATGGCGCTCGAGGGCGTCAGCGAGCTCGTTGAGGCCCTCGCAGTTCCCGGTGATGTAGATCCGCGTTCCCTCGCGGAATGCCATGTCTGCCATTACCGACCACTCCTTCCGACGCATCGCCGACACATCACGGTGAAGGACGTGTCGAACCTGTCACGACTGTCAGCCGCATCCGTGATCGGGCGCAGCTGGAGAGACCAGTCGCCGTTGATGACGACGTGGAAGAGCTTCTGGGCCTGCGCATCGGTCAGCGCGAGGATCGCGGAGAAGGCCTCGTCCGGCCTCGCGCCGAGCTTGCTGTCGACAGAGCCGGCACTGGGTGGCTTCAGGACGAGCAGGTCACGAAGGACGACCTTCGTCACCGCGACGCCGTTCCCGACCTCCATCGAACCGACGAAGTCGACGTGATCGCCTTCCTCGAGCGTCCCCATCAGGAGCTGGTGCTCGTTGCCGGCGAGGTCGAACGCGCGGAGGCGACCCTTGAGCTGGGCCTTGATCCCCTGCTCGCCGAGCGGCCGGAAGCGGTTGAGCGTGATCTGCTCGCCCTCGTAGATCCGCTCCGTGGCGACGAGCTCGTCGATCTGCTCGGGCTTCGAGATCGCTCCCGGCACGACGCTGCGCTTCGCAACCTCGACCGACCGAAGCAGGTTCCGGTCGTCCACCTCGGAACCGGGGGTCCCGACCGAGATGTCGCGCGCGGCGACGAAGACGGGAACGAGGTCCTCGCCCTGCTGCACGCTCTTCTTGTAATTCGTGACGTAGAAAATCGTCAGCAGCGCGGCCAGCACGGCCAGCACGACGGCGATTCCGACGTTCCGAAGTCTGTAGGACATGGCGGCTTCTCTCTCCTTCTCTTTCTGCTCAGGTGCTATTCGATGAGCGTGACTGTGCGGGCACCGAAGTCGGGATCACCCGCCGATTCGCTTCCAACCCCTTCCCAGATCATGTCCACGAACCAGCCGTAGAGCCGTGAGTTCTTCGAACCCTGGATCTCGTAGTCGGTTACGTGGAACACCGCCCACCCGATGACGTAGTACTCGAAGCCGGCTCCCTGGGCCCGGACCGCGTTGTAGACCGGGAAGAGCAGCTCCGTCTCGTCCCGGAAGTCGAGTGCGTTCGAGATGTGGGACGAATTCGGCTTGATTCCCGGGTCCGAGTAGTACCAGCGGTTCTTGTCCATAAACGCGTCGAGGCCGGTTCGGATCCACTGTTCGAGGTCGGATGGGCTCGTACCGCCGTACGAGCTGTCGATGTTCAGCAGGCGGAACGCACCTGGGCCGACCTTGTCGAAGTCCAGTGTCGTGGGGTCGCCCCAGCACTGGCATTGCAGCATTGGGTGTCGGTAGTCGATCCCGATCGGAGCGGCCCACCGAGCACGGCTCAACACGCCGGTCCGGGCAACCGCGGTCGCGCGAACCTGGACCGAATCCAGGCCGAAGATCTTGGAGAAGAATCCGGGAGCGGGCCGCTCGGCCTCGACCTTGATCGTGTCGTTCGGGACGACGCCGCCCGTGGGGAACGAGACGTTGCTGGCCGCGACCCCTCCGTCGTTGCGGTTTCCGTAGTCGACCGCCTGCAGCCTCGCGGCGCCCGGGTTGTCCGGCAGCTCGCGTGCCCCCGCGAGCGCGGCGGCATCGGCGTTCGCCTGCAGCTTGCGGTCGGCCCGGTACCAGGAGCCCACGTCGAGCACGAGCGCCGCCATCCCGAGGAGGGCGAACATGAAGACGAGCGTGAGGACGAGCGACTGGGCGCACTCGGACCTCGTGCTGATGCGGAAACGACGGCTCATTCGACTCGCTCCGTGGTCGTGCTGTTCAGGCGGCCGGACTTGACGACGATCCCGAGGAGGCTGATCGAGTAGGGGTAGGACGCGTGGACGCGCACCTCCTCACCGGACCGCCACGTCGACGTGACGTCGACGGCAAGGTCAGACTTCTTCAGGTCGGTGGCCGCGTTGTTCACCTGGTCGATGACGGCCTGGCGCGGATTAGGCAGTTGGCGTCCGACGGCGCCCTTTCGGGCCCCCGCGCGGACAGCGTCGGTCAAAGTGATGTAGTTGTTGAACGTGATCCCGAACTGGATGATCCCGAACAGCAGGAGCGCAAGCAGCGGCAAGACGAGGGCGAATTCCGTCATCGTCTGGCCGTTCTGCGCTCGAAATGCTGTTCGCTTGCGGTGGTACTTCATTGCGGCGAATTCCTTAGTTGTGACTCACAGCGTTGGACGTTCGTGATCGAGAAGAGGGGGGCGGACTCCTCGGGCGGCGAAGAGCCCGCCCGCCATGCCGAACGAGGTTTTAGGTGATGTAGCCGGCGACCCGGGTAATGGCACCCTCGATGTTCCCGGAGAGCAGGGTCAGAGCACCGAAAACAGCGATCGTAATTACGGCCAAAACGACGCCGTACTCGGCCATGGTCTGCCCCTCCTCACGCGACTGCAGCGACGCGAAGAGCTTCTGCACTTGTTTCACCTCCCTTCTCGATCTCGGGCGGCAGGGGGGCGCCGCCGACGACAGCGAACTGGTGGAAAAGGCGGAAGACCCCGTTTTCCTCGAGCCTCTCGGTTGTGTGACAACGCTGGAAATGCGCACGCCGAACTACCTCACGTTCGTCCTTGGCGTGGCCGCGCCGCCCTGGGCTCCATTGGCCGGTTCATCGTGTTCTTGACAGCTCGCGGTAATCCCTCGGTCAAGTGATTGCCCGAGGCGTTCCCCCGTTCGGGGGAATGGCGGCTCTGAACGCTCCCCGATGAGTGGGGCAATTCCGTATGCGGCCGCGGAACTTCACCGACCAGGAGATCCGCGCCGATGTGGCGGCCTCGGCGCTCAAAACGAGAGAGATGGAGCAAAGGCACATGCCACTACGGACACATCGCCTTTCAAGCCTGATCGCCCGCCTCGTCCTGCTCTCGCTGGCCGCCGTTTGCCTGGCGGTCCTGCGACCTGCGAGGCGAACGGGCGCGCCCGCTCGCGGAGTGCGGGCAACGAAGCGCCGCTCCGGCGTCCGCCGGGCGGCCGTGAGCCTCACGTTCGCGACGCTGTTCTTCGCCGGCGCAGCCTTCTCGGCGGGCGCGGGCGACCTGCTCGTGCAGGCGGTCGAGGAGCAGCATGCGTCGGCGTCGGCCGGCGACAGCGCGTCACCGGAGGCCGCCCAGTGCGAGAGCGTCCAGCGCAACGACTGGGAGTCGGAGGATCGCGCCTCCAGCTGCGACGAGGCTGGGGCACCGGCAGAGCCGGCGGCCGGCGAGAGCGTGGCCGAGGCCGCCCCGGAGGCTGCTCCCGCCGCGGATCAGCAGCAGGGGTCTGTACCGACGGCGTCGCCCGAGACCGCCTCGCCGAGCACGGCCGCGGCGATCGCCGCGGCCGCGGACAACGTTATGCCGAGCGCCGGGAAGGCATCGGGCTCACGCTCGAGCTCGCACTCCCCGTCGCTCACCAGCGCCGTCCGCAGCCGGGCGAAGCTCGCCGCCGCGCGCCGCGACCCGGCGCCTGCGGTGATCGAGCCCCTCTCGGCTGACCGTGTGCACAAGCGCGAGATGCTCCCCGACCCCGAAGCCAACGAACCCAACACCGCGGCGACGATCTGGCTTCACCGCGCGCTTCCGGACCCGACGCCGGCATCGAAGCGGCTGACGCGGCCCTTCGCGCGGAAACTCCGCTACGCCTCGGCCCGACACCACGTCCACTGGTCGATCGTCCTCGGCGTCCTCCGCGCCCGCGGGTACCGCGGCTCGGCGCCGGCGACGAAGAAGGGGCTGAACCGGCTCGCGGGCAATCTCGCGCGGCTCGGGGCCCGAAAGGACGAGTGGAACGCGGTGCTCGCGCTCGAGGGGCGGACGGCGTTCGCCGATCGCGCCGTGGCGCTCGCTCGGTATCACCGCGCGGTCGGGCTGAATGCCCTCGTGCATGGCCTCCAGTGGGCGAAGCCGATGCTCACCAAGAAGCTGCTCGCGGACAAGCGTGTGTCGATCTACTCCGGTGGTCGAAGCGACCTGCGCTCCGGTGAGATCAACGTCCGCGTGATCGTGCTCCTCCGCTACCTGGCGGAGGCACACGGTCAGGTCACCGTGAGCTGCCTCCATAGCGGGCACCGGCTGTATTCGCGCCCGGGCGTGATCTCGAGGCACATCTTCGGCCTCGCCGTCGACATCGCCGGCCTCGAGGGCAAGCCCATCGCCGGGAACCAGGAGCCCGGTGGTCTGACCGAGAGGGCAGTCCGCAACTTGCTCCTCCTACCGGCAGAGCTTCGGCCGATGCAGGTCATCTCGCTGCTCGGGCTCGGGGGCCCCTCGTTCCCGCTGGCGAACCACGACGACCACATCCACGCCGGCTTCTGAGTGGATCCGAGTGCATGCGTGAAGTGACCCTGAAGCGGGAGAACGGCGACGTCGTCTGCGACCGTTGCGTCGTGGCCGACTCGCCGGTCTCCCGCATGAAGGGTCTCCTCGGACGCAGCGAGCTGATGCCGGGCGAGGGACTCCTGCTTCGCCCGGCTTCGGCGATCCACACCTTCTTCATGCGGTTTCCGATCGACGCGGTGTTCCTCGACGGGGACTCCCGCATCGTGGGTATCGCCGACGCCGTGGCGCCCTGGCGCACCGCCGGGCGCCGCGGCGCGAAGGCTGTGCTCGAGCTGCCCGCGGGTGAGTCGGCCCTGCGCGGACTGCGCGCCGGCGAGCTCCTCGTCGCGTAGCGCCGGGGCGCGAGGGACTGTCCCTCGGACCCGGCTCGCGGAGACATGGAAAGTGGAACGAAAGTGCGCCGGGTTGGTGCGCGCGCGGCGGCCTCGTGGTGAGCTTTCCGGGAACTCTCGACAGTCGGCCCGGGTCGCTGTCCGTTTCCGACGGTCTCGGCGGCCGGTGCGCGGCCGTCCGCCCCTGCCCGAGCTCCACCGGTGGCACCTTGACTCGCACGGCCGGTTTCTCTACCTTGGCCCTGGCTAGTCCCCACTAACTTTCGACTCGAAGGAGACACTTGGAGGCTTCGCAGGACGGGGCGCGCGACGGCGCCGTCGTTACAGCGCACGACATCCAGAGGCGCTACGGCGAGGGCGACACGGCGGTGGACGCCCTTCGCGGCGTGACGCTCGACGTCGAGAAGGGCAAGCTGACGGCGGTTATGGGGCCGTCCGGCTCCGGCAAGTCGACCCTGATGCACATCCTCGCGGCGCTCGACCGGCCGACGTCCGGTTACGTCACGATCGCGGGCACGAGGCTCGGCCAGCTGAGCGACAAGGACGTCACGAAGGTTCGACGCGAGCACATCGGCTTCGTCTTCCAGTTCTTCAACCTGCTCCCGATGCTGACGGCGGAGGAGAACATCACCCTGCCCCTCGCGCTGGCGGGAGAGAAGCCCGACAAGGAGTTCTTCGGCGAACTCGTCGAGCGTGTCGGGCTCGCGGACCGTCTCACGCACCGCCCGTCCGAGCTCTCGGGCGGCCAGCAGCAGCGTGTCGCGATCGCCCGGGCGCTCGTCTCCAGGCCGACCGTCGTCTTCGCGGACGAGCCGACCGGCAACCTCGACTCGAAGACCGGCGGCGAGATCCTCGAGCTCCTGCACGAGTCCGTCGACAACTACGGCCAGACGATGGTGATGGTGACGCACGAGACGCGTGCCGCCGCATCGGCCGACCGAACCCTCTTCCTCGCCGACGGGCTGATCGTCCGCGACCTGGGCGGCTGCGGCGAGGAGGAGATCCTCAACGCGATCCGCGAAGTCACGCTGACGTGATCCGCGTCGCCCTGAGGGGCCTCGCTGGGCGGAAGTTTCGCGCGGCGCTGACCGCACTCGCCGTCGTGCTCGGCGTGGCGATGGTGAGCGGAACCTTCGTTCTGACCGACACCATCGACAAGGCGTTCGACGCGATCTTCCAGGAGTCGTACGCGAACACCGACGCCGCGATCAGCGGCAAGGCACCCGACATCACGTTCGAGGGGACGACCGCCGCGCCGCCGTCGGTGCCCGCGAGCCTGTTGGACGACGTGCGCGGCCTCGATGGGGTCGAGGCCGCGACCGGCACGGTCATCGACGAGACGGCCACGAAGATCCTCAAGCCCGACGGGAAAGCGATCAACACCCAGGGAGCGCCTTCGTTCGGCTTCGGCATCGACCCGGAGCAGTCGCAGTTCAACCCACTCAGGTTGGTCGAGGGAGGCTGGCCACGGCGGCCGGACGAGGTCGTGATCGACTCGGGTACCGCGGACGAGCAGGGCTACGGCGTCGGCGACAGCGTCAAGATCGCAACGCTCAAGCCCGTCCGGAGCTTCCGCGTCACCGGGCTGGCCCAGTACGGCAGCGTCAGCTCGCTCGGGAGCGTGACCTTCGCCGTCTTCACCATCCCCACCGCGCAGCGCCTCCTGGAGCGCGAGGGATCGTTGGACGCGATCTCGGTCGCGGCGAGGGACGGCGTCACGCCCGAGCAGCTCGTCGACGAGATCCGGCCGATCCTGCCCGCGACCGCACAGGTTCGAACCGGCACCGAGCAGGCGAACGAGGAGTCGAAGGAGGTCTCCTCGTTCACGAGCTTCATCCGCTACTTCCTGCTCTCTTTCGGCGCCGTCGCGCTCCTCGTCGGCGCCTTCGTCATCTTCAACACGATGTCGATCACCGTTGCGCAGCGGACGCGCGAGCTCGCGACGCTGCGGACGATCGGCGCGTCGCGGAAGCAGATCCGCCGGGCGGTGCTGCTCGAGGCGCTCGTCATCGGCGTGATCGCCTCGATCGTCGGGTTCTTCCTCGGTGTGGGCCTGGCCTACGGCCTCGACTGGCTCTTCGGGAAGCTCGACCTCGACCTTCCGACCGCGGACATGGTCGTGGCGCCGCGCACGGTCATCTTCGCCTTCGTGATCGGGATCGTCGTCACCGTGCTCGCCGCGTTCGTCCCCTCGCTCCGGGCGACGCGCGTCTCGCCGATCCTCGCGGTCCGCGAGGGCGCCGAGCTTCCGCACGGCCGGCTCCATCGCTTCACGCCGTACATCGCGATCGTGCTTCTCGTCGTCGCGCTGCTGCTCTTCGCGCGCGGAGCGTTCGTGGAGGATCTGAGCATCGGCTCCCGCCTCCTCTCGATCGCGCTCGCCGTGCTGCTGCTCTTCGTCGGCGTGGCGATGATCTCGTCGAAGCTTGTCCGCCCGCTCGCCGCGATCGTGGGAGTCCCGGGCGAGAAGCTCGCCGGCATCTCAGGGTTCCTCGCACGGCGCAACACGCTACGGAACCCGGGCCGGACGGCCGCCACCGCGGCCGCGCTGATGATCGGGCTCGCGCTCGTCACGTTCGTCGCCGTGCTCTCCACCAGCATGAAGGCGTCGAACCGCGGCGCGATCGAGGATCAGATCGTGGCCGACTACGTCGTGACGTCGCAGGACGGGTTCACGCCGTTCGTCGCCGCCGCGGGCACGCAGGCCGCCGGCGCGCCGGGCGTCGAGCTCGCATCGGACGTCCGCGCCGAGGTCGGGAAGGTGGCGGGGATCGACAAGTACGTGACCGGCGTCGATCCGAAGACGATCAGCCAGGTCTACAACTTCGACTGGTCCGACGGCTCGGACGCGGTGCTCAGGGATCTCGGCGAGTCCGGCGCCATCGTCGACGAGGACTTTGCGACCGACCACGACCTGAAGATCGGCGACCACTTCCCCTTCCTCTCGGCGTCCGGGAAGAAGGCGACGCTCGTGGTGAAGGCCACGTACGACCCGCCGCCCTTCTACCAGGCCCTCGGCTCGGTCAGCATCCCGAAGGCGACCTTCGACAAGCTCCACGACCGGCCGCGCAACCAGTTCACGTTCCTGAACGTGGCCGGTGACCCGACCGACGCGAACGAGGCCCCGATCGAGTCGGCGCTGGCCACCTTCCCGGACGCGAAGGTGCAGACGAGGGAGGCGTGGATCACGGAGCAGGACAAGGAGTTCAACCAGTTCCTGACGATGCTCTACGTCTTGCTCGCGCTGTCGGTGATCATCAGCATCTTCGGGATGATCAACACGCTCGCGCTTGCCGTCTTCGAGCGGACGCGCGAGCTCGGGATGTTGCGTGCGGTCGGCATGACCCGCTGGCAGGTGCGGACGATGATCGGCTCGGAGAGCGTGATCACGGCGCTGATCGGCGCGGCGATCGGGCTCCCGCTGGGGATGTTCCTGGCCGCCATGGTGATCAAGGCGCTCCAGCAGTACGACGTCCGGTACGACGTGCCTCTCGGGTCGCTGGTCGTCTTCGCGATCATCGCGGTGATCGTGGGCGTGATCGCGGCGATCCTCCCGGCGCGGCGCGCCGCGCGGCTCAACGTCCTCCAGGCGCTCCAGTACGAGTAGCGAGCGGCCTCTTCGGGCCGTGTCCCCGGGCCTGGCACCAGGACACGGCTCGACGGGATAGCCTCGCGGCCATGGTCTGGGCGATCTCGGGCGGCGCCGGCTTCCTCGGGGTGCAGCTCGCCCGGAGACTGCTCGCCGCCGGCCACGAGGTGCGATCCCTCGACCTGATACCGCCCGACGAGCCACAGCTCGGCGTCCGGGCGCTCCGGGGCGACATCCGGGACGAGACCGCCGCGCGCGAGCTCGTGACGGGCGCGCGAATCCTTGTCCACACCGCGGTGGCGCTTCCCACGCGCGGCGCGCGGGCCGACATCGAATCGGTGAACGTCGAGGGCACGCTCACCCTCCTCTCGGCCGCTGCAGAGACGGGCGTCCGCCGCGTCGTCTTCGTCTCCTCGGCGGCGGTCTACGGCGTCCCGGAGAGGCTTCCGATCGAGGAGGACGACCCGCTCGCCGCGTCCGGTCGCGACGGCGCGTCGACGGTCGCGGCCGAGGACGTCTGCCGGGCGTTCAGGCGCCGCGGCCTTGACTGCGTCATCCTGCGACCGACGACGGTCATCGGCCCGGGGCGCCTCGCGCCCTTCGAGCTCCTCTTCGATCGGATCCGAGAGGGACGCCGCATCTACACGGTCGGCGAAGCCTCGAACCGCCGACAGCTGCTCGCCGTCGAGGACCTCGTGGAGGCGATCGTCCTCTCTGCGAGCAGGCGCGCAGCCGCAAACGAGACGTTGAACGTCGGCGCGAAGGAGTTCGGCACCGTCCACTCCGACCTCCAGGCGCTCATCGCCCACGCGGGCTCGGCGAGCCGCCTGACCCCAGTCCCGACCAAGCCTGCGGAGCTCACCGTGCGCGCGCTCGAGCGCGCCAGAGTCTCGCCGCACGCGGAGTGGCTGACCGACCGCGATTCCTACACCGACATCTCCAAGGCCGAGCGAATCCTCGGCTGGACGCCCCGGCTCTCGAACGCGGCGGTGCTGACCGAGGCCTACGACTGGTACCTGGCGAATCGCGAGCCGAAGGCGCTCGGCCCGTTGAGGAAGGCGAGCTGATGCCGGAGCCGACACCGGACGAGACCTGGGACGAGCTCTTCGACGAGATCTACCTGAGGACGTACGCCCGGACGCTCGGCGAGCGCGACTCGGCGGAGGAAGCCACGCAGGCCGCGGCGCTCGCCGGCGTCGAGCCGCCGGCCGAGATCCTCGATGCGCCGACGGGCTTCGGCCGCCACGCACTCCCTCTCGCAAAGTCCGGATTCAGGGTGACAGGGATCGACCGCTCGGAGGTCCAGCTCACCGAGGCGAGAAGGATCGCCGGCGACGTCGAGTGGCCGAGGTGGCTCCAGGCCGACTTCCGCGAGCTGCCGTTCGAGGATCAGGCGTTCGACGCAGTCCTGTGCCTGTTCACGGCGATCGGCTACCGCGGGGAGGAGGGCGACCGCCAGGCGTTCGCCGAGTTCCTGCGCGTGCTTCGACCCGGCGGCGCATTGGTGATCGAGGTGCTTCACCGTGACCGGCTGATGGCGATCTTCCAGGACCGGAGCTGGGAGCCCCTGCCCGACGACGCCGTCCTCTTCGAGGAGCGACGCTTCGACTACGCCGCGGGCGAGGTGGAGGTCGACCACACCCTGCTCTCGGTCGGCGAGCGCCGGAGCGTCAGGTTCCGGCTCCGGGTCTACTCCGCGACCGAGCTCGTCCACCTGCTGAGCGAGGTCGGCTTCGCCGAGAGCGAGTGCTTCGGGGACTTCGAAGGCGGGCCTCTCTCGCGAGAGACCCGCCTCGTGCTCAGGGCGCGGAAGCCCGGCTAGGCCGTCTCGTTCGGGTCCTCCTCCGCGGCGAGCTTCTGCGAGCCCTGGCGGGCCTCGGCGAAGTGCCGCTCCTGGATCGGCGTCGCCCAGCGGACGAGCTCACCGAGCTGCTGGTTCGCGGCCCGCTCGTTCATGGTGCCGAGCACCTCCCAGTGCCCGACCTCGCCTGCCTCGGCCATCGTCAGGAACTCGAAGCCGTCGAGACCGTCGGCGTCGCCTCCGAGATAGGTCTGCATCATCTCGGTCGCCTCCTGCTTGGTCTCTCGGGCCTTGTCGAGGATCGCCGTCTTCTTGCCGTCGAAGCCCTCGACGACCTCCGTCGTCCGCTGCTCGGTCTGGACCGCTTCCTCTCGCATCCGCCGGAGCTGCTGCCTGAGCTCGCCGTCGTCGACGAGCTTCTCGATCTTGTCGGTCGCCCCTTGCGCCGCCTGGGCGAGGCCGATGACCTCCGCCACCTTCGTCTCGAGATTCGTGAGCTCTGCCATCCGACTCCTCCTCTGTCCGATTTCCGGAGGACGTACCCGGACAGCGGCGCGCAAAACGGGGTCAGAGCACGCCGGCGTCGGGGCGATCGCTCACACCGCGGACGGAGCCGAGAAGCTCGGCGAGCCGCTGCGCATAGCGTGGCGCAGTCGGCTCGTCCTCGTGGCGGAAGTAGGCGAAGACCTCGACCCCTTGGCCGAGGAGCGGTGCGAGCCGGTCGGCCCAGTCGGCGAGCTCGGTGTCGGAGTACGGTGGGTCACGGAAGCGGAGGTAGCGGAACGGCGCCGGCCCGCCGAGCTCGCCGACCCGGACGGCATTCGGCGGTAGCTCCTGCTCGATGCCCTCCCAGGACTCGTGGCGAAAGTCGAAGGCGAGGCGGAGGCCCGGGTCGAGCGAGCCGAGCACGAGCTCGAGCAGCCCCTCGTCTCGCTTGGAGCCGATGAGCACGCGGATCGGGCCGAGCCTCCCGCCGAGCCGGCGCACGCGCTCCTCGAAGGTCGCCAGGCCGGTCGTGCGGTAGGCGTTCAGCTTCGGCGCGAAGCGGAAGTGCTCCGGGGTCTGCTCGGCCCAGCGCTCGAACTGGCTCTCGCCGGGGATCCGGTAGCCGGTGGTGTTCAGCTCGACGGTCGGGAACGCCTGCGCGTAGCGCGTGAGGAACTCCGCCGGCTTCGCCTCCGGCGGGTAGAAGCGGGGCTTCCAGCTCGGGTACGACCAGCCTGAGGTGCCGACATATGCCCCCTCTACACTCAGCGGCGTGGCCGTCACGCCTGAAGTGATAGCTCAGGGGTCGATTCCCGTCCTCGACCACGGGTTCGTCCGTCTGGACGACGCGATGGCCGACGACCTCTCGGTCGTGAACGGCGCCCGCGTCAGCTTCGCCCGCCACAAGGCCGAGATGGACGACTCCGACGCCGGGTTGATCCGGTTCCTCATGCGTGAGCGGCACGGAACGCCCTTCGAGCACAACTCGTTCCGATTCCACATCCGGGCGCCGATCTTCGTCGCCCGCGAGTGGTTCCGGCACCGGATCGGATCCTTCAACGAGTTCTCGATGCGGTACGCGAGGGCGACCGAGGACTTCTACGTCCCCGAGCCGGAGGACGTGCGGAGCCAGGTCGGCAAGCCCGGCGCGTACTCGTTCGAGCCGGTCACGCCCGAGGTCGCCGAGACGGCGCGGGAGGAGCTGCGGGCCGTCTACGAGGCGGCGTATTCGGCCTACGAGCGCCTCGTCGAGCTCGGCGTCGCCCGCGAGCTCGCCCGGACCGTCCTTCCCGTGGGCGCCTACACCGAGTTCTACTGGACGGTCAACGCGAGGGCGCTCATGAACTTCCTCTCGCTGCGGAACTCGGAGACGGCCCAGCGCGAGATCCGCCACTACGCGCAGGCGTGCGAGCGGTTCTTCGAGCAGCGGATGCCGGTCACCTACGCCGCGTTCGTCGCGAACGACCGCACGGCGCCGTAGGACCTCAGGTCTCCGTCATCAGGACGCGCTCGTCGCGCGACTGCACGTCGTACAGCGTGATCGCCCACCCGTCGAAGCGCTTCAGGTCGTAGGCGGCGACCATCTCGACCGTCGTCGCGCCGGCCGGGAGCACGTTGAACGTCCCGCAGGTGACGACGGGCCTGCCCCGCTTGAGCAGGGAGACGGTGTAGTAGTCGCCCCCCTCGAGGTGGTCGAGCCCGCGCACGGTCACGGCCATGTCCCAGTTGCCGTCCGCCCCCTTCCGGCCCAGGCGGATCGTCGCGCCGGCCGTGTTGCTCTGATCCGCCGGGCGCAGATCGATCACGCGCGTCGCCTGCTGCGCCGGCGGCTCGGGGACGGCTTCGCTCGAGCCGCGGTCTCCTGCGATGTAGCCGAGGCCGAAGGCGCCCCCGAGCAGGGCGGCGCCGACGAGGAGCACGGCCCCGAGCCGCCGGGGAGGCATCCAGGAGACATCGTGGTCCTCCTCCTCGGGCGCCGGGGTGGGCGGCGGGCCCGCGAGCGCGGGAGAGAGCTCCGGCGGCGGTCCCGCGGCGACGAGGAGATCGTGGACGCGCCGGAGCCGGTCGCGCTCCTCGGGGCTCTCGACACCCTCCAGCAGCTCGTCGAAGTCGGGCGGGCGCGTCACAGGACATCCTCCAGGACCTCGGAGAGGCGGGCGAGGCCGGATCGCGTCCGCGTCTTCACCGTGCCCAGCGGGATCCCGAGCAGGTCGGCGATCTCGCTCTGCGACCGGCCACCCCAGTAGGCGAGCTCGATCACCTGTCGCTCGCGCTCCGGCAGCTCTCCCAGAGCGCGGTGCACGCGCCAGGTGACCCAGCCGGCCTCCGCGCGTTCGGCCGGGCTGTCGCCGCCGGAAACCTCGTCGGGCGGGTCGACCGGCGTCTCGCGCCGCATGCGGCCGTTGTCGACGATCGCGTTGCGGGCGACGGCGTAGAGCCACGGCGCGCCCGGTCCCCGCTCGGGCTTGTAGCTCCCGGCCGCGCGCCAGACCGAGGCGAACGTCTCCTGCACGGCGTCCTCGGCCCGGCCGCGGTCGCCGAGGCGGCGCAGCGCCAGGCCGAACACCGGCCTCGCGTAGCGGCGGTAGAGGGCGTCGAACGCGTTCCGGTCGCCGGAGCCGACCCTGCGGATCAGCTCGCCGTCGCTGACGTCGGAATGGGACAAGACGGACATGGTTGCAGCAGGGGCGAGCGGCAAGCCGCCCCCGACGGCTGCCGCGGAGCTGGTCATGCCCTTTCTACGGATCGGCGTCGGCGGCGGTTTGGCCGCGCTGCAGCAGCCGGCCCCCGTCGAGGACGAGCGTCGAGCCCGTGACGAAGCTCGCGCCGGCCAGGTAGACGACTGCGTCGGCGACGTCCTCCGGCCTTCCCACCCGGCCGAGCAGCGTCTCGGCCGCGCGCCGCTCCTGCTGCCCGGGCTCGACAGCCACGTTGCCCGGCGCGATGCCGCAGACGCGGACCTCAGGTGCGAGCGCCCGCGCGAAGACCTTCGTGAGCATCGCGAGTGCAGCCTTGGCAGCGCTGTGCGGCGCGAACGACGGCCACGGCTCGAGGCCCATGACGTCCTCGATCATGATCACGACGCCGCCGGACTCCCGCAGCAGGGGCGCCGCGGCCTGGGCGACGAAGAACCCGCCCTTGGCAGTCGCTCCAAAGGCCGCGTCCCAGTCCTCCTCGGTCACCTCTTCGACGGGCTTCGCCACGAATCCCTCCGAGGCGGCGTGTACGAGCAGGTCGAGGCCTCCCAGCGCCTCCGCGGCGGTGTTGACGAGCGCTCGCGCGACCGCGACATCGGAGATGTCGCCGTGAACCCGGCCGGCGGCGAAGACGTCCCAGCCGTCCGCCTCGAGGCGCGCCGCGATCGCCGAGCCGACGCGGCCGGTACCGCCGGTGACGAGGGCCCGCATGACGGGCGAACTGTAAGGAGTTCCGGCCGGACTGTAAGAAGTTGATTTGGAGTGCGCGTTTTCCGGTCTCAGCGGGCATAAGTTTTCCGCGCGGAAGCGCTCCACGAAGGGGGTTCTCAGCACATGCGAAAGGCACTCCTGTTTCTCCTGGCGGTCGCCGCGCTGGTCGTGAGCGCGGTGGCACTCGCCGCGGTCACGCGGGTGGTGGCGATCAAGGCTGCCGGGTTCAGTCCGGCGACACGCACGATTCAGACGGGCGACTCGATCCGCTGGCGGAACGACGACACGGTCAACCACCAGGTCGTCGCCGACAACGGGTTGTTCGCGTCCCCGATCCTGCGGCCGAACCAGACGTACACGAAGTTGTTCACGACGGCAGGCACGTATCGGTACCGCGACGCGCTCGAGCCGGCCGAGCGCGGGACGATCGTCGTCCAGGGCCCGCCGCCCTCGGTGTCGATCGCGGCCTCGGCGCCGGCGGTGTTCTACGGCGCCTCGCTCCGGCTGGTCGGCGTCATCTCGTCCGGGAACGCGAACGCGGACGTGACCATCTGGGCACAGCCGTACGGTCAGGCCTCCTACGTCAAGGTCGCGGACCTCAAGACCGCGACGGGCGGCGCCTACGACTGGTCGACGGTGCCGAAGGTCCTGACCAACTTCCAGGCTCGGTGGGGAAGCCGGGTCAGCGCGACGGCGACCGTGGGCGTCCGCCCGCGCGTCTCGCTCATCCGCCGCGGGGCCTGGTTCGTGACCTCGGCGATCGCGGCCCGCCCGCTCGCCGGACGCTTCGTCTACGTCCAGCGGCGGTCGGCCCTCGGCCAATGGGTCAACCGGAAGAAGGTCGTGCTCGGGAGCTCGGGCGCGCGGCGCTTCAAGATGAAGCTCCCGCACGGACGGAGCATCCTCCGGGTCTTCCTGACGACGAACCAGGCCGGCACCGGCTACCTCTGGAGCCACAGCCGGACGATCGTCGTCCGCAAGCGATAGCACCGATCGAGAGCAGCTGGGGGAACCTTCCGGTTCCCCCAGACCGCTCCACTATGCTGGCGCCGGCCCCGACGTCTTCGCAGAAGGAGCGACCTTGTCCACGCTTGTCTTCAACCACGAGGAGATCACCGCACGCGAGCTGAAGCCGAGCCTCCACGAGCTGCACGGCATCTCGCGCGAGTCGGTGGAGGCGCACTACAAGCTGTACCAGGGCTACGTCGCGAAGCGGAACGAGATCCTCGGGACGCTGGGCGGCGTCGACATGTCGGCTGCCAACCAGGTCTACTCGGAGATCAGGGCGCTCAAGGTCGAGCTGACGTTCGCGATCGGCGGGATCAAGAACCACGAGATCTACTTCGAGCATCTCGGCGGTGACGGCGGCGACCCCGACGGGCCCTTCGCGCAGCTCGTCGAGCGCGACTTCGGGGCCGCGGCGGCGTGGCGCGACGATCTCAAGGCGACCGGGATGGCCGGCCGCGGCTGGGCGTGGACTGCCTACGACTGGGACGAGGGCCGCCTCTTCAACTACATCGGCGACACGCAGAATACGTACCCGATCTGGAACGCGACGCCGCTCGTCGCTCTCGACGTGTACGAGCACGCGTACTTCCTCGACTACCAGACGGACCGGGCGTCCTACATCGACGCGTTCTTCGCGAACTTGGACTGGACGACGGTCAACGACTGGGTCTCGAAGTACCAGATCCCGCTTCGCTGAGCCGCGGCTCGGCGTGGGGTCAGACCCCCGCGCGATTCAGTGACGATTCTGGGCCGAGAGCCTCACCGCGCGGGGACGAATCCGCATGCCCATCCCCGGACACGCCCGTTCTGGGGACAGATCGTCACACACTCGCGCAGGGGTCTGACCCCACTCGGGGAGCGGCTAGCCGGCGAGCCAGTCGCGCAGCTCGGTGTGTCGCGCCGGCTCGGTCCCGTCCAGCTCGGCGCGTAGCTCGCCGACAGTCCCGTGGCGCTCGGCGACGACGTCGTGCGTGTGAATCGTCTCCAGGTTGACCTGGCGCGAGAAGAGGAAGTCGCCGTCCTCGAGCTGGGGGTAGAGGTCGAGAACCCCCTGCAGCGCGAGGCGCACCGAGTCCTCGACGAACCGAGGCTGGAGGTGGGCGTGCTCGACGACGAAGAGCTCGTCCGGGCGCTTGAGGAGCTCGTAGACCGGCGCGCTCATCGACTGCTCGACGATCGCGCTGAGCTGCAGCGCGTTGACACGGGCGTCGCTGCCCACGAAGAGCGTCCCGAGCCCGCGCTGGTTGTGCGTCGCAAGCGGCACGAGCTCCATGATCCGCTCGACATCCCCCTCCTCGAACCCGGCCTCGAGCAGCCGCTCGCTGGCCCGGCCGCGCACGAGACCCTGGGCGCACGGGCACGCGTTGATGCCCGCCGCCTCCACACCCACGACCCGACGGACGTCCCCGTCGGAGGCCGCGGCGATCCCGATCAGCCCCAGCATCGCCTGCGTGGCGAGCCCGGTCACGGGTGTCCGCCGTTCGACCGGATACCTCGCGGCGATCCGCACCTCGGCGCGGCCCGCCCGCTGCCGCTCGACGATCTCGCCGGCGATGTGGGCGGCGAGCTCCTCGACCAGGAACGCCTCCTCGAGCACCACGTGCTCGATCGCCTCCTCGAAGAGCTCCGGAAAGCGCGACATGTGGACGCCCTTCTGGGCCGAGTGGAGGTCGACCGTGCACTCGATCTCCGCGGCGATCAGCTTCTCGGACTCGCCGTAGCGGATCCGGACCGCCTTCGAGACCCCTGTAACCCCTGCGCGGGACAGGCCGATGCGCACCTCCGGCGCCGAGGCCTGGAGGTCGTGGCGGAAGAGATCGCTCAAATCGGTCATCGGCAACGGAATAATGGCGGTCGCAACCGATACAAGGAGCACGTGGCCGACCAGCCGACCTTCGCCCAGCTCGTCTCGCTCGCGTGTCACGACCTCCGCACGCCGCTCGCAACGGCGTCCGGGTTCGCGCACACGCTCCAGCGGCTCGACACAGTCGAGGCGCCCGCCGACCGCTACGCCGAGATGATCGGTGCGGCCTCGGAGCAGATGGCGCAGCTCCTCGACCTGCTGGCGGCGGCGGCGAGGATCGAGGGAGGCCGGTTCGAGTTTCAGGCCCGCCCCGCCGACTCCCGGGAGCTCGCGGACGCCGCCGTCGCCCTGCTCCGCGACGGCGACGCGGTCGCGGAGGGCGACGGCTTGGCCGTGCAGGTCGATCCCGGCTGGGCGCACACAGGGCTCGCCGCCCTCGCCGAGTGCGTCCGCCGCCACGGCGCCCTCGACCAGGTGACGCTGGGCGTGGACGGGGCGTCGGTCTCGGTCGGTCCGCTCGTCGAGGGCGTCGGCGCCATCGCTCTCGGCTACGACCTGAAGGACTTCGGCGCGGCCGTCGGTTCGAGGGTGCTCGTGGCGATGGGCGCCGAGGTCGAGCCGTCCGGCGACAGCCTTGCCGTGCGCCTGCCGACGGTGTAGGCGGTCAGCGCAAGAGCCGCGAGAGGCGGCGGTCCTTGAGCAGCCGCCCGCCGGTCTGGCAGGTGGGGCAGTAGTAGATCGTGTGCTCCTCGAAGTCCACCCGCGCAATCGGCGTCCCGCAGACGTGGCAGGGCTCGCCGAGTCGATTGTGCACCCGGTAGGTCTTCTTGTCGTTCGCGCCGCGCTCGCGAAGCTCGAGGCCGCGGGCGAGCTCAGAGTCGATCGCCTCCGCGAGCCGGGCCACCTCCGCCTCGTCGAGCTCCTTCGTCAGCGCGTACGGCGAGAGGCCGGCAGTGTGGAGGATCTCGTTGGCCCAGGCCCGTCCGATGCCGGCGATCGCCCGCTGATCGCGCAGGAGTGAGTGCAGGCGGCGCGACTCGCTCGCGCAGAGCTCGCCGAGCCGCTCGGCGCCGATCCCGTAGGCCTCCGGCCCCAGGTGGGCGAGCTCGGCCTCGGCCCCGTCCGGCGTGAGAAGCCAGACCCCGGCCCGCTTCTTCGCTCCCGCCTCGGTGAGGACGAGCTGCGAGCCGCCCTGGAACTCGAGGCGAAACGCCGGCGTCTTCGGCCCCGTCTCGCCGGCGCGGAGGTAGCGGAGCCGGCCCGCGGTCATCAGATGGAAGAGGAGGACGAGCTCGCCGTCCTCCGTCGGCATCAGCAACCGCTTCGCACGTCGCTCGACACCTGAGAGCCGGCGGCCCTCGAGCGTCGCGAGCGGCGGGTCGTACGTCTTCAGCGTCGCGATGTGGGCGGGGCCGGCCTCGACGATCGGGAAGGCCGAGACCGGATCCGCCAGCTGGCGGCGCCAGGCCTCCATCTCGGGGAACTCGGGCATGTGTGCTCTAGGGTGCCGTCCGCATGGCTGAGCCGATCACGGTAGCCGTCCGCCGCGGAGACACCGTGGAGGCCCGCCATGCAATACATGCGGTTGCCGTCCGCGACGGGGCGGTGGTCGCCGAGGCCGGAGACGGTGGGCTCGTGACGTTCATGCGCTCCTCGGCGAAGCCGATCCAGGCGCTGCCGCTGGCCCGGGCGCGGCCGGATCTCGACGACAGGGAGCTCGCCATCGCCTCGGCCTCCCACCTGGCCGCGCCCGCGCAGGTCGGTGCCGTCCGTTCGCTCCTGGCCAAGGCCCCCGCCCAGGAGGACGAGCTGGAGTGCGGGGCGGAGGGCGAGCCGCCGAGTCCGATCCGGCACAACTGCTCGGGGAAGCACGCTGGGTTCCTCACGCTCAGCCGCGCCCGGGGCTGGGACTCGCGCGGCTACCGGCTGCCGGACCATCCCGTCCAGCGGACGATGCTCGCAGAGGTCGCCGCCGCCGCCGAGGTCGCACAGGACGAGATCCCCACCGCCGTCGACGGCTGTGGCGTCGTCAACTTCGCGCTGCCGCTCGAGCGGATGGCGTACGCGTTCTCACGCTTCGAAGGGCTCGAGGGCGGAACGCGGGTCGCCGCCGCCATCCGGGCGCACCCGGTCCTGATCCGGGGCCCCGGCGCTCCGGACACCGTGATCATCGAGACGCTGCCGGGCTGGATCGCGAAGGGCGGCGCCGAGGGGCTCCTCTGCGCGGCGGGGCCCGATGGAACGGGGGTCGCGCTGAAGGTCGTGGACGGAAGCGCCCGGGCCGTCGGGCCGGCGATCGCCGCGTTCCTCCGCCGCCTCGGGATGCCTATCGAGGCCCTCGAAGCGGCGCCGGTCGAGAACTCCCGCAGCGAGATCGTGGGCGAGATTCGCGCCGACTGACACCTGCTCTGACGCATCTGGAGCGGTCGACCCGAGTTTGTTAAGAAAAGGTTGGTAGCTGTGGAAAGCCGTTGTATATTCCGGCGGCCAGAGGGGAGCCGGATCGGAGAGGGGCGGCTCCCCGCGTCTGCAGTCGAACCGTCGTCACGCGGAGAAAGCTGAGGTCTTCATTTGCTCACGGTCGACATCTCGCTTCCCGACGTCGAGGAACTCCACAAGCTCGTCCAGGACGGACAGGAAAAGGGGTTCCTCACTTATGACGAGATCGTTTCCGCGCTGGAGGAGGTGGAGCTGACCAAGGAGCAGGTCGAGGACTTCTACACCTACCTCATCGACCACTCCGTCGAGCTCGTCGAGGGGGTCCAGCACAAGCACCCGCCTCACGAGCAGCCCGCCCTGGCCGAACCCGAAGACGCCGCGGCGAAGGCGCCGAAGCTCGACCTCACCGTCGAGCCGTCGCTCGACTCGCTCCGGCTTTACCTGCGCGAGATCGGCAAGGTGCCGCTGCTGACCGCCGACCAGGAGATCTACCTCGCGAAGCGGATCGAGCGCGGCGACATGCACGCGAAGACGCAGATGATCGAGGCGAACCTGCGGCTCGTCGTCTCGATCGCAAAGGGCTACCTCGGCCGCGGCCTCTCCTTTCTCGACCTGATCCAGGAGGGCTCGCTCGGCCTGATCAGAGCCGTCGAGAAGTTCGACTACCGCAAAGGCTTCAAGTTCTCGACGTACGCGACGTGGTGGATTCGCCAGGCGGTGACGAGGGCGATCGCCGACAAGGCGCGGACGATCCGGATCCCCGTGCACATGGTCGAGAAGCTGAACAAGGTCGTCCACATCGAGCGCCAGCTCGTCCAGCGCCTCGGGCGCGAGCCGCAGCCCGAGGAGATCGCGGAGGAGCTCGAGATGACGACGGAGGAGGTTCGCGAGATCCTCCGGATGTCCCAGGCTCCCATCTCGCTCGAGAAGCCGATCGGCGAGGAGGAGGAGAGTGAGCTCGGCGACTTCGTCGAGGACGACACCGTCGAGTCGCCGTTCGACACGGCGTCGCTGACCCTCCGCCGGGAGGACGTCCAGCGGGCGCTCGACTCACTCCCGGAGCGCGAGCGGAAGGTGATCGAGCTTCGCTACGGGCTTCTCGGCGCCCAGCCGTTCACGCTCGAGGAGGTGGGTCGCGCCTTCGGCGTCACGCGGGAGCGGATCCGCCAGATCGAGAACTCGACGCTGAAGCGTCTCGAGTCGCTGCCCGAGGCGCAGGGCCTGAGGGACGCGAGCGTCTGACGCGCTAAGCGGCGCTGGCGCGCGGCGAGTCGGCGAGCCGGTCGATCGGGACGAACAGCCGGCAATGCGGGCACTTGTAGCCCGCGCGCTCGGTGTTCGGGGCGAGCAGATCGGCCTCGAGGGGCTTGTTGCAATGCGGGCAGGAACGGGTTGTGCTCGGGGGTGCGGCCACGGAACGACCGTAGCAACGCGCTCTTCGGTCGGCCCGCTTCGTGAGCGGAATCACAGAGAGCACAAGAGATCCGCTTGCTCGCTTCCTCGAGTGCGATGAGCGTTGCTCGCAGTCCGGAAAAGGTCTATAAGCGCCCCATGGGGGTGGGGAGCGCCACGGCGGTCGTTCCGACGACCGACCCGGTCGTCCGAGTCGAGGACGTCCAGAAGCGCTTCGGGGACCACGTCGTCCTCGAGGGCATCGACCTCACGGTGCGCGCCGGCCAGGTGCTCGTCGTCATCGGGCCGAGCGGCAGCGGCAAGAGCACCTTGCTCCGCTGCATCAACCTCCTCGAGCCGATCCAGCGCGGCCGCATTTTCTTCGACGGGGAGGAGATCACGCGGAAGGGCGCAAACGCGAGCGCGATCCGGCAGCGAATCGGGATCGTCTTCCAGCAGTTCAACCTGTTTCCTCACCTGAAGGCGCTGGACAATGTCACGCTGGCGGCGCGTCGCGTGAAGAAGGAGCCGAGGCGGCGGGCGGAGGAGCGCGGGCGGGAGCTGCTCGCCCAGGTCGGCCTCGAGGAGAAGGCGCAGAGCTACCCACACCAGCTGTCGGGCGGCCAGCAGCAGCGGGTGGCGATCGCGAGGGCGCTGATGATGGAACCGCACCTCATGCTCTTCGACGAGGTGACCTCTGCGCTCGATCCGGAGCTCGTCGGGGAGGTGCTCGTCGTCATGCGCAACCTGGCGGAGAGCGGCATGACGATGATCGTCGTCACCCACGAGATGCAGTTCGCGCGGGAGGTAGGCGACCACCTCGTCTTCATGGACCAGGCCCGGGTCGTGGAGGAGGGGAGGCCTCGCGACGTCCTCTCGAATCCGCGCGAGGAGCGGACGCAACGCTTCCTTCGCCGGACCCTGCGCCTGGAGGTCGCCCATTCACTGGAGGAGTTGGACATCGACGAAGGAGGGTCGGAATGAAGAGGCTCGTGGTGGCCACCGTGCTCGTGATGCTGGCGGCGGTGGCGTTCGCCGCGCTCAGCACGGCGGCGCCCTGGAGCGGCACGCGCAAGGCGAAGGCGGAGACGGCGTCGAAGCTGCCCGCCCTGCCGTCCGAGGTTGCACAGCGGAAGCGCTGGAAGATTGGCGTCAAGTGCGACTTCCCGCCGTTCGGCTACATCAACAGGCAGAACAAGAACGCCGGGTACGAGATCGACGTGGCCCGCCGCTTCGCGCAGCTGGCATTCGGCCGGCGAAACCGCGTCAGCCTTACGTGCGTGACGACGCCGAGCCGGATCCCGGCGCTGCAGCGCGGCGACGTCGACATCATCATCTCCACGCTCACCTGGACATCGTCGCGCGAGGAGATCATCGACTACTCCTATCCCTACTACAACGCCACCGGACGGCTGCTGGTGCCGAACAACTCGACCATCCGGCGGCTGACCGACCTCCGCGGAAAGCGCATCGCGACGACGCGCGGGTCGATCTACGACCGGTACATCGGCAACTGCTTCTCCACTGCGACGAAGGTGTTGACGGACACATCGGTTGGCGCGCTCGAGAACCTGCGATCAGGGCGGGCCGACGTGTTCATGTACGACGACACGTTCTTGCTCGGCGTTGCCGCCACCGACCCGAACTTCCGGATGACGACGCACAAGTTCCTGAACGTCCCGTACGGCATCGGGATCAGGAAGGGCGAGCGGGCGATGAAGCGGTGGGTCGACGCCGCGATCCTGCAGATGAAGCGCAACGACGAGTTCTGGCGGATCCTGCGCGCCAACTCGCCGCGGCGGTTCTGGCGGTTCTTCCTGACGAACGTTCCTCGGCCGAAGACGAAGGAGTCCTACCCGCGCGGTCGGACGCCCGAGGCCGAGTGCCCGAGGTAGTTCGCGCCTGAGCTCGGGGCCGCCGTCCGCGGCGGCCCCGAGCTCGTTTTCGAGATGAAGGTCCTCGCAGCCTTTGACTGGCAGTACATCTGGGATCACCGGGAGGTGCTCTGGGAGGGGCTGAAGGTGACCCTGAAGCTGGCTGCGATCGGGATCGCCGGAACGTTCGTCGTCGGCCTTGTCCTCGGCGCGATGCGGGCCTACCGCGTGCCGGTGCTCAGCCAGCTGGCCGGCATCTACGTCGAGCTGATCCGCAATACGCCGATCCTCGTCCAGATCTTCCTGATCGCCTACGGCCTGCCCAGGTGGTCGAAGACGTTCCAGTTCGACTTCTTCACCGTCGCCTGCATCGCCCTGATTGTCTGGGGCGGAGCGTTCAACACCGAGAACTTCCGCGCGGGCTTCGAGGCCGTTCCCGGCCGCTACCGCGAGGCTGCCTACGCGCTCGGGTTCGGGCCGATCTCGACCTTCTTCAACGTCGTCCTCCCGATCGGCGGCCGGATCGCGCTCCCCTCGTCGCTCAATACCTACGTGTCCGTGTTCAAGAACACCGCGCTGATGACCGCGATCTCGGTGGAGGAGCTCACGAACGTCGCGAAGCAGTCGATCGACCTCGACTTCAGGACGTGGGAGATGATCTGGGTGCTCGCCGTCACGTATCTCACGCTCGTGTGGACGCTGTCGGTGCTCATCCGCCTGCTCGAGCGGCATCTGGCGCTGCCGGAGAGCGCCTGAGATGGAAGACGCGATCACGAGCCGCCTGCCCGAGTGGGCGCAGCCCGTCGTCGACTACATCCTCCACGTCGGGCTCAAGAACACGCTGATCATCTCCAGCACGGCGGTCGCGCTCAGCGTCGTGGTCGGCGTCGTGCTCGGGACGCTGCTGACGATCCGCTTCCTGCCGCTCCGCGCTCTGATCCGGCTCTACGTCGAGGTGTGGCGCGGCCTGCCGATCATCGTCACGATCTTCCTCCTCTACTTCGCACTGCCGACCGTCTCGGACGAGCTCCACTTCTCCGCGCTCGACCTCGATCCGATGCGGGCGGCGATCCTCGGCCTCGCGCTCTGGGGCAGCGCCCAGATTGCGGAAGCGACCCGCGGCGCCGTGCAGTCGATCCCGAGGGAGCAGCACGAGGCGGCGGCGGCGCTCGGCTTCGGCTGGGTCGGCCGGCACGCGAACGTGATCCTTCCTCAGGCCCTCCGTCGGCTCCTCCCGCCGCTCGTCGGCCTTTGTGTGGGCGTGATCCAGAACAGCACGCTCGCGTCGATCATCGGCGTGCCGTGCGTGCTCGAGACCGCGCAGCGGTCGGCGAACCGCCTCGCGGTGCCGACCGTCGACCCGACCACGCTCACGATCGAGGGCGGCGACTCACATGCCCTCGAGATCTACCTGTTCGTGTTCTTCCTGTTCTTCGCGATCTCGTTCCCGCTCACGCGGCTGGCGGCCTACCTCGAGCGGCGGCTCGCGCAGTAGCGACCCCGACGATCCGGAGTCCGCCGAGGCGTCCAGCAGCATCTGCGAGGTTTACCGTTCCGTCGCAGTGAAGCGCTTTTCCTCTCCGCTGTGGGGCATCACCGCCGGTGCGGGGGCGGTCGCCGCGGTCACGGTGGTCATCGCGATCGTCGACGACTGGGCGCCGGTGCTCAGCCTCGGCGTCCTCTACGTCTTCGCCGTCCTCCCGATCGCGACGTTCTGGGGCCTCGCATACTCGATCCCGGTCGCCGTCGCGAGCATGCTCGCTTTCAACTGGTTCTTCCTCCCGCCGGTAGGCACGTTTACGCTCGCGGACCGGGAGAACTGGTTCGCGCTGGCCGTGTACCTGGCAACCGCCGTGGTCGTCAGCGATCTCGCGAGTCGCGGGCGCCGGCGCGCC
>DASTCG010000056.1:0-21461 GCA_035711385.1 Gaiellaceae bacterium
GGTCAGGGCAATGCCGAGCCAGCTTGTCTCGGCCTCGTGGCCGGTGACCAGCGCCCGCACGGACTCGAGTGCGACGTAGGGCGCGAGGATGAAGAACGACACGGCCACGAGCTTCTGAGCGCGCCTCTCCGCGTGCTCGGAGAGCGCCCGGGCCCCCCAGAACCGCCAGATGATGACGACGCTCGCAATGCCCTCGATCGCGCTGTCGAAGCCGAACCCGACGAGCGCGATGCTTCCCGCGGCGAATCCGGCGACGACGGCGATGACGCCTTCGGCGGTCATCCAGACGAGGCTCGACCAGGCAAGGAGCCTCGCCCACCGGATCAGGCGGGCGCGTTCACCGGTGCCGAGAGCCGCCTGCGCCGTCGCCACGACGCGAAGGCTAGGCCGCCAGCAGCCCCGTGCTGCGGCCGACCGTCTCGAACGCGTCGAGCGCTCGGTCGAGGTGCTCGTCCGTGACCGCCGCCGACATCTGAACTCGGATCCGAGCCGTTCCCTCGGGGACGACCGGATAGCCGAAGCCGGTCACGAAGACGCCCTGGTCGAGGAGCCGCCGGCTGACGTCGATCGCGGCGGCCGTCTCGCCGACGATGATCGGGATGATCGCCCCCTCGCCGTCGAGCGGGCTGAAGCCGGCGGCGCGCAGCCGGTCGCGGAAGCTGCGGGTGTTCTCGTGCAGGCGGCGGACGAGCTCGGGCCGCTCGCGGACGAGCCGCACCGCCCGCAGCGCCCCGCAGGCGACCGACGGCGGGATCGCGTTGGAGAACAGCTGCGGCCGCGAACGCTGGGCGAGCACGTCGACCACCTCCGCGCTCGACGCGACGAAGCCTCCGGCAGCGCCGCCGAGCGCCTTTCCGAGCGTGCTGGTGATCACGTCGATCTCCCCCAGCAGACCGTAGTGCTCGGCGACGCCGCGGCCCGCCTGCCCCATCACGCCGGTCCCGTGGGAGTCGTCCACGATCACGACGGCGTCGTGGGCACGCGCCAGCTCGACGATGTCGGGCAGCCGCGCCAGGTCTCCCTCCATGCTGAAGACGCCGTCGGTAACCACGAGCTTGCGCTGCCCCGGCTCGCAGGCGGCGAGCGCCTCCCGCAGCTCACCCATGTCCGAGTGCCGGTAGATCGCCTTGCGCTCGGGCTTCGCGAGCCGCATCGCGTCCACGATGCTCGCGTGGTTCAGCTCGTCGGAGATCAGGATCGTGCGCTCGTCGGTGAGCGTCGGGATCACGGCCTCGTTGGCGTTCCAGCAGGAGGCATAGGTGAGCGCCGCCTCGGTTCCGACGAAGCGGGCGAGCTCGGCCTCGAGCTCGTGATGCGGCGCGAACGTTCCGCAGATGAAGCGCACCGAGGCAGTCCCGTTGCCGTACAGCTCGAGCCCGTCCTGCGCGGCCCGGACGACCTCCGGATGCCCGGCGAGGCCCAGGTAGTTGTTGGACGAGAGGACGAGAACCTCCCCGCGGCCCTCCATCCGGACGAGGGGGCCCTGGGGCGACTGAAGGGTCAAGAACTCCTTGTACGTCCCGGCCTCGCGCAGGCCGTCGAGCTCGGCGGTCAGCTCCTCCCGCAGCCGCTCGTTCATCGGTGCGCCCAGGGCGCGAGCTCACGCACCCGCTCGGCGGACGGCCGTGCCTGGGCAGGCTCGGCCTTCACCGAGACGTCGATGCCCTCGCCGGGAAAGAAGACCACCTTGCACGCGAGACCGGCGTCGAGCTCGGCGAGCGCCCCGTCGAAGTCGGCGAGGGAGCAACGGTGTGTGATGAGCGGCTCGAGGTCCACGACGCCGTGCTCGAGGAGCCAGCGCGTCTTGTACCAGGTCTCGAAGATCCGGCGGCCGTTGACGGCCGTGACGGACAGGTTCTTGAAGATCAGCGACTCGGCGACGTCGATCTCGACCGGGCGGGCGGGGATCCCGAAGAGGACGACGTGGCCACCGTTGCGGGCGATCCGAAACGCGTCGCCGATCGCCGCCGGCGCTCCCGACATCTCGAAGACGATGTCGAGGTGGTCGCCCTCGTTCCGCTCGAGGAACCAGCCGGAGACGTCGTCGACCGCGTCGACGTCCACGACGTCGGTCACGCCCAGCTTTCGCGCCAGCTCGAGCCGGAAGGGGACACGGTCGGATGCCAGGACCCGTCCGGCGCCGAATGCCCGCGCGATTGCGATCGTGAAGAGCCCGACGGGCCCGCAGCCGAGCACGGCGACGGTGTGGCCGGCCAGGTCGTGGAGGCCGGTGGCGAACACGGCGTTCCCGAACGGCTCCTGCAGGGTCGCGATCTCGGGTGGGAGCTTCGAGCGGTCGTTCTGCCAGATCACGGACTCGGGCACCGCGACGTACTCGGCGAAGGCGCCGTCCCGGTCGACGCCGAGGATCTGCGTCTGCTCGCACATGTGTGCGTTCCCGGTCCGGCACTCGAAGCACATCCCACAGGTCACGTGGCTCTCGGCCGAGACGTAGTCGCCCGACGCCGTGTGGCGGACGTTGCGCCCGACGTCGACGACGGTGCCGGCGAACTCGTGGCCGAGGGTGAGCGGTGGTCGAATCCGGTGCCGTGCCCACTCGTCCCAGTGGAAGATGTGCAGGTCGGTCCCGCACAGGCTCGCCGCCTCGACGCGGACGAGCACGTCGTCGGGCCCGGCCGAGGGCATCGGTACCTCGTCGAGGACGAGCCCCGGCTCAGGACGCAGCTTGCGGATCGCCCACATCGGCCTCAGTCTCGGACCGCGAGCTCGGCCGCCCGTCGGGGAGGAGCCGCAAGCCGCCTGCGGCTTCTCGGCTCCGGCTCGAAGGCACGGAGCTCGGCCGGCGTGTCGGGAAGGTGGTCGATGCCGCCGAACTCGGGAACGACGATCGACGCGATCCGCGCCGCAAGCTCCGGCCGGATCTCCTCGGAGACGAGCTCTGCGCCGCGGCCGAGGCTCTCGCAGTCGTCCTCGACGAGCACGTCGGGCAGCGCGCGGGCGACGACGTCGCCGTAGTCCTCGCCGCGCCGCCGGGCGAGAACGCGACCGCGCGGGAACTCCCACCGCCGGAGGACCGAGGCGTCCTCGGCGAGGTGGTAGGGGTCGCGGTGCGAGCTCAGGTAGGAGAGCTCGGCGCCCTCCTCGGCCCAGCGCCAGAGCTTCGCAACGGCCCCGTCGACCGGAACGTAGGCGGCGAAGTCGTACAGGCCGGGGTGCATGCGGTCCCGCGACTGCGCGACTCGCTCGGTGCGAGCGCGGCCGACCGCGTCGGCGTGCATCAGCACCGTGCCGTGGAGGAAGACGACGATCCGAACGGCCACTAGACCGCGATCTCCGTGGCGTCGGCCTCCGTCCGCGCGCGGCGCGCGACACCGGACTCCTCCGCCGCCTGCGCCACCGCCTTCGCGACCGTCGGCCCGACACGCCGGTCGAACACGCTCGGGAGGATGTAGTCGGCCGAGAGCTCGTCCGGCGCTACGACCGCCGCGAGCGCCTCCGCCGCCGCCAGCTCCATCCCGGGGGTGATATCGCGGGCGCGTACGTCGAGCGCGCCGCGGAAGACGCCTGGGAAGGCCAGCACGTTGTTGATCTGGTTCGGGTAGTCCGACCGGCCCGTCGCCACCACCGCGGCGACGTCGTCGATCTCCTCCGGCATGACCTCCGGCATCGGGTTCGCCATCGCGAAGACGATCGCGTCGTCCGCCATCGTCCGGACGGCGTCGACGTCCACCGCCCCCGGCGCGGAGAGGCCGACGTAGACGTCGGCACCCGCGAGCGCATCGTTCGCGGACCCTGAGAAGTTGTGCGGGTTGGTGAGTGACGCGTACTCCGCCTTGGCCGCGCTCAGACCGGGCCGCCCGCGGTAGAGGGCGCCGTCCCGGTCGCAGCCGACGAGCTCGCGCACCCCGGCCGCGAGCAGCGCCTTCGTGACGGCCGTCCCGCCCGCCCCGACCCCGGTGACGACGACGCGCACGTCCTCCGGCCGCTTGCCGACGACCTGCAGGGCGTTGATGAAGGCCGCCAGGGTCACGATCGCCGTCCCGTGCTGGTCGTCGTGGAAGACCGGGATGTCGAGCAGCTCGCGGAGGCGGCGCTCGATCTCGAAGCAGCGCGGCGCAGAGATGTCCTCGAGGTTGATGCCGCCGAAGACGGGAGCGATGGCGGCGACCGTGCGAACGATCTCGTCGACGTCCTTCGTCGCGAGACAGACCGGCCAGGCGTCGACCCCGCCGAACTCCTTGAAGAGGACGGCCTTGCCCTCCATCACCGGGAGCGCGCCCTCCGGCCCGATGTCGCCGAGGCCGAGGACGGCGGTTCCGTCGCTGACGACTGCGACCGTGTTCTGCTTGATCGTCAGGCCCCAGGCCTTCTCGGGCTCGTCGGCGATCGCCTGCGAGACCCGCGCGACCCCGGGGGTGTAGGCCATCGAGAGGTCGTCCCTCGTCTTGAGCGGATGCTTCGGGGTGACCTCGAGCTTGCCGCCCAGGTGCATGAGGAACGTCCGGTCTGAGACGTGCAGCACCTCGATCCCGTCCACGGCGCGCACGGCGTCGAGGATCGCGTCGAGATGGGCCGGGTTGGCGGCCATGACGGTGACGTCCCTGATCTTGTGCTCGCGCTCGACGCGTACGAGGTCGATCGCGCCGAGCAGGCCCTCCGCGTCGCCGATCGCCTGGGCGAGGGCCGCGAATGCTCCGGGGTGATTCTCGAGCCGGACGCGGATCGTGGCGCTGAACGACGCGGACTGGTGGAGGGCGGGTCGAGCGGCGGCCTGCATCAGCGGAGGCCCACCGTTCTCCCCTGCTCGTCGATGTCGATGCGGAAGGCGGCGGGCGTCGCGCTCAGGCCGGGCATCGTCATCAGGTCGCCGCACAGGACGACGAGCCAGCCGGCGCCCGTGTAGGGCCGGATCTCGCGCACCGGGAGCGTGAAGCCTTCGGGCGCGTTCAGGAGCGCGGGGTCGTGGGAGAGCGAGAGCGGCGTCTTCGCCATGCAGATCGGCAGATGGTCGAGCCCCTCCGCCTCGCACATCGCGATCGTCTCCTCGGCGTCGCGGCTGAGCTCGACGTCCGCCGCGCCGTAGATCTGGGTTGCGAGCTTGCGGATCTTCACGGTGATCGGGTCGTGGAGGTCGTAGACGAACCGCAGCTCCGTCGGGCGCTCGGTTGCGGCCGCGACGGCCTCGGCGAGGGCGGCGGCACCACGCCCGCCGTCGGAGTACGTCGAGATCGCCTCGGCGCCGAAGGCCCCATGCTCGAGCGCGACGCCGCGCACGTTTGCGACGTCCGCGTCCGAGTCGCCGGGGAACCGGTTGATGGCGACCACCGGGTCGATCCCGAGGCCCCGGACGATCTCGATGTGGCGCTTGAGGTTCGCCGAGCCCTCGTTGAGGTCGCCCCCGCCGTGGTGGCGGAGCGCCCGCAGGGTGGCGACGAGCACGACCGCGTTCGGGTGGAAACCGTTCCTGCGCGAAACGAGGTGGACGTGCTTCTCGAAGCCCATGTCCGAGCCGAACCCGCCTTCCGTGACGACGAGGTCCGCGGTCCGGAGCGCCAGCAGGTCGGCGACGAGCGAGTTGTTGCCGTGCGCGATGTTGGCGAAGGGGCCGGCGTGGACGATGGCGGGAGCGCCCTCGAGTGTCTGGATCAGGTTGGGCTTCAGCGCGTCCCGGAGCAGGACCGCCATCGCGCCAGCGGCGCCGAGGTCCTCCGCCGTCACGGGCCTGCCGTCCAGGGTCCGCCCGACCGTGATCCGGCCGAGGCGGGCGCGGAGGTCCGCGAAGTCGCGCGCCGCGGCGAGGATGCCCATCGTCTCGGAGGCGGCGGTGATGTCGAAGCCGGTGCCGCGCGCCACTCCGCCCGTGGGGCCGAGGCCGGTGACGATCCGGCGCAGCGCCCGGTCGTTCACGTCGAGGGCGCGCCGCCAGGTGATCGTCTGCGGGTCGATGCGGAGCTCGTTCCCGTGGAAGAGGTGAGCGTCGAGCATCGCGGCCAGGAGGTTCGTCGCCGAGCCGACGGCGTGGATGTCGCCGGTGAAGTGGAGGTTGAGGTCCTCCATCGGCACGACCTGCGACCGGCCCCCGCCCGCGCCGCCGCCCTTGATCCCGAAGACAGGCCCCATGGACGGCTCGCGGAGGCAGACGACGGCGTTGCGGCCGCTACGCGCGAGCCCGTCGACGAGGCCGATCGACGTCGTCGTCTTCCCCTCGCCGAACGGCGTCGGCGTGATCGCCGTCACCGCGACGAGCTTGCCCGGCTTGGCCCCGTTGCGGCGGTCGATCGCAGCGAGCGGGACCTTGGCCTTGTCCCGCCCGTAGAGCTCGAGCTCCTCGGCGTCCAGGCCGAGATCGGCGGCGACCTCGGCGATCGGCCTCGGCGTCGTCTCTCTCGCGATCTCCAGGTCTGTCTGGGGCTCGACGATCGACGCCATGAGCCGAGTCTCGCCGCGTCGTCGTGAGTGCGCCATCGGTCGATGCCCCGTTCAGCGTCCGTAGTTCCCCGCAGCAAGATCGGGGCGGGGGACGGATCGAGCCCGGTCGAGGCCACCCTAGGCTCCGGCGTATGAAGGAGTGGCTCAGGGGGCCGCGGGCCGTCGCACTCGCAGGCGGTGTTGCTGCGCTGATCGCGGCGACGCTCGTCGGCGTGAGCCTGGTGTCGGGCTCGGATGAGACTGCGGCGCCGGCACCGGCGGCCGCGCTCGACTCCGCCGAGACGACGCAGCTACTCAAGGGAATACCGCAGCAGGGCAATGCTCTCGGCCGGCCCGACGCCCCCGTCACGCTCGCCGACTACAGCGACTTGCAGTGTCCGTACTGCGCTGCGTGGACGCAGGAAGCGTTTCCCGATCTCGTTCGCGAGTACGTTCGGACCGGCAAGCTCCGCATCGAGTTCCGCGGGCTCGCGTTCCTCGGACCGGAGTCCGAGACCGGGCTCCGCGCGGCGCTTGCGGCCGGAGAGCAAGGGAAGCTCTGGCAGGTCGTCCATCTCCTCTACCGCAATCAGGGTCCCGAGAACTCGGGGTGGCTGACCGACGACACGCTCCGGCAGGTCGGCGCCTCGGTCGACGGACTGAACGTCGAACGGATGCTCGCCCGGCGCGCGGCGATGACGCCGGGGCTCGAAAAGGCCCAGGCCGCAGCGACTGCCGCCGGGATCAACGGGACGCCGTCGTTCGAGCTCGGGCCCACGGGCGGCTCGCTCCAGCGCGTGCAGATCAGCTCGCTCGACGCGCAGGCACTGCGGCCGGCGATCAACCAGCTGCTCGCTCGGTGAGCGACAGGACGCTGCGGCTCTTCGTCGGCGCGCTGGCGGCGGCGGGACTCCTCGTGGCCGGCTACCTCACATACGCGCGCTACTCCGACACGACGATCACCTGCTCGAGCGGAGGCTGCGAGACGGTCCAGAAGTCCTCGTATGCGACGGTCGCGGGGATCCCGGTCGCAGTCCTCGGCCTCGTCGGCTATGCCGCGATCCTGGCGACCGCGTTCGTCGTCGGCGACGTCGCGCGGGCCGCGGGGGCGGCGCTGGCGCTGGGCGGGTTCGCGTTCAGCATGTTCCTCCTGTACGCCCAGCTCGTCCCGATCGACGCCGTCTGCGACTGGTGTGTGGCGAACGACGTGATCGTCACCCTGCTCGTTCCCTTCACGGTCCTTCGCCTGCGTCGGTAGTTCCCCGTAGCCGGATCGTGGACGACGCCGATGCCGCCGCCGTCGCCGGGCCGCAGCATCGGGTCACGAGCGAGGAGGTGGACATGTACGACGAGCACGCAGAGTTGGACCGCTTCACGGTGGCCGATGTGATGCATCGAGGGATCGTGACCTGCGACGTCGACTCGCCGCTGACGGCGGTCGCACGGATGATGGCCGCGCACCGGATTCACTGCGTGGTCGTCCGGAACGCAGCGGCCGATTGGGGCGAGACACCGGGCGGCGGCCTCTGGGGCGTCGTCTCGGACCTCGACCTCATTCGGATCATGGTCACCGACGGCATCGTCGGTCACACCGCCGGGCAGAGCGCGGCAACGCCCGCGGTCGTCGTGAGCGCTGCGGACCCGGTCCGTCGGGCCGCCGAGCTGATGAGCGAGCGCGAGGTGACGCACCTCGTCGTCGTCAACCACATGAAGAAGCCCGTGGGCGTCCTCTCGACGCTCGACCTGGCCCGCGCGATCGCCGACCCGCCCCGGGTCGCGGCACGTCGGTAGTTCCCCGTAGTGCGATTGGGGGCGAGCGCCGATGGCGCGCCGGGTCGGCCCTTCGACAATCGATGCCGAAAGGAGGTTTCCGATGAAGGACGAGCAGTTCGTACTGGACGACATGACCGTCGCCGACGTGATGCACCAGGGCGTCCTCACATGCGGGCTCTACGCCCCGCTGACGCAGGTCGCGCGGACGATGGCGGAGGAGAACGTTCACTGCGTCGTCGTGTGGAACGAGCCCTCGGAAGAGGCCGAGACTCCGCTCTGGGGCGTCGTCTCCGACCTCGATCTCGTCGCCGTTGCGGCGTCGGAGAACCTTCGCGACCGGACGGCCGGGGGAAGCGCTAATACTCCGGTACTGATGGTCTCGACGATCGAGCCGCTTCGCCGTGCCGCGCAGATGATGGCCGAGCACGAGGTGTCGCACCTCGTCGCCGTCGATCCCGTCACGTCGAAGCCGGTCGGCGTTCTCTCGACGCTGGACATCGCCCGCGCGCTGAGCGGCCTGGCCGAGCCCGCGTCCGTCGCGTGAGCGGCCGGATCGTCGTCGGCGTCGACGGATCGAAGGGCGCACGAGCCGCGCTCACCTGGGCGCTCGACGAGGCGCGCCTCCGCGGCGCCGCCCTCGACGTCGTCCACGCGTGGCACGGGCCCGCACCGGTGGTCTCGGGCCCCTACGGGGCGGCGCCGGTCGACGAGACCTCGGTCGATACTGCTCGCCGTGCAGCGGAGAGCGTGCTGGAGCACCAGCTCCAGGCGGTCGACGTCGAGGGAGTCGAGGTCGAGCCGCTGCTGCCGAGCGCCGGGCCGGCGGAGGCGCTCGTCGACATCGCCAAGGGCGCCGACCTGCTCGTCGTCGGCACGCGCGGCCGTGGCGGCTTCACAGGCCTCCTGCTCGGGTCGGTCAGCCAGCAGGTATCGCACCACGCGCCCTGCGCGGTCGTGATCATTCCCCACCCTGACGACGAGTAACGGAGAGCGCCCGTCTAGACCACGGCCGCGATCCCGAGCCCGATCACCGACGCCGCGACGAGCGCGAAGGCGGCGGCGGCGGCCGCTGTTCCGAGCGGGCCGTTTCGGTACCGCCCCATCACCTCCGAGTCACGTCCGAGTCGCTGCATGACGACGAGTAACGGCAGGAGCAGGACCGCGTTCAGGACCTGCGTCAAGACGAGCAGCGGCACGAGCGCGATCCCGGGAATCAGGACGACCGCCGCGCCGACCAGGAGCGCGCCCGCGTACGAGACGTAGAAGAACGGCGCCTCGGCGAAGGAGTCGTCCAACCTTGCCTCCCTGCCGAAGGCCTCGCTGACGGAGTACGCGGTGGAGAGCGGCACGACTGCCGCCGCGAGCAGCGCGGCGCCGAGCAGGCCGATGCCGAACAGGCCGGCGGCGAGCGGGCCGGCGAGCGGGCTGAGCGCCTCCGCCGCGTCGCGCGCGTCGGAGATCTCCCGACCCGTCTCGAAGAGCGTCGCCGCGCAGGCGACGACGACGAAGACGCCGATCACGCCGGTCATCAGCGCGCCGCCGAGCACGTCCACCCGCTCGTAGCGTAGATCCGTCGGCGCGAGCTCCTTGTCGGCGCTGTACGACTGGATGAATGCCAGCCCCCACGGCGCGAGCGTCGTGCCGACCGTGGCGGCGGCGAGCACGAGGGCGGAGCCGGGCAGGTGCGGGACGACCATGCCGTGGACGGCCGCGCCCCAGTCGGGCCCGGCCAGAAGGCCGGAGGCGATGTAGGCCACGAACACGGCGCCCAGGGCGAGCAGGACGTGCTCGACGCGGTGGAAGCTCCCGCGGAGCACGAGGACCGCCACGGCGACGGCGGCCGCCGGCACGCTCAGGTAGCGCGTGATCCCGGCCAGCTCGCACGCAGCCGCGACGCCGGCGAACTCGGCGCAGGTCGTCCCGACGTTCGCGAGGACGAGGGCCGCGGCGACGATCGCGGTGACGCGCGAGCCGTAGTTCGCCCGGACGAGAGCGACCAGCCCCTGCTGGGTCACGATCCCGAGACGGGATCCCAGCTCGTGGAAGACCATGAGAGCGCCGGTGGAGAGCACGAGCACCCACAGCAGCGTGTAGCCGTACTCGGCGCCCAGCAGCGAATAGGTCGTGATCCCGGCGGGGTCGTCGTCCGAGAGGCCCGCGAGCAGTCCGGGGCCGACGACCAGGAAAAACCCCGTGACGCCGAGGCGCCGGAGCAGCGCGCCCCACGGTGGCCGCCCGTGTCGGCGGCGGAGCCGCCTGGTGACAACCGAGAGCATGGAGCAATCTCAGCCGCCGAGGCGGACGTGACGCCGCAGGCGGTATGCCCGGCGAAGCTCGTCCACGCCCAGACGATCAGCGGGCGATGGCCGTCCGACGGCGCCGGAGGAACGCCTTCCTGGCCTCGTCGGCCCCGAAGACGATCGGCGGCCAGAATGCGAGGAAGACCCAGTGCCAGAAGCCGATTGGGCCCTGGTGGAAAGCTGCGTTCAGGCCGGGCACGTAGATCAGGGCGGCGGCGAGCGCAAGCTCGAAGGCGATCCCGGCAAGGAGCAGGCGGTTGGACAGGAGTCCGATCGAGAAGACGGAGCGGCGGTTCGTCCGCATCGCCATCCCCGCGCCGACCTGGCCCATGACGATGCCGGTCTGCGTCATGGTCGTCGCCTGCACGTAGAGCGGCCCGCTGGAGGGCAGCGCCGCGGGCGGGCGCCAGCCGCCGAGCAGGAACGCGAAGAAGAAGCCCATCATCCCGGCGAGCGCCTCGAAGAGACCGAGGAAGCCGTAGGCGCGTGAGAGCACGCGCGGACCGAGCAGCCGTTCCCGGCGGGGTCGCGGCGGCCGTGCCATCGTCCCGGGCTCGGCGCGCTCGGTGCCGAGGGCGATGGCGGGCAGCATGTCCGTGCCCAGGTCGATCGCGAGCACCTGCATCACGACGAGCGGCAGAGGGATCGCGCCGCCGGAGAGCCCCCAGACGAGGAACGGGATCAGCTCGCCGACGTTCGAGCAGAAGTGGTAGACGGAGAACCGGCGGATGTTGTCGTAGACGGCTCGGCCCTCCTCGACCGCCGCCACGACGGAGGCGAAGTTGTCGTCGAGGAGGATCATGTCGGCCGCCTCCTTGGCGACGTCGGTCCCGCGCCGGCCCATCGCGACGCCGATGTCGGCTTCCTTCAGCGCCGGCGCGTCGTTGACCCCGTCGCCGGTCATCGCCACCACCTCGCCCTGGGCCCGGAGGAGGGCGGCGAGCCGCAGCTTCTGCTCCGGGTCGATGCGGGCAAAGATGACGTCGCGTTCGCGCAGCAGCTCGGCGAGCCGCTCGTCGTCGATGAGTGCGAGCTCCTCGCCCGTGACGACGTGGGCGCGCCGCCTGACGAGCCCGATCTGCCGCGCGATCGCCTCTGCGGTCGGCCCCGCGTCTCCGGTGACCATCAGGATCCGAATGCCGGCCCGGTGGCAGCGGGAGACCGCCTCGGGAACCTCGGGACGCGGTGGGTCGATCATCCCCACGAGGCCGAGAAGCTCGAGCTCCCGCTCGACCGCGTCGGCCTCGAGCGGACAGCCGTCGGGGAGCTCGCGCCTCGCGACGGCGAGGACGCGGAGTGCCCCCCGCTCCATCGCCGCCGCCGCGGCGGCGATCTGCCGGCGCTCCCGAGGACCCAGCCGGGAGCGAGCGATGACCTCTTCCGGAGCTCCCTTCACGTACGCGATCCGCGAGCCGTTCGTGCGGTGGATCGTCGTCATCCGGCGCCGGCGGGAGTCGAAGGGGAGCTCCGCGATGCGCGGTGCGTGCGCGCTCTCCTGCTCGTGGCGCAGGCCGCCCTTCTCGGCGAGCACGACGAGCGCGCCCTCCGTGGGGTCGCCCCGCACCGCCCAGCCGATGCCAGTCGAGACCAGACGGCTGTCGTTGCACAGGAGTCCGGCGCGGAGGAGCTCGGCGTGGTCGGACGGGTGCACGACGTGTCCCTGCTGGAGGAAGCGGCCGAAGGGCTCGTAGCCAGCGCCCTCGACCTCGAGCTCGCCCTCCCGCATCCAGATCCGCTGGACCGTCAATTCGTTCTCCGTGAGCGTCCCCGTCTTATCGGTGCAGATGACGGTCGTCTCACCAAGCGTCTCGACCGAGGAGAGCCGGCGGACGAGCGCATGTCGCCTCGCCATCCGCTGGGTAGCCAGCGCGAGCGCGAGGGTGACGGTCGGGAGGAGCCCCTCGGGCACGTTCGCGACCATCACGCCGATCGCGAAGACGAATCGCTCGTTCAGTCCCATCCCGAGCAGGCCGGCGAGGAAGAAGAACGTCGTGCCGATCCCGATCGAAAGGAGCGCGACGAGCTTCGTCACGTGACGCAGCTCGAGCTCGAGCGGGCTCGGCTCCGTGCGCGTCTGCTGCGTGAGCTCGGCGATCCGGCCGAACTCGGTGCGCATCCCGGTCGCACTGACGAGTGCCTCGGCGCGACCGCTCACGACGTGCGTGCCGGCGAAGACCCGCTCCGCCGCGGCGACCGCGATCGACTCGCCCGTGAGCGTCGAGTTGTCGACGCGGAGGTCGACGTCCACGAGCAGGTCCGCGTCCGCACTGATCCGGTCGCCGGCCTCGAGGAGGAGCACATCTCCCGGCACGAGCTGGTCGGCGCCGATCTCCGTCACCTCGCCGTCACGCCGCACGCGCGCCAGGGCGGGGAGCATCCCCTTGAGCGCCTCCGTCGCCCGCTCCGCCCGGTACTCCTGGACGAAGGCGAAGCCCGCGTTCACGAGGATCACGACCACGATCGCCGCCGAGAGCTGCGGCATCCCGCCCACCCAGGCGAGGACCGCTCCGCCCCAGAGGAGCAGCGCGAAGAGGTGGTAGAGCTGGGCGAGGAACCGGCGGAGCTCCGAGGGCCGCGGCGGCTCGGCGATCAGGTTCGGACCGACGTCGGCGAGACGCCGCGCCGCCTCGACGGACGTGAGACCCGGCGAGGCGCGTCGAGGCTCGGCTGCCGTGATCGCGGTCACCGTGCACGCAGCTTCCCCCGCTGCCGGCGATCCGCCATCCGGGCCGGTGACGAGCGGCGGTGCGGCTTTTCCACAGGCGAGGGCGGCCCCACCACCGATGGCCTCGCAGCGTCTGTTCGGGAAGCTTTCCACATGGTCGCCGAGCAGCTGCATGCGCTCACCGCCGAGCAGGTGGCAAACCGGCTCGGCGCCGACGCCCAGGCCGGGCTGACGAGCGAGGAGGCGGCGAGGCGCCTCGGGGAGGTCGGACCGAACGAGCTTGCCGCCCGTGAGCGCCCGCACTACGTCGCAGTGGCCGCGCGCCAGCTCGCCGACCCGCTCGTCGCGCTCCTCGTCGCCGCGACGATCGTCTCGGCCGCGATCGGCGAGCAGCTCGAGGCCGCGGTGATCGCGGCGATCGTCGTGCTGAACGCCGTGCTCGGGTTCGTGCAGGAGGCCGGTGCGGAGCGCGCCGTGCTGGCGCTCAGGGCCGCAGTCCAGCTGACGGCTGTCGCGGTTCGCGACGGCCGGGAGCTGCCCGTCCCGGCGCGGGAGCTCGTTCCCGGCGACCTCGTGCTCCTCCGCGGGGGCGACCGAATCCCGGCCGACGCCCGCCTGGTCACGGCGGGGGCGCTCGCGGTCGACGAGTCGGCGCTCACCGGCGAGTCGATCCCGGTCGACAAGCACGTCGACCCGGTCGCCACGGGGGCGCCGCTCGCGGAGCGCTCGTCGCTCGTCTTCGCCGGAACCGCCGTCACGCGGGGACGCGCCTCGGCGGTCGTCGTCCGCACCGGCCCCTCGATGGAGATCGGCCGGATCGCCGACCTGACGCAGTCGGCCAAGGCGCCGCCCACCCCACTCCAGCGCAGGCTCGCTCGGCTCTCTCGCCGGCTCGCGGTCGGCGGCGCACTCCTGACCGTCGCCCTCACGGCGGCGCTCGTCCTGCAGGGCGATCCCCTCCAGGAGGCCTTCCTCGTCGGCGTCGCGGTTGCGGTCGCCGCCGTCCCCGAAGGGCTGGGCGCCGTCGTGACGATCGCCCTCGCGCAGGGCGCGACCGCAATGGCACGGCGCGGCGCGATCGTCCGGCGACTGCCGGCGATCGAGACGCTCGGCGAGACGACGGTGATCGCCACCGACAAGACGGGGACGCTCACCGCCAACCGGCTTCGCATCGCCGCCGTGGAGACGGCCGGCAACCGGGACGTCGTCGAGGTGCTCGCCGCAGGCGCGCTCGCCTCGACTGCGGAGCCGGTGGTCGCCGGCGAGGACCTCGTCGGAGACCCCATCGACGTCGCGTTCCTCCGGGCGGCGCTCGAGGCCGGCCCCCACCCGGCGGACGGCCACGAACGCATCGCCGACATCCCCTTCGACGCGATCCGCCGACGGGTCACCGTCCTCCTCCACGGCCCCGCCGGGCCCCGCGTCGTCGTCAAAGGAGCGCCCGAGGCGGTGCTCGAGTGCAGCGACCTCCCGGCGGCGGAGCGCGACCGGCTGGAGACCGTCGCCGCCGCCTGGGGCGAACGGGGGCTGCGCGTGCTCGCCGTCGCCGAGCGCCACCTCGGAGGCGGGTCGATCCCACTCGAGGCGGCGGAAGAGGAACTCGCGCCGCTCGGCATCGTCGCGCTGGAGGATCCTGTCCGGCCGGCGGTTCCCGAGGCGGTGGAGATCGCGCACCGCGCCGGCATCGACGTCGTGATGGTCACCGGGGACCACCCAGGCACGGCGGCCGCGATCGCCGAGCAGGTCGGCATCCCGGTCGACCGGGAGGATGCCGTCCTCGCGAGAGTCGAGCCGGCGGACAAGCTGCAACTGGTCGAGCGGCTCCAGAGCCGGGGCGAGATCGTCGCGGTCACCGGCGACGGGATCAACGACTCCCCCGCGCTCCGCCGCGCCGACGTCGGGATCTCGATGGGGCTCTCCGGCACCGAGGCGGCGCGCGAGGCGTCGGACGTCGTGCTCACCGACGACGACTTCTCGACGATCGTCGCCGCCATCCGCGAGGGACGCCGGATCGCCGACAACATCCGCACGTTCGTCGCCTTCCTCCTCTCGGCCAACTTCGGAGAGGTCGTCCTCTTCGCGCTCGCGATCCTCGCTGGCCTCGGCGCCCCAATGACGGTCGTGCAGGTGCTGGTGGTCAACCTCCTCACGGACGGCCTGCCGGCGGTCGCGCTCGCCCGCGACCCTGCGTCGGGCGACACGATGGAGCGCCCGCCCGCCGGCCTCGGAACGCTGCTCGGGCGGGACCTGTCCGTCTTGCTCGCCGCGGCGGGGCTGGCGGTCGGGCTCGCCGCGACCGCTGCGTACCTCGTCGGCCGGGAGCTCGACCCGGACGCGGCGCAGACGATGGCGTTCGCGACGATCGCGCTCGCCGAGCTCGTGCTCGTGTTCGCCGTGCGCGTCCCGCGGAGCCCCGCCTGGCGCGGTGGGAGGAACGCCTCGCTCGTCCTCGCGGTGGTGGGCTCCGTGGCGTTCGTGGGCGCCGCGATCTACCTCCCGATCGGGCAGGACCTGCTCGCGACCGCCCCGCTCGGAGCGACCGAGCTCGCCCTCGTCCTCGCGCTCTCGGTCGCGCCGACGGCGTTGCTCGAGCTCGGGAAGGCCGTGCGGCGCCGGCGCTAGGAGCCGGCGGACGAATCGGTACTTCCCCACAGACCAAATCGGCGGGCCGACCGATGTGCCCGGCACGCGCCTGCGCCATCCTCGAAGCGGTATGGGTTCGCGGAAAGGAGGTGTGATGATCCTGACCCGCTGGACTCCGTTCCAGGAGCTCGAGATGTTCGACCGCCGCACGCGGAGGCTGTTCGACGAGCTGGGCTTCACCCGGACCGTCATTCCGGCCGTCGACGTGTTCGAGCGCAAGGGCGAGTACGTGTACGAGCTCGAGGTCCCGGGCTTCGAGGAGAAGGAGCTCGACATCGAGGTCTCGGATCACGTGCTGACCGTCACTGGCGAGCGGCTCGAGGAGAAGGAAGAGAAGGACAAGACCTTCCTGCTCCACGAGCGCCTCGCGCGTACATTCGAGCGCCGCTTCGAGCTTCCGCCCGAGGCCGACACCATGAAGGTGAAGGCGGAGTTCAAGAAGGGGATCCTGGCCGTCCACGCGCCGAAGACCAAGGTCTTGGAGCCGAAGAAGGTCGAGATCGCCCGCAAGTAGCCCTTCCGGGGGCAACAAGGAAGCCGTCGCCGAGCCGGCGACGGCTTCTGCTTGCGGCTTCTCCGCAGTCCGTTCAGCGCGTGCGCGGATGCCGCCCGCCCCTACGGGACGGAGTCTTCGGGCGTGAGCACGGTGCCTGTCACGGCCGATCCGTTCGAGGAACTCCACCCGGCGCTGCCGGGGACCGAGGTGCTCGTCGAAGCCGATCGCTGTCTGGCGTGCGGCGGGCCGTACGCCCAGGCGCCGTGCGTCACTGCCTGCCCCGCCGACGTCGACGTCCCGGGGTTCGTGACGGCGCTTGCGGAGGGTGACGCTCCCGAGGCAGCCCGGATCATCTTCGCGGAGAACCTCCTCGGAGGCACCTGCGCCCGCGTCTGCCCGACCGAGCTCCTCTGCGAGGGCGCCTGCGTCCTCCTCCACGAGGGGAAGCGCCCGATCTCGATCGCCGCGCTCCAGCGATTTGCGACTGACGAGGCGCTGGCACGAGATCTGCCTCCGCGCGAGCTCCAGCCGCGGCAGCGGCCGCAGCGCGTCGCGGTGATCGGCGCCGGCCCCGCCGGGCTCGTCTGCGCGGGCGAGCTCGCGGCGCTCGGCTACCGGGTCACCGTCCACGACGGCAGGCCCGAGGTCGGAGGGCTCGTCCGCTTCGGCATCGCTCCGTACCGCCAGCAGTGCGAGCCGCTTCCCGCGGAGGCGCGGATGCTCGAGCGGCTGGGCGTGGAGTTTCGCCTCGGGGAGTCGATCGACTCGCCGGACCGGCTCCGGGAGATCGAGGAAGAGGCTGACGCAGTCTTCCTGGGCGTCGGGCTCGGGCACGACGTCGATCCCGAGCTTCCGGGCAGCGACCTGCCCGGCGTCTGGCACTCGCTCGAGTTCGTCGAGGCGCTCAAGACGGGCGAGCCGCCGCACGTCGGCAGCCGCGCAGTGGTGATCGGCGGCGGGAACACCGCCGTGGACGTCGCGCGCGAGGCGCTGAGGCTCGGAGCCGAGGTCGTGACCCTGGCCTACCGGCGCACCGAGGCGGAGATGCCGGCGTACGCGCACGAGGTCGAGGAGGCGCGCGAGGAAGGAATCGCCTTCCACTGGCTCGCGGCGCCGACCCGGTTCCTCGGCGAGCACCACCTGACCGGCGTCGAGTGCTCGCTGATGCAGCTCGGTGCGCCGGACGAGAGCGGGCGGCGGCGGCCGGAGCCGGTGGCCGGAAGCGAGTTCCTGCTCCCCGCGGACACCGCGATCGTGGCGATCGGCCAGCAACCGCGCCGCGACTTCCTCGGCTGGATCGACGGCCTCGAGCTGGAGGGCGGCCGCATCGCCGTCGACCCCGAGACCGGCCAAACTGGAAACGACAAGTACTTCGCCGCCGGCGACGCCGTCAACGGCGGCTCCACCGTGGTGCAGGCGGTGCGCGAGACGAAGCTCGCCGCGCGGGCGATCGACGCCCGGCTCGGAGGCTCCCGATGATCGAGATCCGCTGGCATGCCCGGGCTGGCCAGGGAGCGAAGACGGCGGCGCACCTGTTCGCGCTCGCGACGCTCCGCAGCGGGCAGAGCGCGCAGGCGTTCCCCGAGTACGGCCCCGAGCGCCGCGGCGCGCCAGTCCGCGCCTACACGCGGATCGACGGCCGCCCGATCAGGCGCCACGACTCCGTGACCCGCCCGGACGCGGTCGTCGTCCTCGACCCGTCGCTGCTCGCGGAGCCGACGGTGGCCGAGGGCCTCGACGCGAAGACGCTCGTGCTCGCGGATGGGGACGACACGTTGGCGAGCCTCGACGGGACGAGGATCGTCTCCGTACCGGCGTCGCAGCTCGCCGCCGGCACCGGGACGAAGTTCGTGAACCTGGTCATGGCGGGCGCGCTCGCGGCCGCCCTCGGCGAGCCACCGCTCGAGGAGGTCGAGGACGCCGCGGCCGAGGTGCTGGGCACGAAGGCGGGGGAAGAGGCGGTGCGAGCCGCGGTCGAGGAGGGCTACCGATGGCTGAGCTGAGGCGCTGGCAGCAGCTGCCGACGGGCGGGATCGTCGCCCCGGACGGGCCGCGCCCGCGCACGGGCAGCTGGCGCACGGGCCTGAAGCCGCACGCCGAAATCGGCTCCTGCGTGAACTGCCTGCTCTGCTGGCTGTACTGCCCGGACGCAGCGATCGTGCTCGACGGGGAGACGTTCGTGGGCTTCGACTACGACCTCTGCAAGGGCTGCGAGCTGTGCGCCGAGATGTGCCCGACCGACGCGATCGAGATGGTGCCGGAGGAGACCAGTGTCGACTGAGGTCGCCACCTCGCTCGAGCTCCTCACGGGCGGAGAGGCCGTGGCCCACGCCATGCGGCAGATCGATCCCGACGTCGTCCCGGTCTACCCGATCACGCCCCAGACCCCGATCATCCAGACCTTTGCGAAGTTCGTCTCCGACGGCCGGGCGTCCGGCGAGCTCGTCGACGTCGAGTCCGAGCACTCCGCCATGAGCGCCGCCATCGGATCCGCCCTCGCAGGCGCGAGGACGATGACGGCCACCTCTTCCCAGGGCCTCGCCCTCATGACCGAGGTGGTGTACATCGCGTCCGCGATGCGGGCGCCGATCGTGGTCGCCCTCGGGAACCGCGCGCTCTCCGGACCGATCAACATCCACTGCGACCACTCGGATTCGATGCTGATCCGCGACTCGGGCGCGATCCAGCTGTTCGTCGAGAACGCCCAGGAGGCCTACGACGCGACGCTGCTCGCGGTCCGGCTTGCAGAGCATCCGGACGTCCTCCTCCCAGTCTTCGTGTGCCTGGACGGCTTCACGATCACGCACTCGGCCGAGCCGGTCTCGCTGCTCCCGGACGACGAGGTACGGCTCTTCGTTGGCGACTACCGCCTTCCTCACCCGCTGCTCGGCGGGGAACCGACCACACAGGGGCCGTTCGCGATGCCGGACTACTACTACGAGCTCCGGTACCAGCAGGTCGCCGCGATGGAGGCGGCGTCCGGAGTGCTGGACGCGCTCGTGGACGAGCTCGCCGGGTTCACCGGCCGGCGCTACGAGCCGCTCGAGCGCTACCGGCTCGACGACGCGGCCCGCGCGCTCGTTTTGATGGGATCGACCGCAGGCACCGCGAAGGACGTCGTCGACGACCTCCGGAGCCGCGCGCATCCCGTCGGGCTCCTGCGCATCGGCTCCTTCCGGCCGTTCCGCGCGACGGAGGTCAGGAGGGCGCTCGGCCGCGTCGCCGACGTCGCCGTCCTCGACCGAGCGGACTCCCCCGGTGGGGCGCCCCCGCTCTTCGCCGAGGTCGCGGGCTCGTTGCACGACGAGCGGGTCCGGCTTCGCAGCGTCGTCTACGGCCTCGGCGGCCGCGACCTGCACCCTGAGGACATCGAGGAGATCTTCGAGTCGCTTCACGACCGCGGCACGAGAGAGACCAGCTACGTCGGACTGAGGAGCGCGCCATGAGCAGGCTCAAGACCATCGCCCGCCGGCAAGGGGCAAAGCCCGGCCTCGGGGGCGGCCACTCGCTCTGCCAGGGCTGCGGGGTCCCGCTCGTCATCCGCACGATCCTCGGCTCGATCGAGACGCCGGTCGTCGTCGTCAGCGCGACGGGCTGCCTCGAGGTCGCGACCACGCGCTTCCCCACCACGGCCTGGAACGTCCCGTGGATCCACGTGGCGTTCGAGAACTCCGCCGCCGTTGCGAGCGGCGTGGAGACAGCGCACCGGGTGCTCCTCCGCCGCGGGAAGCTGCCGGAGGACGAGCCCGTGACGTTCGTTGCGCTCGCCGGGGACGGCGGCACCTACGACATCGGCCTCCAGGCGCTCTCCGGAGCCCTCGAGCGCGGCCACCGGTTCCTGTTCGTCTGCTACGACAACGAGGCGTACATGAACACGGGCGTCCAGCGCTCGGGCGCGACGCCCTTCGGCGCCGGGACGACGACGAGCCCCGTCGGCCTCGAGAGCTTCGGAAAGGCCCAGCTGCGCAAGGACATGACCGCGGTGGCCGTGGCGCACCACGTGCCGTACACGGCGCAGGCGTGCGGCGCGGACTGGTTCGACCTGAGCCGGAAGGTCGAGCGCGCCGTCAATGCCGACGGGCCGGCGTTCCTGAACGTGCTCACCGACTGCCCGGTCGGCTGGGGCCACGAGCCGCGACTTGGCCCGAGGATCCTCAACGCCGCCGTCGAGACGGGCTTCTGGCCGCTCTACGAGGTCGCCGACGGCAAGTACCGGCTGACCTACGAGCCGAGGCACCGGGCGCCGATCGAGGACTGGCTCGCGGGCCAGAAGCGCTTCGCCCACCTGTTGCGACCGGAGAGCCGCTGGCTCGTCCAGCAGATCCAGAAGCAGGTCGACGAGGACTGGGACGCGCTCGTCGAGCTCTGCGGACGAGCGGCCTAGCCGCTACCAGGTCTTCGGGCTCGCCTTCGGCTCCAGGCGGCAGACCCGCACCCGCGCATCCACCGCGACGGCCCCGTCGGGGCTGGCGATGACGGGATTCAGGTCGAGCTCCCTGACCTCGTTCACGTCGTCGCCGAGGCGGGAGAGCCGGTGGAGCAGGTCGGCGAGCGCCTGCGCGTCCGCCGGCGGCTTCCCGCGAAATCCGTGGACGAGCGCTCCGGCCTTGCCGCCGTTCACGAGCTCCTCGGCATCGGCGTCGGTGAGCGGCGCGATCCGGAACTCGGCCTGCCCGATCAGCTCGGCGAAGACACCGCCGGGCCCGAAAGCGACGAGTGGGCCGAACACCGGGTCCTGGACGAGGCCGGCGAGCAGCTCTGCGCTTCCCTCGAGCATCGGCTGGACGAGCACCGGCAGCCCGATCCGTGCGGCCGCCTCACGCACCTCCTCTGCGCTCGTCAGCCCGAGCGCGATCCCGCCCGTCTCCGTCTTGTGGGCGCCGGGAACGGCGCTCTTGACGACCACCGGGAAACCGAGCTCGGCCGCCGCCTCCACGGCGCCGTCCACCGTCTCGGCGACCCGCTCCGGCACGACGGGGATCCCGTACGCGACGAGGAGCTCGCGAACCTGCTCGGCCGAGAGCCAGCGGTCGTGTCCCTCGGCCAGCGCGTTCTCGACGACCGCACGCGCCCGAGACGCGTCGATGCCGTCCAGGTGCGGCACGGAGCCGGCCGGCCGCCGGAGCCACTCGGCACGCGCGGCCGCGAGCCCGAGGGCCCGCGCCGCGGACTCCGGATAGGAGAAGTTCGTCACGCCCTCGACGGCGGGCGGCTC
>DASTCG010000057.1:0-9110 GCA_035711385.1 Gaiellaceae bacterium
GCCGGCCGCACCCGCCGAGCCGGTCACCGCGAACGGCGACGGCAAGAGCTTCATCTCGCCGGTCGTCGCCAGGATCGCGTCCGAGCACGGCGTCGACGTCTCGCAGGTCCCGGGCACGGGGCGCGGCGGCCGCGTGACGAAAAAGGACATCCTCGGCTTCGTCGAGTCTGGCGGCCGGGCCGAGCCGGCCCCGGCACCCGTCGAGGAGGCTGCGCCCGAGCCCGAGGCCGCAGCTCCTCCTCCGCCGCCGCCCGCTCCTGTCGAGGCCCCCGCCCCGCCGTCGACTCCGCCCGCACCCGCACCCGCACCGGTACCGGCGCCGGCGCAGCCCGCGCCGCCTCCGCCTGCCCCCGCACCCGCGGCACAGGCGCCGCCGCCCGCCGAGGTGGAGCCGGGCGAGACCGAGGAGGCGATGACCGCCATGCGCAAGGGCATCGCCGAGCACATGCGCCGCTCGCTCGACACGTCGGCTCACGTCACGAGCGCGATCGAGGTGGACATGTCGCGGGTCGTCGAGCTGAGGAACAAGCTCAAGCCCGAGTACCAGCGCAACTACGGCGTCAACCCCACGTATCTGATCTTCGTCGCGCGCGCCGTCGCGGACACGCTGCGGGAGTACCCCTGGATCAACGGCGAGATCCGCGGCGAGAAGATCGTCACCCGGAACTACGTCAACCTCGGCTTCGCGGTCGAGCTCGCCGACGGCAAGGGCCTGATCGTCCCGGTCGTGAAGCACGCGGAGCGCCTGAGCCTGCTCGGGATGGCGGAGGCCGTGACCGACATCGCCGAGCGGGCGCGAAACAAGCAGCTCTCGCCGGACGAGGTGCAGGGCGGCACGTTCACGATCACGAACCCGGGCGGCTACGGCACCTTCCACGGGACACCGGTGATCAGCCAGCCGCAGTCGGCGATCCTCGGCACCTACGCGCTCGTCAAGCGGCCGTGGGTCGTCGAGGACGAGCTCGGCCAGGACGTCATCGCGGTCCGGCCGATCATGAACATCACGCTCACGTACGACCACCGCCTCGTCGACGGCGCTCTTGCCGGCCGGTTCCTCCAGTCGCTCCGCCACAGGCTCGAGAGCTGGGGCGAGTCCGAGTACTGATGCGCGGCAGCTGCTGGTGCGGCGGCGTGCGGTTCACGGTCGCCCAGCCGTTCATCACGCTCTCGTTCTGCCACTGCACGTCCTGTAAGCGGATCTCCGGCGGCGTCGGGACGGCGAACGGCCGCGCGCGGACCGAGTGGATCCAAGTCACCGAGGGGCGGGATCTCCTGACGACCTACCAGCCCGACGAGGGGAGCGCGAAGACGTTCTGCTCCCGCTGCGGCTCAAACCTCTTCGGCGGCGGATGGCCCGACTCGGAGCACACGAGCGTGCGGCTGAGCTCGATCGACGAAGGGCTCGAGCAGCGACCCGAAGCGCACATCTTCGTCCGCTCGCTGGCGCCGTGGGAGACCCTGCCCGACGACGGCCTGCCCCGCCATCAGGTGAGGAGCACGTGACTCCCGGCTACGTCCTCAACCTGGGCCAGGTGCCCTACCTCGAAGCCTGGGAGCTCCAGCGCTCGCTCGCAGGCGCCGTCTCGCAGGGCGCGATCCCGGACACGGTCGTCCTGCTCGAGCATCCGCCGGTCGTCACCCTCGGCCGCCGGGCAGAAGACGGCGAGCTCCATCTCCCGGATGGCGCCGAGGTCGAGGTCGTCGAGACCGACCGGGGCGGGAAGTCGACCTACCACGGGCCCGGCCAGCTCGTCTGCTACCCCATCCTGGACCTCACGAGGCACGGCCAGGACGTGAAGCGCTACTGCCGCGACCTGGAGGAGGCGCTCATCCGGACGATCGGGGCTCTCGGGGTGGAGGCGACGCGTATCGAGGGCCTGACGGGCATCTGGCTCGAGACCCCTCCCCGAAAGATCGCGTCGATCGGGGTGCACATCTCCAAGTGGATCACCACGCACGGGTATGCCCTCAACGTCGACCTCGACCCCGCGCCGTTCACCGAGTGGATCACGGCCTGCGGGCTCGAGGACACTGCCTTCACGACCCTCGCCCGCGAGCTCGGCCGCCCCGTCGAGGTCGAGGAGGTCCGCCCGCACGCCGTCCGGGCGCTCGAGGAGGTCTTCGAGCTCGCCTTGGAGGAGCTGCCGGCGGACGAGGGGCCGGGCCTCTGGCCGCAGCCCGTGCACGAGAAGCTCGGCGCGGCGCGCTAGAAGTCCGGGAGCCAGCCGCCGTACGCCACGCGCGACGACCGCGGGGCGTCCGCATACGCCTCGGACGGCTTGGTGGTCTCCTTCTCGACCGAGACGCCGTGCCTGGCGGCCGTCTCGGAGGGGACGTACACGAGACCCTTCCTCGGAAGGCCCCGTGCCCCGACGGCGACCAGCACCGCCGGCCCGTCGCCGGCGCCGACGATCATGTGCGGTGTTCCCGGTGGGCAGTGGAAGAAGTCCCAGGCCGCGAGCTCCCGCTCCTCCTCCTCGACGATCAGGACGCATTTCCCGGCCAGCACGAGGAAACCCTCCTGGGCGTGCTCGCGGTGGTAGTAGCCGAAGCTCTGTCCGGGCTGGAAGACGCTGATGTTGACGCCCAGCTGCCGGAACGGTCGCTTGCCCTCGAAGTCGCAGTAGACGCCGAAGAGGCCTGAGTCCCGCCAGCGGGCCTCGCGCGCGTTGACGACGAACCAGCCGTCGACGTCGGCGACCAGCCCGTACTTCGTCTCGCGCAGGGGCGCCTCGGGCACCCCTCGAGCCTACCGTGCGCGCTCGAAGTCACTCGAACGAGGGATCGAAAGGACCGAATTTCCCTCGTCCGGGGCATGCGGTCCGTCCATTCGTGGGTCAACCTCTGAGGGATCGGTCACGGGGACAGCGACAACCTCGTGTCTCGGCGCCGGCGGGGCTCCCCGCACTGGCAGCCGGGACCGCACGGTGGGCTGAGGGTGGACTGAATCGGCAGGGGTGGCCTCGGGGTGCGACTTGGCGGCGTCGCACCCTTTCGAGGCCTCGAAGACCCGAGTCGGCGGCGATCCCCGTGGCGGCCCCTAGACTTTCGACGGTGAAGTCGCTGCCCGTCGCCGACAGGCCCCGCCGGCCCCCGTGGATGAAGGTTCGCGCCCCGAGCGCGGACTCGCAGTACTTCGACGTCAAGAAGCTCCTCCACGGAGCGAGCCTCGTGACCGTCTGCGAGGAGGCCCGCTGCCCCAACATCTCCGAGTGCTGGGGGCGCGGGACGGCGACGTTCCAGATTCTCGGCGACACCTGCACGCGAGCCTGCCGGTACTGCTACGTCAACTCCGGCCGGCCCGAGCACCCGCCCGACCCGCTCGAGCCGCTGCGCCTCGCGAACGCGGCGGCGCAGATGAAGCTCGAGCACGTCGTCGTCACCTCCGTCGACCGGGACGACCTCCCGGACCGCGGCGCCGGCCACTTCGCCGCGACGATCAGGGCGCTCAAGCGCAAGCTCCCGGGCGCAGGGGTCGAGGTGCTGACGCCGGACTTCCTCGACGTCGAGGAGGAGGCGCTGCGGACGGTCCTTGCGGCCCGCCCGGAGGTCTTCAACCACAACATCGAGACCGTCCGCCGCCTCCACCGGAGGATGCGCGGCGCCAAGGCGTCGTACGACAAGGCGCTCTGGCTCCTCAGCCGGGCGAAGGAGCTCGCGAACTACCCGGTGATGACGAAGTCCGGGATCATCGTGGGGCTCGGGGAGACGAACGACGAGGTCGTCGGGACGATGCGCGACCTGAGGGCGAACGGCGTCGACGTGGTCACGATCGGCCAGTACCTCCAGCCGTCGGACAAGCACACACCCATCGACCGCTGGGTTCACCCCGACGAGTTCCGCTGGTTCCGGGAGCAGGGCGAGGCGCTCGGCTTCGGGTCGGTCTTTGCCGGCCCGCTCGTGCGCTCGAGCTACCGGGCGGACGAGCAGCGGCATGCCGCTGTGACCGGACGCGGCGCGGTGGCGTACTGACGATGATGCTCTTGCTCCTCCTCGTGGCGGTCTTCGCAGCGTTCAACCTCGGCGGGACAACGCCGTCCTCGGGGACAGGGACTCAGGTTCCGATGGTGCCGACCCCGGGCCCGGCGACGCTCTCAGTGACGATCATGCGGCCGTTGACGGTCACCGGCAGAGGCTTCAAGCGCGGGGAGGCCGTACGGGTCACCGCAGCCGGCATCGTCAGGCGCACGCGCGCGTCGAGGTCGGGCACCTTCACGGTTCGATTCCCGGGCCAGACCGATGGGTGCGCGATCGGGACGGTCGTCGCGGTCGGCTCCCGCGGAAGCCGAGCAGAGCTCAACTTCTCGAATATCCTCTGCGTCGACCAATGACGAGGTTTGTGGTCAGTGCGGTTCTCGCCGCATTCGTGGTCCTATCAGCCGGCGTCGCCGAAGGACGGCTTACCGCCAAGCCGCAGCTGCGGATCTCGGATGCGACGCCGTTCACTCTCGTCGGTACCGGCTTCCGCGCCGGCGAGACGGTGCGCGTGACCGTGCGTGCCAACACCGGTGGGGGCTCCGCCAGAGACCGCGCCGGAACGAGCGGCCGCATTGCGGTGCGCTTCCCCCGCCTGAAGCTCGGCAGGTGCCCCGTCTACCTGATCGTCGCCAACGGCAACGAGGGAAGCACCGCGACACTTCGCAGCCTCCCGCGGCCCTGCGGTATCGACCCGTAGAACGCCGAAGGGCCGCCCGGAAGCGGCCCTTCGAAGTCGGAGTCGGAATCGCAGGCTACGGCAGACTCAGCGTCCAGGCGCCGAAGCCGTGCGTCGTGACGTACATGACGTCACGCTTCTGATCGATCACGAGATTCGGCACCGGCGTCACCGGCAGGCCCGGATGCGCATTCGTCCAGCCGGTGTGCGAGTTGACACGCCTGACCAGGCCGAAATCCGTGCCCGCGTACAGCACGCCCTTCGACTCGTCCCGCTCGATCGTCGCAACCGGCAGGTCTCCGAGCGCGTGAGGGCCCACGCCGTCGAGGCTCGTGAAGGTCGCATTCCCCGTGGCCGGGTTGAACCGGACCTCGAAGATGTGACCCGGCGTCGCCGGCGTCACGGCGTTGTAGCCGCTGTACGTGATGTACGCGTGGTACGGGTCGGACGGGTCGACGTAGATGTCCGACGGGTACCTCGGCGGGTCGGCGTCAGAGGACGTGTCGATCCTCTGCCAGGCGATGGACGCCGGATTCGCCGCGCCCGCGTTCGTCGTGATGAAGATGCGGCCGCCACTGGTTCCGGCCCACACGACGTTCGAGTTCGACGGTGAAGGCGCGTTCATCGAGATGTGGCCGCCGGAGCGGTCCGTGCCCCATGGATACGGAGCCGGGCACGGAACCGTCCAGACCTGGTCCGGGTCGGGGTTCGTCGGGTCTGGACAGAGCGCCGCCGGACCGTAGGTGAGCCGGCCGCCGTTGCCGGGATCGCCCATCGGCTTCCAATCGTCGCAGACGTCGATCGCGGGCTCGTATGTGCCGTTCTCGTTGATGTCGCCGTTCCCGATCCAGAGGTTGCAGTGCTGCTTCACCTTCGCGTACGGGAAGGCGGGATTGACTCCGCCGTTGAGCGAGCGGAAAACGTGCTCCCGTCCGGTGAACATCAGCTTGCTCACGTTCGGGTGGAACACGGTCGGGGCGATGAACGCGGCCGCCTCACGCGGGTAGCGGAACGGCGCCGCCCCAAGCGTGAGAAGCGTGTCCGCGATCCAGAAAGGAGCCTCCTGGTTCCGCGGCTCGTCGAGGATCGCCAGCGATCCGCCCTGCCAGGACAGCGACGAGTAGTTCGGGTCCGTCGCATCGAAGCCGTTGTAGGCACCGTCGGCGACGAATGTCTCGATCCACGTCTTCGTCCCGGGAACCCGCATCCACGAGCCGTTGTCCTGCGCGCCCCCGGCGAGCTCGCCGGGACGGTTCGGGTTGAAGGTCATCTGGTACATGTGGAGCGTGTTGAGTCCCCTGTTGATGGACTCGATGCGCTCCGGGATCCGCCTCGTGACCGCCTGGCAGAGAGCCAGACGTGCCGCCGTGGTCGCGGGATTCGTCGAGGGCACAACGATGGACGCGCAGTCCGCGGAGTCGTCGACGAAGTTCCCGTTCGAGCGTACGACGCCGCCGTCACTCGTCTCGACGAACTGCTTCCAGTCACTCGGGTTCGTGACAATCGAGTGCTGGTCCGGATGGATCCCGTGCGGCTGCAGGTTGTCCGTGGCGTCGTACGTCATGTCGGTGAACGACGCACCGGCGTCGGTCGAGAGCAGGACCGCACGGCCGTTCGACGACCCGTTTCCGGCCTGGCCGTAGACGTTCGCGCCGAGCAGGTAGACGGTGTCGGCGCTGTGGGCCGTCCCGTCGGCCTTCTTCGGCACGTAGACGTAGTTGTCGTAGTTGCATTGCGGGTCGCAGTACCCGGTGCTGGTGGTGTTCGTCAGGTTGGTGAACGTCGGTGCGCCGGAGCGAACGCTGTCGCTCCGGTAGAACCTCGCCGTGAGGCTGCCGCCGCCCCCGGCGCCGACGTACATCCGCGTGTTTCCGTTCGGCAACGCCACCACGTCGAACTCGTCGCGCTCGACGCCGGCGCCCGACGCCGGGTCGATTGGCGCGGCGAGCGGTGCGAAGATCTGCACCCACGTGCCGGGGTCACCGTTCTGGTTCGAACGCCAGATGCCCTTCGCGAAGAACGACGCGTAGACGGTGTTCGGATCGACCGGGTCGAATGCGATCCGCCGAGCGCCGCGCGGCGAGCATGGCGTCTGCCCGAGGAAGACCTCCCTCGGCGTGTTCGCCGTGCAGTTCGTCGTGTTGCCCTGGTTCACGAGCTCGAACGTCTGGCCGCCGTCGGTCGAACGCCAGAGGCCGAACTGGGGTGCACCCGGGATGTCGAGACCGCGGTTGACGCCCGTGCAGCAGGTACTGCTCATGCCGCGCGAGCCCTGAGCGCCCGAGCCGACGAAGACCGTGGACGAGTCGCCCGGCTTCACCTGGATCGAGCCGATGCCGCGGCCGCTGAAGTACGCGCTGCCCAGCGGGCCGCGCCAGTGGTTGCCCCCGTCCTTCGACTTGTAGAGGCCGACGCCGGCCAGGCAGCCGCTGCGGCAGATGTTCGGCTCGCCGGTTCCGGCGTAGATCGTGTTGCTGCTGGAGTCGTTCGGATCGAGCTCCAGCGCTGCCGTGTTGTTGAACTGGAACCCGCCCGAGAGGTACTTCCACTTCGGCTGCGCGGCGAACACGTTCTCGGTCCGCCAGACGCCGCCGCCCGCATTCGCGATCCAGTAACGGCAGCGCGACGGCCCGCAGTTCGGGTCGATGACGCTGTGCGCCGTGCGGCCCGCCGCGACGTACTCGTTCGGCACGTAGACGTACCGGTTCCGGAACGGGTTCAGCGGATAGACCGCATTGTCCGGCCCGAGATTCCTCCACTGACCGTGAGCACCGAGCCTTGCGGCCGAGTTGCCGCGGGAGTCGAGCGTCTTCCAGTCCTGGCGGCTGCCGGCGATGGCGGCCAGCGGGATGTTCGTGCCGGGGGCCGCGTGCATGTACCACTCGAGCGCACCGTCACCGGACTCCTCGGAGGCGGCTTCGCCCGCCTCGTACTGGGTCACCCCCGGAGAGAACCTCGTCGACGGCGCGAGCTTGGCTTTGAGCGCCGGCGAGATGGCGCCGGCTTCCACTGAGGCCTGTGACGGCTGCATCGCCGTCTGCGTCGACGAGTCACCCATGAACACTCCGGCGACGACCGCCGCCAAGAACAACCCGACGACCGTCGCCAGGGCAACGAGCCGAATTCGCTCCCCGTCGCGGTATCGGTTCGGATCCTTCGCTGATGACATGCCCCTCCTCTCTGAAGTGAGCGGCTCGGCTCGTCGCCGGCCGTTCGCTTCTGGTCGCAATCCGAGGCGTCGGAGGACGCCCGGTTCGTCAGCGAGGCTTCGCTCCAGTCGATGCACGAGCTCGGCGTTCAGGCTCCTTCCGGACCGCGCTGCCGCAGCCCTGAGCTGATCCCGAAGCTGCTCGGGCATCCGGAGCAGAAAGCGATAGACCTCCCCTGCCACTGAGCGGGGGGATATTCACTTATTTAGGGCGCAATATCAAGTTTTTTCTTTCCGCCTCCACTCTCATACGGCTCCGTCTTTCGACTTGGGTGTCGAAGTTAGCGGCCAGGCGGCCCGGCGCCCGTATGCAGGGAAAACGGCTGATATCAGCAGCAGAGAGGCTGATATATCCCTCCCTTGACCAGCGAGACAACGGCTGGCAGAATCCCGCTTCTTGCCTGGGGAGGTCTATCGATACCTGCTGCGCATTCCCGAGGAGCTCCGCCAGAAGCTGGCTGAGTCCGCCGCGAAGCAGGGTCGTAGCTTCAACGCCGAGGTCGGCCACCGGCTCGCACAGAGTTTCGAGCCGCGCCGGTCACGGCTCCAGACGTCTATCAGAGGGAAGGGGAGGGAGATGGACTTCTCGATCTTGAGGCGGCGTCCGCGCTGGGTGATTACCGGCGCCGTGGTCGCCGCCTCGATCGCCGTCGTCGCCAGCACAGCGCTGGGCGTCGTCGGCGGCGACGAACCCAGCTACCCAGCCGGGTCCAAGCCCAAGGTTGTCAGTGAGTTCGGGCGGGCTCCGCTCACTGAAGCTGGCTCGAGCGCCGAGCTCCTGGCTCGGAACGCGTTCTTCATGAGCAGGCGTACGGCGGGTACGTATCCGCTCGACGCCGATCAGGCCGGAATCCAGCGCGCACAGGGGCAGGCCGAGGCGAAGGCTCTCCGAAAAGGGACCTCCTCCGACGGCCCGACCACGTTCGAATCCACTTGGGCCGGCCTCGGCCCGAACCCGATCGTCCAGGTCCTCAGGAGCCCTGGAGGCCCACGCTTCGGCGCGATGAGCGGCCGGATCGGCGCACTCGCGATCAGGAAGGACGGAACGATCCTGCTCGCGGGCGCCCAGGGCGGCATCTGGAAATGGACTGGAGACCCGGCGACTGGAGTCGGCTCGTGGACTGCCCTGACGGACGGCGCGGTCTCGCTCGCGATGGGCGCGCTCGCCGTCGCACCGTCGAACGACAACATCGTCTACGGCGGCACCGGTGAAGGCCATCTCTCCGGAGACAGCTACTTCGGCAACGG
>DASTCG010000058.1:0-7587 GCA_035711385.1 Gaiellaceae bacterium
GTCGGTTCGATCACCCGCCGACCGCCTGGGCGTCGCTCGGCGGCTGAAGCCGGCGCCGGAGCCCGGCGCCGATCAGCAGCAACGGCGCTCCGCCCGCTACGAGCAGTGCCGCGTCGAGCGAGGAGAACGGCAGCCGGTGCCCAGAGCGGGAGGCGCCGGTGCTCGCGGAGCCGCCCTCGGCCGCGGCGGGCGCTCGGATCGGACGCCGAGGAATTCGAAGGGCATCGGTGCGAAGGTCCGTGGGAACATCGAAGGCGCGCTCGATGTCCGCCCGTGTGTAGTGGCCGTCGAGCCTGCCGTTGTCGGCCAGGTCTCGGTAGATCGACTGTGGCGTCGCCGCATACGCCGAACCCGCAGTGACGAGTACGAGTAGTAGTGCTGCGGCGACTCCGGCGAGCCGCCGGTGGAGCATGCTGACCTCCTGATTCCCCTTGCGACGTCCACCGAGGACGTCACTGCTCATCTTGTCTGCCATTCAACGACTGTGCAACCCGGTTAGATACGGATGCGGGTACGGCTTTCGAGCAGGGATGGTTCGCGGCCGCCGACGGCCCGGCCAACTACGCTGGCGGTCGGTGGCACGCACTGCTCTGGTCACGGGGGGCGCTGGCTTCATCGGCTCGCATCTCGCCGAGCTGCTGCTCGGCGACGGCTGGGAGGTCTACGCGTTAGACGACCTCTCGACCGGATCGGAAGCGAACGTCTTCCACCTGAGGGAGAACCCGAACTTCCACCTAACAGTGGAGTCCGTCTTGTCGGCGTCCGTCGTGAGCGAGCTCGTGCACAGGGCGGACGCCGTCTTCCACCTCGCGGCGGCCGTCGGCGTCCGCCTGATCGTCGAGCGTCCCGGGCACACGCTGCTCACGAACGTCCGCGGGGCCGAGAACGTCCTCGAGTACGCCGGCCGCTTCGGGAAGCCGGTCCTGATCGCTTCGAGCTCGGAGGTGTACGGCGACCATCCCGGAGAGAACCTGCCACTCAGGGAGGACGCCAGACGGATCTACGGGCCCACGACGGCCAAGCGCTGGGCCTACGCGGACTCGAAGGCGATGGACGAGTTCCTGGCGCTGGCCCGTCACGAGGAGGAGGGCCTGCACTGCGTCATCGCGCGTCTCTTCAACACGGTCGGCCCCCGCCAGAGCGGCCAATACGGGAACGTGATCCCGCGGTTCGTCCAGGCCGCGCTAGCCGGCGAGCCGCTGGAAGTGCACGGCGACGGATCGCAGACCCGGTGCTTCTGTCACGTCGCCGACACGGTTCGCGCGCTCTCGGCGCTCCTCCACGAGCCGTCGGCGGCGGGGGAGATCTTCAACGTCGGCTCGACCGAGTCGGTCGCGATCCTCGAGCTCGCCGAGCGGATTCTCGAGCGCACGGCCAGCTCGTCCGAGATCGTCTTCGTCCCGTACAACGAGGTCTACGGGCACGGGGTCGAGGAGATGTTCCAGCGCATGCCCGCGATCGACAAGATCAACGCGGCCGTCGGCTGGTCGCCGACCGTCGACCTGGACCGGATCCTCGCCGAGGTGATCGCCGACCGGCAGCGCGCCGGAACGGGTCAGACGGCGGTCGAAGCGACCTAGTGCCCCTTCAGGGAATGCCGCCCCGCCTCTGGGCCGCAAGCACCAAGCCAGGGCGCGCACTCCGACGAGCCAAGGCTGGCCAGCCTTGGCGAGGAGGAGGGTCGGCTCTGGCGCCGCGTGATCGGGGGCCAGAGTCAGGCATGTATTGCGTGAAGGGGCACTAGCCCGTGTCCGACCTCGCCGCCCGCGATTCGAGCGGCCTCGCTGTCCGCCTCGCGGCGAACACGCTCGTCCTCGCCGTCGGGAGCTTCCTCGGCTCGGTCATCGCCTTCTTCACGTTCGTCGCCGTCACCCGCAGCCTCGGCCCGGAGATCTACGGCCACATCACCGCCGCAACGGTCTATCTCTTCATCCCGACCGTGATCGCCGAGGCCGGGCTCTCGGCCGTCATCCTGCGGGAGATCTCGGGCCACCCCGAGCGCACGGAGCACGCGATGCGGGCTTCACTCCCGCTTCGGTTCGCAGTCGCGTTCGTCTTTGTGGGCGGCGCCACAGTTCTGGGCCTGCTGCTGCCCTTCGAGTACGACACCAAGGTCGCGATCCTCATCAGCTCGGCCGGCTTCTTCCTGACCCTGCTGTCGGTCTCCATCCTGCCGGTGCTGCAGGCGACCCTCCGGATGCACTGGGCGGTGGCCGGGAACCTCCTCGGCCGGCTCGTGACGCTCGGGATCACGCTCGCCGTGCTCGAGGCAGGCATGGGGCTGAAGGCCGTGGTCGCGGCGCAGGCGATCGGAATCGGCGTCACGTTCCTGTTCCAGCTCGCGGTCGTGGCGCGCGTCGTCTCCCTCCGGCCCCTCGTGGACGTGCCGTACTGGCGCGAGCTCGTCGCCGCTTCGCTCGTGCTCGGGCTCGCGATCGCCTTCGGCCAGGTCTACTTCCGCGTCGACACGCTCATCCTCGCCCTCCTGACGGACGCGACGGAGGTCGGGCTCTACGGCGCCGCGTACAAGTTCCTCGAGCTCTCGGAGTTCGTCGTCTCCGCGTTCGCGCTCTCGCTTCTGCCGCCGCTCGCGCGCTTCGTCGCGGTCGGCGACCAGCGCGCGCGCGGCCTCGTTCAGAAGGCGTTCGACCTGTTGATGGCCGGGGCCGGGGCGCTGGCCGTGCTCCTGTTCGTCTTCGCCGAGGACATCGTGGTCGTCTCGGCGGGACCGAAGTTCCGGGACGGGGCGGTGGCGCTCCAGATCCTCGCGCCCTACGTGCTCTTCAGCTTCGCGAACGGCCTCTTCTTCCGCGTGCTGATCGCCGCCGGCCGCGATCGGACTCTGCTCGGGATCTCGAGCGGGATCCTGGTCGCGAACGTCGCGCTGAACCTCGCGCTGATCCCCGAGTACGGCTTCAAGGCCGCCGCCTGGACCTCGGTCGTCTCCGAGGCGGCGGTCTGCGTCCCGATCTCGCTCGCGGTCCGGCGCAGCGGCCTGCTCCCCGGGCTCTCGTACCTGCCGGTGATCGCGGCCGGCGCGGCGGCCATGCTGCTGGTGGCCTCGACCGTGCCCGGGCCGCCGCTCGCAGCCGGCGCCGCCGCGGCCCTGACGTACGCCGGGGTCTTGCTGGCCCTGCCGGGGACGGCGCGGGCGTTCGTCTTCGGCGACCTGCTCCCGGCGCTGCGGCGGGCGGTGACGTCTAGCTGACGAGGTCGACGACGGCCTGCCAGGCCGGCTTCATGCTGCCGTCCGTCCGGAACAGCGTGAATCCGCCGTCCCAGTCGTCGGACGGTCTGCCCCAGTGGTAGAGGAAGCTGACCGGGACGAAGCCGCCCCACTCCCCGACCAGCCTCGCGAAGCCTGCGCGGACGAACTGCGCCTGGGTGGCCTCGGAGACCATCTCCTCGGCGCTCGGGTGGGTGTTCCAGCCGAACTCGGTCACCCAGATCGGATGGTCGGCGCCGTGCGCCTGCGCGAGCGACCGCGTGATCAGCAGCCGGTCGAAGCGCCAGCGTTGGGAGACCGAAGTGTCCGACGGGCCGCGGTCCTCCGCATACAGGTGCACGGCGTAGCCGTCGACGAGGTCGCGGAAGAGCCCCGGGTCCGCCTCGAAGAGCAGCCGCGCCCAGTCGACCGACGCCGACGTGTCGCTCCGCATCTGGAAGACGTCGGCATTCGCGAGCACGCGCATCTCGGGGTGCGTCGACTTGATCGCCGTCGCCGCGGCGCGGACGAGGCGCGCGTAGGCCGCCGGATCGGGGTTCGGGCTCCAGAACTGGTGGTGCCACGGCTCGTTCCAGAGCTCGACGGCCTGCAGGGGCCGGGAAGCGAGCTCCGGGTGAAGCGCCCAGAACGTCCCGCCGAAGCCGTAGCGCTCGACGACCGTCTTGGCGTAGCCGGCGTACTCCGCGTCGTCCCGCGGCGGGTTCTTGATCGAGGGGCCGGAGCTCGCCCACGGCGCCGAGTAGCCGAGAACGCCGACGACGTTCATGCCGACCCTGGAGACGTTCGTCATCAGCCGGTCGCCGATCGTCCAGTCCCAGACGCCCTTGGAGCGCTCGAGCGCACCCCAGGAGAAGTCTTCTCGCATCCAGACGACCCCGCCGGCCCGGAGCTTCCGGAGGTAGGAGAGCTGCTCGGAGTCGTCCATCCAGACGACGTGCGTCGAGAAGCCGACGCGGTCGCGGTACTCGTTCGGCGTCACCGGCGCCGGGAGTGTCGCCTCCGGGGCGGGTGCCTGCGGCGCCGGCCATCCGGGGCGGGGCCGCGTGCGGGCGCGCTGCAGCCGCTTCGCGAGCCGGAGGATCCTGCGGAACGACTGGCTCGACGCGATGGCGGAGCCGCGCTCGGCCCTCTGGGGGGAAGAGCCGGAGCTCGGGGCCGCGGCTGCGAGCTCCGTGGAGCAGACGAGGATCACCGCGACGATCGTGACAACGAGCAGCGCGCTCCTTGACCGGGCGAGACCCATCGGCGCGACGTGAATCGGCTGCCGGGAGCGGCGTGGCCACACTCGAACGAGGGAAGCTCGAACGAGTGAGCGGGACGGCCGTTCGCCAGATCCCTCGCTACTGTTGCGTCTGTGACGTGCGCACCATGAGGCGTCGGGAGGAAGCCGCTACGGCGGCCGGAACGAAGGCGAAATGAGACCGAGCGCAGCCGAAGCACTCAAGGCGGCGATTCGCCGCTCGCTGCCGCTTACCGTCGCGCTCGTGATCCTCGGCGCGCTCACCGTGTTCACGCTGAGGCAGCTCCAGGGACCGCAGTACTCCGCGAGCGCCCGCGTCGTCCACAACTCGACCGACCTCGGCGCGATCCTCACCGGCACGCAGCCGTCCTACATCGACCCGCGTCGCGTGATCGACACGGCGCTTGCGCTCGCACGGTCGCCCGAGCTCTACGACCGGACGGCCGTCCGGCTCGGCCTGCCGCGGAGCGACGGAGAGGGCATCCAGACGGCGACGAAGGTGTCCGGCGGCGACGCGACGGACGTGATCGTGTTCACGGCGACGAAGAGCACGCCGGAGGCGGCGATCCGGACCGTCAACGCCGTCTCCGCGGAGTACATCCGTTGGCGGACGGAGATCGCCGGGGAGGCGGTACGCCGGGCGATCACGCAGATCCGGACACAACTGCCCAGTACGACCGGGCGCCCGCGGGCGGCACTCGAGGAGCAGCTGAACCGCCTGAACGTCCTCAACACGCTGAACTCGGGCGGAGCGACCCGGATCGAGCAGGCCACCGAGGCCCCGAAAGTCAGCCCGCGGCCCGTGCGCGATGCGATGTTCGGCGGCGCGCTCGGGCTCGTTGTCGCCCTGATGTTCGCCGGCGCCCGTGAGGCCTTCAACACCCGCGTCCGCTCGGAGGCCGACGTCGAGGAGGCGCTCGACCGGCCCGTCCTCGCCTCGATCCAGACGCTCCCCAAGCGGACGAGCCTCGTCACGGTCGGACGGCACGAATCGAGGTTCGGCGACACCTACGCGCTGCTCGCAGCCAACCTCATGCAGATCCGCGCCGACGCAGGGCCGATGGTCCTGGCCGTGACGAGCGCGATCGCGAGCGAGGGCAAGACGACGACCGCCGCGAACCTCGCGATGGCGATGGCACAGCGGGGCCGCCGCGTGATCCTCGCCGACTTCGACCTCCGCAAGCCGTCGGTCGCGCGAGTGTTCCGGATCCCGGCGGACGCGCCCGGCGTCCTCCAACTGATCGACGGAAACGTTGCGCTCCCGGGCGCGATGTGGACGATCTCGCTCAACGGCGCCGGCCCCGGGCATGCGAGCCCGGTGAGCACCCAGTCGGGGAACGGCGGCATCGCGGTCGCCGACTCCGGCACCGAGACCCACGGCGAGCTCCGGATCATCCCGTCCGGCGGTTCCGAGCGCGGCGCCCGCGTGGCGCGCGCTGCGCAGACCCCGCAGCTCCTCTCCGAGCTGCTCGCAGACACCGACATCGTGATCCTCGACACGCCGCCGGCGCTCGCGACCGTGGAGATGGCCGAGCTCTCGACGATCGTCGACATGGTTCTCGTCGTCGTCCGCCACGGGAAGGTCACGCGGCGGAGCCTCCTCGCGCTCAACCGGCAGTCGCAGGGCTGGCAGGCCGAGATCGTCGGAGCCGTGATCACCGACGCTCCGGCCGAAGAGGACGACTACTACTACTACCGGTAGGGAGCGGCGCCGATGACGTGGGCGGGGCGTCTGGGGCTGACGCGGGACGAGCTCCCGGCCCTCCTCGCGGGCGCGTTCGTGACGTTCCTCGCGGTCGCAGCCTCGACGAGGATCGGCGAGCCGCTGATCCTGGCGGCGCTGATCGCGCTCGGCGTCTTCTTCCTGGTGGTCGTCGCCTTCATCGCGGTCCCGCACATCAGCATCGCCGCGATGATCCCGTTGTTCGTCGTCCTTCCGTCGCTCAAGGTCCTGCTCGTTCCGTGGATCGGACCGCTGAAGGACGTCATCGGCCTGGCGGCGATCTCCGCCGGGGCGACGATCGTCGTCCAGCAGGCGAGCGCCGGCCGCAAGCTGCCCGGCGACCTCTGGATCACCCTGCTCGTCGGGTTCCTGATCGGGCTGTACCTCGTCAACCTCGGCGGGGGCCTCCAGCGTGACCTTGCCTGGGCACACGGCGTCCGCCTCTTCTCCGAGCCGCTGCTGCTGCTCCTCGTCGGGATGACGCTCAAGCACCCGCGGCGGACGCTCCGCTGGGCGATGACCTCGCTGATCGCGACCGCCTGCGTCGTGGCCACGATCGGCGTTCTCCAGCAGGTCGTCGGCCCGGCCCGCCTGGTCCAGCTCGGCTACGAATACGACATCCACGTCCGGTTCGTCGGCAACCACCTCCGCAGCTTCGGGACGCTCGACGAGCCGTTCGCGTATGCGGCCCTCCTCCTGTTCGGACTGGCAGGAGTGTTCATGTGGATGCGACGCGGAATCCTCGCGGCCGTGGCCGGCTCGATCATCGGGCTAGGGCTGCTCTTCTCCTTCGTCCGGAGCGCGGCGATGGTCCTGGTCGCCCTCGCCGCGCTCTGGCTTGCGAAGCACGGGCGCATGGTGCAGGCAGGCTTCCTGACCGCGATCGTCATCGCCTCTGCGATCGTGCTGATCGCCGGGGAGCAGGCCGAGCAACGCAGGACCGTGCGCGGCGGCGATTCCGTCTACATCACGATCAACGGCCGAACCGAGGCGTGGAAAGTCGTCTTCGACAACCCCTGGGACCTCCCGCTCGGCAAGGGCGTCGGAGAGGTCGGCACCGCCGCCGAGCGCGCGACCTTCTCGATCAGCCGGACCGCCGAGGAGGCGCGCGCGCACGAGGGATCCGTGGTCGACTCCGGGTACTTCGCGACCGTCGCCGACATCGGCCTCGTTGGCCTCGCCGCCCTGCTGATGCTCCTCGGCCGATTGGTCGTGCTGGGGTATCGCGCCACGCGCGTGGGCGAACGGACCGGCTGGCTGACGCTCAGCTTCCTCACGATCCTCCTGCTCGACGCCGTGACGCGCGAATCTTTCAGCGGCTTCCCGACGGCGTTCCTCGGTCTGCTGATCGTCGGAGTGACGCTGGCGGCCGCGGTCGAGGACACACCGGACGCCTTC
>DASTCG010000059.1:0-16087 GCA_035711385.1 Gaiellaceae bacterium
CTGGTCGTTCGCGAACTCCGAGCTGAAGACGGCGACCGTGGCGGCGAGTCCGCTCACCTTCACTTCGCCTGCGTCTCCGCTGACGTCGATCGCGTCGTTCCCGGCGGTCCCGTTGACGACCACGCGGTCGGACTGGCCGTCGCCGGTGCCGAGCTCGGCGCTGACGCTCATCACGCCCGTGCCGGTGAGATCGTTGACGATGACCGTATCGGCGCCGCCGAGCGCGTTGAAGTCGACCTGCTCCACGCCGGCGGTGTCCATCGTGATCATGCCCGGGTTGCGGAAGAACCTCAGCCTGCTTCCGTTGCCCGAGAGCTCGACCTGGTCGGCGATATTCGCACCGTTGAAGACCATCGTGTCGGCGCCGTCCTGACCCTCGACGACGTCGCTGCCGTCGCCCGGATCCCAGACGAACACATCGTCCCCGGCACCCATCAGGGCCACGTCGTTCCCGCCGTTCCCGTCGATCGAGTCGTCCCCGTTGCTGCCGAGCAGCCGCTCGACACCTCGGCCGCCGGCGAGCGTGTCGGCTCCTTCGCCGCCGTCGACGGTGAGGGTGATCGCCTGTGCGGCGAGGGCCGCGGCCGAGATCACGTCGTCGCCCGCGAGACCGTTGATGACGAGCTCGTCACTCGGCTCCTGGTGCCGAATCGCCACCCGTACCCGCAGGCCGGCGACGGCGACACCGGAGGCGTCTCCGCTGACGTCGATCGTGTCGTTGCGGTTCGTACCGTTGACGACGACGCGGTCGAGCTGGCCGTCACCGGCGGCCCCGCCGGGGGTGCCCTCGAGCTCGACGTTCAGCCTCTGGACGTCCGTTCCGCTCAGGTCGTTGACGGTGACGAGGTCGGCGCCGCCGAGCGCGTTGAAGTCGACCTGCTCCACGCCGGCGGTGTCCATCGTGATCATGCCCGGGTTGCGGAAGAACCTCAGCCTGCTTCCGTTGCCCGAGAGCTCGACCTGGTCGGCGATATTGGCACCGTTGAAGACCATCGTGTCGGCGCCGTCCTGACCCTCGACGACGTCGCTGCCGTCGCCCGGATCCCAGACGAACACATCGTCCCCGGCACCCATCAGCGCCAGGTCGTTGCCCTTGTTGCCGTCGATGGAGTCGTTGCCGTCGGAGCCGAGCAGCCTCTCGGCTCCGGAGCCTCCGAGGAGGGTGTCGTTCCCGGCGCCGCCGTCGATCGCGGTCTCGATGGTGTCAGTGAAGACGCCGTTCGTCTCGTCGATCCGCACGAGGTCGTCGCCGGCCCGAGCGTCGACGATGATCCGCGCGACCTTCCTGCGCATGAAGCTGAACTCCGCGGAACCGTCGTCACCGACGTCGACCTGGAGAAGCGTGGGTCTGCCGGACTTCAGGCGAAGGGCGATCCGCTCGCCCCGCGCGGTGCCGATGACGGACAAGACGCCGTGCCTGAGCTTCGGGCGCTTGAAGTACCTCGTGGGATTCAGCAACGCGGTGCGTACCGCGGAGATGACGTCCGGTCTGGCTGAGCCCATCCTGAGAGCCGGTCCTCTGTGGTTCGCCGCAACCGCGCCGCTGGTGAACACCGCCGCCAGCACGAGGACGGCAACCGCGAGAACGCCCGTGGACCGCAGCCGACCGATCGTCGCCGACGCGGCCCGCGTGAGACGAGACTCCTTGAGGTGACTGAGCTTCGTCATGGTCGTCCTTTCCGAGTGGTTGACCTGTGTCTGTTAGAGACACCGCAGGCGGCCGTCTATTCCCGCTGGCGCCGATCAGCCGGACCGGGCGGAATAACGTCGGCCAGACAAGGGTCCTTGGAAGCGTGACCACGCTCTGCAAGAAGGCCTGCGAGTTACCGTTGGAGTCGCCGTGCCCGTGAGACGCCGACGCCAGGACGAAGCCGGCAGCCCCGAGATCGAAGAGCTGGCGGCGCTCGCGGACGGCTCGCTTTCGCCGGACCGTCGCGCGGTGCTCGAGGCCCGAGTCGCAGCTTCTCCCGAGCTCGCCGACCGTCTTGCCGAACAACAGCGCGCACTCGCGCTCACGCGAAGCGCCGCGGCCGAGGTCGAGGCGCCGGCGACCCTCCGAACCCGCATCGAGAGGGAGCGAAGTCCACGCCGCGCGAGCAGGCCACGCCGGCTCGTGCTCGCGGGCGCCTTCGCAGCCACGGCGACCGCGGCAGCCGCCCTCGCAATCGGGCTGGCGGTCTTCGGCTCGAGCACCTCCGGCGAGCGCTTCCAGGCCGCCCTCGCGCCAACCGAGCTCGCACCGGGCGCCGGCGGCGAGGCGACGCTGACCAAGACGAACTCGGGCTGGCGGATCGAGCTCGACGCGGGAGGGCTGCCTCGCCTCGAGGGCGGGCGCTTCTACGAGGCCTGGCTCCGCGACACCTCCGGCGTCCTCGTTCCGGTCGGGACGTTCAACGAGGGCCGGAAGGTCACGCTGTGGGCCGGTGTGTCGCCGAAGGACTTCACGACGCTGACCGTCACGCGCGAGCAAGCTGACGGCGACCAGGCGTCGTCGGGTGAAAAGGTGCTGGTCGGAACGGTGGACACGCGCGATTGACCGGCACGCGAATCAGGCCGGCCCGCCTTCGATCCGCCGCACGACCTGTTGGCGGGCGCGGTACAGGCGGCTCATGACGGTCCCCTCCCGGATCCGCAGGGAACGGGCCGTTTCCCTGTAGGTGAGGCCGGCGACGTCGACGGCGACGAGGACGTCGCGGAAGTCGTCGGGAAGCGCGGCGATTGCGGCGTACAGCTCGCGGGCCTCGACCGCGGACTGGGGCTCGCGCGCCTTCGGGTCGGCCACGAGGTCGAGCTGGTCGGGCAGGGGACCGGGCCGGAGCCGGCGGCCCTCTGCCCGCTTCTGGGTCAGGAAGGTGTTGCGAAGCGCCCGTATCAGGTAGCCGAGGTCGTCCTCGTTGCGGAGAAGTCGCGGGCGCGCGAGCACGCGCGCGTAGGTCTCCTGGACGAGGTCCTCCGCGTCCTCGCGGGAGCCGGTGAGCGCCCAGGCGGCCCGATAGAGCCGATCGACGTGGTCTCCGAGCCGGGCGGGGTCAAGCGTGCGCTCCCTCGGGCGCTGGCCTGCGGCGTCCGGGTGCGTGGCCTCGGCTCCTTCGCGCTCGACCTACCGCGAGTGCGGCTTCCTCCACACACGCAGCCGCATCTCTCGGGCGGCTCTTCCGCGGGCGCTCTCGGTCCCGAGAGCCAGTGGTCTCGCTTCGAGGATGCGGACTCCCTCGACGATCGTGGCGAGGCGGTAGTTGCGTTCCAGGATCCGCGCCGTCGCCCCGGAGGTGTCGATGGTGTTCGGTGATTGCGAGAGGACGACGAGCGCAGGCAGCCTCGCTCGCAGCATCCACCGCGCCGAGACGAGTGCTCCGTCGATCGACTCGACGTTGCGATACCACATGTACGGCAGCGCCGGACGTCGGTCGGCCAGGTAGTAGATGTCGGCTCCGGCCCAGAGGACGAAGATCTCCTGGTGGGGCGTCGTGTGCGCGCGCACGTAGGTGGCGACGGCCTCGGAATGGACGAGACGGCCGTCCTTCGGCCAGATCGCGCGCGCCTGTGCCTGTCCGCTCGCAAACCAGAGCGGCGCGGTCAACGCCAGGGTGACGAGCGCCGCGGCTCCGCACACCGCGGCAGCCACCCGCCGGCGCTCGACGAGCAGCTGCCGAACGCCGACGCCGGCGAGGATCGAGAGGGGCGCGGCGAGCTGCACGTAGTAGTGCGAGTGGAAGTTCCCTCCGCCCAGCACGCCGATGACCGCGGCGCCGAGCCACAGGCGAACGAGGAGCGGCGAGGACCGCCAGCCGATGGACGCGAGCAACGCGAGCACGCCCAGCCCCTTCGCCACCGCCGGAACCGACGCGGCGAACAGGTCGAGGCGGTGGAGCGGCGACCCCGTCAGCAGCGAGTCGCCGTCGGCCCGGTACGCGACCACGGCGTCCCACCAATCGTGGAGGTGCGGCGCGGAGGCGGCCGCGATCGCGACCGGCACCAGGGCCGTGAGCACGATCAGCGACGACCGGCCCACGGCGTGCCTGCGCTCGGTCAGAAGCAGGAAGAGGACGGCGGCGAGTCCCGCGTCGAAGGCCGACTGCTTGATCATCACCGCGCAGCCGGTGAGCAGGCCCGCCATGGCCAGCCACGCGACGTGGCGGCGCCGGAGATAGGCGGTGAACGCGAGCAGCGACAGCACCGCCGGGAACGCCGCCAGCAGCTCCCCCGACAACGTGAAGGACTCGATGTACGGCGATGCCGCAAACGTTGCAAGTAGCCATCCGGCTGCAATCGCCTCTATCGTCCCGGTCAGTCGAACGGCCAGGATCACCGTCGCAAGGACCATGAGCATGGCAACCACCGCCGCAGCGATTCGCAGCGACTCCGTCGAGCCGCCGCCGAGTTCGAGGATGCCGCGATAGACGAGCAGCAGACCTTGCGGGCGGTCGACCCAGGCACCGCCGTAGAGCCCGACGCCGTTGTCCCACAGCCGCGCGATCTGGGCGTAGCCTCCCTCGTCGGCCGTCAACGGCGTGCCCCAGAAGACGACACGCGTCGCGACCGCGAGCAGCGCCGCGCCGAGCGCAGCGAGCGCTGGGGTCCACCACGCGCCGACCTCAATACGCGGACGATCGCGCTCGCGGCGGTTGCCCCCGTCGCCCTCCTGGCGCTCGCGATCGGCGTCTTCGACCTCAGCCTCTCGCCGGACCGCTACGCACTCTTGCTCCTCGTGCCTGCCCTGGCGATTCGCCGCGGGAGGCGCTTCGTGCTCGACTTCGCGCCCTACATCGCCCTCATCGTGCTCTACGCCGAGTGCCGGGGACTCGCTCATACCGCGCGGCCGGTGCCGTATTTCGCCCCGCACCTCGACCTCGAGCGGTGGCTCTTCGGCGGCAATGTCCCTTCGAGCGTCCTGCAAGACTGGTTCTGGGTGGGACACGAGCGCTGGTACGACCGGCTGGCTCTCGGAATCTCGCGAGTTCACCAGTTCGTCCCGCTGACGCTCGCGTTCGTCCTCTGGATGCGTCGACGGGCACTCTACTTCCGATTCGCGACGACGATGGTGGTTCTCTCGTTCGCGGCTGCGCTCACGTTTCTCCTCTACCCGGCTGCGCCGCCTTGGCACGCCGCCCAGGAGGGCCTCCTCACGGCCGACAAGATCGGGGGACACCAGACCATGTCCGCGAGCGTCTGGGCCCCGTACGACCTCGTGCGCGGAAACCCGGACGCCGCGATCCCGTCCCTCCACGCCGGCTACGCCTTCCTCGTGTTCCTGTTCGTCTCGACGCTCTTCTGGCGGACACGATGGGGAGTGCCGATCGCCTGCGCGGCCGCGGTCTACCCGCTCCTTCAGTCCCTCGCGGCGGTCTACACGGGCAACCACTACGTCGTCGACCTGCTGATCGGCTACTGCTACGCGACCGCCGTCTTCCTCGCCGTGTCCTACGCGTGGCACCGCCTCGACCTGCCGGCGGCGGACAACTGGACCGAGGCGGCGGAGCGATCGCCTTCGGCCTCCGAGCGCGGGGCGTTCCAGCCCGGCCGGGACGCCGAGCTGCCGCAACGGGCGTAGCGACGTTTGGCCGCCGCGGCTTGCGCGGCGAACATCTGTTCGGTTTCATCTACGGGCGTGCAGCTCGCGCTCGACGCACTCGATCGCCTGGTGGACACGCTCGAGGAGCGCGGCTCGCTGTCCGCGGTCGAGGCTGCCCGGTCGCTCTTCGCCACATCCTCGATCTCGGACGGCCTCGCCTGCTCGCTCCTGGCGGAGGTCACCGCCGGCGACAGCCGGATCGTCTGCGCCGGCGCCACGGTCTTCCTCGCCGGAGCGCGAACCGATCCCCTACTCGAGGACGCCGAGTTCGTCGTCTTCGACCTGGAGACGACCGGGCTCTCGGCCGCGCGCAGCCGGATCTGCGAGGTGGGGGCCGTTCGCATCCGTGCGCTCGAGCCCGTCGACTCGTTCCAATCGCTCGTGAACCCGGGAGCTCCGCTCCCCGACCCGGTGGCGCGTCTCACGGGCCTGCGCGAGCACGAGCTCAGGCGCGCACCGTCCGTCTCGAGCGTACTGAGGCGCTTCCTCGCGTTCGCAGGTGACGCGCTTCTCGTCGCGCACAACGCGCGCTTCGACCAGGGCTTCCTCGACCGGCAGCTGCTGCACATGCACGGTCGGCGGCTGTCCGAGCCGCCGCTCTGCACGGCCGCGCTCGCGCGTCGCCTGCTCGAGAATCGCCTGCACCGCGTCAGCCTCGCCTCGCTCGCCCATTTCTTCGGCGTGTCGACCCGGCCCTGCCACCGCGCTCTGCCCGACGCCGAGGCGACGGCCGAGGTGCTCGTGCGCCTGATCGGGCTCGCCCAGGAGGTCGGAGCGAGGCGGCTCTCCGACCTGCGCGCGCTGGCCGCGCCGCGCAGACGCCGGGTCTACGACAAGCGCTCCCTCGCCCGGGGCGCACCCACCCGACCCGGCGTCTACCTCTTTCGCGACCGCCACGACCAGGTGCTCTACGTCGGCCGGGCCCGCGACCTGCGCGCCCGCCTTCGCTCCTACTTCCGAAGCGAACGACAGCGTCCGTCGGTCGAGGCGGCCCTGCTCGCGCTCGGCCGCATCGAGTGGCGAGTTCTCGGCTCCGAGCTCGAGGCGGCCCTCGAGGAGCTGCGGCTGATCCGCGAGCTGGAGCCGCCGGCGAACTCCCGGGGCCGCAGGCGGGAGCACGGCGTCTACCTGAAGCGACGAGGCGAGGAGCTCGTCGTCACGAAGACGCCGACACGCCTGGGCCCGATCACGAGCCGGAGGCGCGCCTCTCTCGCAGCGCGCGCACTCTCTTCCGGAACCTCGGACGAGCTCGACCAGCTCCTGGACGGCGGCCCCCTCTCGCGCCTCCGGGAGCGCCTCTCACAGCTGGCCGAGAGCCTCCGCTTCGAGGAGGCCGCCCGTCTGCGCGATCGCATCGAGGCGCTCGAGGGCGTCGTCGAGCGCCTGCGCCGGCTGGAGCGGCTGCGCGGGCTCGAGGCCTGCCTGGTCGCCCCGGCGGCCGAGCCGGGCTGGCGGAAGGCGTTCTTCGTCTGCGCCGGCGGTGTCTGCGCCGTACGCTCGCTGCCGCCGGGCTCGGGAGCGAGGCTCGAGATCGGCGCCGGACTGACGCTCTGCCGGGTCGCCCGGGAGGAAGCCGGGGAGACGCTGACCCCCGAGCAAGCGGAAGACCTCCTCCTGATCGAGGGCTTCGTTCGCCGTCCGCCGCCCGAACTCGCAGTGCTCCCGCTCGACGCCGCGCGGATCACGGCCCATCTCGACGGCGAGCGGCTCCCACGGGCGGCGTGAGCTCGGGGCGCCTCGTCGAGGCTCGGCAGCATGCGGCGAGTCGTCTAGGCGTCAGGCGATCTGCGCGGGACTCCATCCACCGCTGTCTCACGCGGCACGAAGGGCAGGAACTCGGGATCGAAGGGTGAGCGTTGTGCGGCGCGCCTCCCGAAGCCACAGACGGCGAGGACACCCTCCCGGTAGCCGTCCATTCCGAAATGCTCCTCGATGTCGGCGTTGTTGATCGCCGCAGTGACGAACGCCCCGAGCCCGAGCTCCGTCGCGACCAGGTACAGGGTCTGGCTCAGGTGCGCTGCGTCCATCAGCAGCGCGGTGAGTGCCTTGCGGTGGTTCCGGTACTTCCAGAACGCGCGCTCGAAGCGTGCCGCGAGCACGACCAAGACCTGGGCGTCGCCGAAGTACGTCTGGCCGCAGACGAAGGCAGTTGCGGCCGCCCGTGCTTCGTCGGCCGCAAGGGGTGCCAGCAGCTCGAGCGCATGCTCGGCCCCGCTGTAGTGGTAGAGGCCGGGCTCGAGCTCGTCGACACCGGTGATCAGGGGATACGCCTCGATCGGATGGAACCCGCCCGCGGACGGGCTCGTGCGCTTGAGCGTCGTCACCTGCCCGAGCAGCGGCATGTATCCGTGGTAGCCGAACACGTACCGGAGGACCACTGCGAGCTCCGGGAGCGTCAGCGTGGCTCCGCGATCGAAGCTTCGCGTCGTCTCACGGCGCAGGAGCACGTCGTACAGATCCCCCTCTCGCTCGACGAGCGGAAGCGCGTGCACCGCGTACGGCGTTGCGACGGAGTGGAATGCGTTCGGCGGCAGCCCGACGCGATCCACGAACGCCTGCACCATCTCGTCCGTTGGGGGCAAGAGCTCGGAGGTCTCGTCCTGACGCGCGAGTCGGCGCAGGTCGATCCCGCGCCACTTGGACAGGAAGTAGTAGAGGGAAGCTTCGAGATTCCAGCTTGCGCTCTCGAGGCTCTCGTGACGCGTCCGGAGCGCCTCCAGCTCCGGATCGCTTTCGTCGCTCAGCAGGACGCCCTTTTTCGCCAAGCGACGGGACGTCGCCTCGTCGGCCGCCTCCACCCAGTCGTCTGAGGGGGTGGCGGCCACAAGCTCGAGCTCGTCAGCGGAAAGCGGTACCGTCTCACCACTGAGGATCGACAGCGCGCACACCTGCCGCACGGTCACTAGCTCGACGGCGCCGCGAAGCAGCAGCCCTACGTCGAGGAACGGGAAGTCGTCAAAGAAAAAGCAGAGGTAGCGCGGACGCCTAACCCGCGCCATTGCGCGACGGGCGGTCTCCCATCATGACGGGCATTGCGGCGAACGCCAGGATCAAAGCCAACAACGCGAATGGAGAGGCTCCCTCGCTGAGGATCCTTTGCTCGAACATCTCGAAAAAGTCGTCAATGTCGTCCGGTGCTGGCAACCTGATCTCGTCCGGCAGCGACTGGGGCGTTACCTCGATCTTGTACTCGTCGTGCAGGATCCGTTGTGCCTGTTGGGGGCTCTCTTGGAACCGGCCCCGGAACTCTTCGTCGTGTGCAAGCCGATCGATGAGGTCTCGAGCCTCGTCGCGGGTGATGTTCGCGGAGATCACGTACGGGAGCGGCATAACGCCTCCTTTCCGCTCGGCGCCGAGCGCCACACAGGAGTCTCCTATTCCGCGCCTCTCGAGTCAACTTCGACGGGCTGCTGTGCCGCAAGGAGCGGCCGCACCGCCGCCGCCGACGTAACGTTCCCTTTCTTCTCATACAGGTCGATCGCTTGTTCGAGAATGTCTCCCGTTTCGTCGGGGCGGCGCAGGAGCCGCAGCGTCTCGGCAAGGTCTACGAGGGCGTCTGCCTGCATGTTCACGCAGTCCGTCTCGAGCGACAGCTCGACCGATTCTCGGGCAAAGCGTTCAGCATCGGCGTGACTCCGGCCGGCGGCGATCACCCTGGCGCGGGTGCCACGCCACATCGCCTGTGTGATCGGGTCATCGGCGGAGGCGGTCTCTTCACTGACCTCACTCAGCCGTCCCGCCTCGTCGAGTCGCCCTTGCGCCAGGACCGCACGCGCGAGGAACGCGGCCACGGTCGACACGGTCGACCGCTCACCCATGCTGTCCAGAACCTCGTATCCGATTCGAAGCTCCCGCTCCGCGGCCTGCGCGTTGCCGGCGATCAGCTCCGTCCAGCCCGAATACATCCGATACGAGGCGAGCCTGAAGGTGAAACCAAGCTCCTCGAAGGCTCGCTGACTCTCACGGTAGTGCCCGCGCGCAACGTCGAAGCGACCGCGCATGGCCTCCAGGACGGCCAGCATCGATTCGACGACCGGCTGCAGGGCAGGTTCACCGCGAGCCTCTTCGCGAATCGCGGTGCAGCGGCGAATCCCCTCGTCAACGGGAAGGGGGCCAACGACCGCGACCCGACACATGGCCCCAAGGATCCACGACATCGTGCGCCGGTCGCCGGCGCGCTCGGCGTAGACCCGAGCCCGCCCCAGCACGTCTTCCATCATCGCGAACTGCGAGCGGAACCATTGCGCCTCCGCGACGAGCGCCCACGCCCGTGAGAGGCCGAGCTGATCGCCGCCGGCCTCGAACACCGGTGTCGCCTGCTCGGCCACCTCGAGCAGCTGACGAGGCTCGATGTCCGAGTCGACGTAAAGGCGGAGAACGGACCGCTCGACCTCCACCCGCAGCCGAAGTCGCTGGTCGCCCACCGATCGAGCAAGCGTCTCGGCGTCGGTCAGCACTGCATCGGCCTCGACCGCATCGCCCTCCTCCCGCGCCACGGCGCCGAGTTCGAGAAGAGCCTCCGCGCGCGCCTCCGGGTGCGCATCGAGCAGGCGCACCGCGCGCCCAAGAAGCTTCCGCGCGGCCGGGACGTCGCCGCGGGCGAATGCACGTCGACCCGCTCCGGCCAGTCGCGCACCGGCGCGCAGCGCAAGCTCGTCCGTCGACCTGTCGAGACGGCCGAGGTCGACTCGGCACCGGACGGCCTGCTCGAGGTGGTAGCCAATGATCTCCTCGAGCTCGACCTGATGCTCTCCGACGTACGTCTGCGCCTCCACCTGTGCAGCGAAATGCTCGTGGAGCTCGGCCCGGACCTCCTTCGGCAGCCCGTCGTACGCAGCGTCGCGGATCAGCGCATGCCGGAAACGGAAGGCGTCTTCTCGGGCGGCCGTGGACGACGCAGGCCGGACGAGATCCTTGCGCACGAGTGCCATGAGGTTCCGAACGACGTTCGGCCGCAGCTCCGGAGGGCAGAGCTCGATGATCTCGCGGAGGACGAACTCCTTGCCGATCACAGAGGCGCGCTCGACTACCACACGTTCCTCGGGGCTGAGCCGATCGAGCCGCTCGTCGAGCAGCGCGTAGATCGAAGGTGGAACGGTGAGCTCGCCGTCCTCGTTCTCTGCGGCCATTGCGACCATCTGCTCGACGAAGAGCGGGTTGCCCTCCGACGTGGCCGCGATCCGGCGGCGCACCGCATCTGAAAGCGTGACGTCTCCGCGTAGGGAGTCGAGCAGGACGTCAGCCTCCGGCTCGGACAGGGGCTCGAGGACGAGGATGCTCGCGTTGGGCCTCGGGGTCATCCATGCCGGCTCGGTCTCGAGCAGATCCGGTCGCGCAAGGCAGAGGAGAAAAATCGGCGTGCCGCGGATCCAGGCGGTCAGATACTCGACCAGGTCGAGGAACGTCCGCTCGGCCCAGTGGATGTCCTCCAGGCAGACGACCAACGGTTTCCTCGCCGCCAGGGCCTCGAGGACGCGGCGAACCGCCCAGAAGATCGCGTCGCTCCCGCCCGCGGCCGGTGACGGCCCGATCGCGCCCTGGAGGAGCTCGACGACGACATCCGCGTCGTCGCTCCCGTCGAGCGCCGCCGCGATCGCGCCGATCCCACCTGCCTCACGCACGATCTGAGCCAGCGGCCAGAAGGTGATTCCCTCGCCGTACGGGAGACACCGTCCCGTCAGCCATTCCGCTCGATCGCCGAGCCTTTCGCTGAGCTCCGCCGCCAAGCGCGTCTTACCGATCCCGGCGGGCCCGAAGACGGTCAGCAACCGACACGCGTTCGAGCGCGCGGCCTCGTGGAAGTCCTCACTCAACCTGGCGAGCTCGGTGCGCCGCCCGACAAGCGGCGCGTCAAGCCTGCGTGTGAGGCCGGGCGCGTCGGCGTCGACTTCGTCGACGCGGAGAGGGGCCACGGGTTGTGCCTTGCCCTTGACGGAAAACGACTCGAGCGGGCCGGCCTTGATCGCATCCTTGACCAGCGCGTGAGTCGCCTGGCCGATCAGAATCTGGCCGGGGGCTGCGGCTTGCTCCAGCCGCTTGGCGAGCACGACCGGGTCGCCCGAAACGTACGTGCCGCCGGCCAAGGGGTCGCCGGCGACGACCTGACCGGTGTTGACGCCCGTGCGGGCGTTCAGCCGCACGCCCCACGTCTTCTCGAACTCCTCGTTGAGGGTCGAGAGCCGGTCACACATCTCCGCTGCGGCCCGGACCGCGCGGAGTGCGTCGTCCTCGTGAACGATCGGGATGCCGAAGACCGCCATCACTTCGTCGCCGATGAACTTCTCTACGGTGCCGCCGTGATGCTCGACGATCGCGCGCATCTCGTCGAAGTAGCGGGACATGAGCCTGCGAAGCGACTCGGGATCGAGCTGCTCACCAAGCTCGGTGGAAGTGACCACGTCCGAGAACAGAATCGTGACCGTCTTGCGCACCAGCACCCGATCGAGTCTAGGCCCGAAACGTCGGTTGTTGGAGCTGGTGCGCCTGGCCCTGCAGCATCGGGCAGCTGTGCTGTTCTACGGTGTGGCGGCGAAGGAACACCCTGGGGAGCGACGAAAGCCAGGGGCTCCGAAGGAGGTTCGCATTGCCCAGGTTGCGAGCTCTGCGGTGACCGAGGATCGAGACCGTCTCCACCGGCGCGTCCTCGCGGTCGCGGGGATGTCCATGCTGCTCGCCGGGTTGCTGGCCGCCGTGGGGCTCGTCCTCGTGGTCGTCGCCGCCCTCGGGCTGGCGCTGCTCGCGGCGCTCGCCGTCGGAGCGTTCTGGGCGCTTCGCCGCGTCGATCCCCGTCCCGCCCTCCGTACGGGCGCCGGCGCGGTAGCGGCAGGAGCGGGAGCCGCGCGGTCCCGGGTGCCGAGGCCGCGCGTCCGCGAGCACGCAAGGCGGGCCGGTGCCCGCGCCAGGACGACGGCGGCCGCGGCGCCGCGCCGCACCGAGGGCGCCGCCACACGCGCCTTCCGCGGCTCGATCACGGGGATGTACCGCGTCGGCCTTCTGAAGCTCCACTCCGTCGAGCCGAGCAGGCTCGCGCGGGAGCTGAACGAGCTCGGAGCGCAGCTGCGCCGCGAGGGCGAGCCAGAGCAGGCGGCGCAACAGCATCTCGAGGCGCTCAGGATCGTCCGTGACCTCGGCGACCAGCAGGCGGAGGCGATGACCCTCAACAACCTCGGGCTGGCGCTCGCCCACAGCGGCGCCGAGGACGCCGCCCTCGAGCATCTCGAGCGGGCGGTGGGGGTGCTGCGCGAGCTCGGCGACGAGGAGAGCGAGGGCCAGGTGATCGCCAACCTCGGGGTCGTCTACCGGCGCCAGGGGCAGAGCGAGGAGGCGGTGACGCTCTTCCAGGAGGCGCTGGAGAAGCTTCCGCCCGCGTCACCCGCGTACCAGCAGGTCGAGCGCGAGCTAAGCCGAGCGGGCTGAGGAGGCGCGGAGCTCGTCGGCCCCGCGGCGCCCCGCGCGCCATGCGAGCACGCCGACACCGAGGAGCACGGCCTCGACGAGCGTGATCGCGAGCCGGTTCAGCACGGTCGCCCCGAGCGCCACCGGCGCCGAGGCGACCGCGAGCATCAGTCCGTACATCGACGCCTCCCGCACACCGAGGCCCGACGGCGCCAGCACCGAGAGGACGGCCACGATCGCACCGACAGCCGCGGTGCCGCCCAGGTACGGCGCGTCAGCCACGCCGGCATCCCCGCCGAGAGCCCGAATCAGCAGGAGCAGCGCAAACCCGCCGACGATCCAGCTCGCGGAGTAGAAGAGGAGCAGGCCCGCCATCGTCCTCCACGGCAGGCTCGGGGGCTCGGCGGCGCCGAACGGCTTGAACGCGACTCGGGCGACGGCGCGGTAGACGCGCGGGTGCAGAAGCGCAGCGACGGCCGCACCGAAGAGCACCACCGGCCAGATCGGCGCATCCCATCCGGAGACGAAGGGCAGCGCGCAGACGAGGACGAGGACGCCCGCGACCGCCGAGAGCCCGGCCTCGAGGAGGATCGAGGCGACGACGACGGAGGTCTTGTCGATCCCGCCGGCCCTCCGCAGCCACAGAACGCGCGCCGCCGGCGTCCAGATCGCGCCGGGGATGTACTTCGCAAGCATCGAGGCCATCTCTGCCTGCAGGGCGACGGAGTAGGACGTACGGATCCCGAGCGCCCGCAGGATCCACTGCCAGCCCACCACGAACATCAGGTAGTAGACGGCCAGGATCACGCATGCGAGCGCGAGCTCGAGCAGGTCTGCGTCGCGGAGCCGCGGGAGGGCGTCGCTCCAGGTGTCGCGCACCGCCCAGCCCAGGAACCCGAGGAGCGCAACGACGAAGACGACCTGCAGGACGACGAGCAGCCGACGGCGCCCGAGGATCGCGTCAATGTGGCTCCTCATTCCCACAACCTAGTCTCGCCCGGGTTCACAGTGGCGACCGGACCGAGCTAGGGTCGGGTCGTGAGCATCGAGATGCGGCCGCGCCTTCGCGGCGTCCTGCACCAGTACTCGTTCTTCGTCTCCGTCGTCCTCGGAGCTGCGCTCGTGCTCGCATCGTCCGGTTCGAGGGAACGCGCGGCCGCCGCCACCTTCTCGGTAACCCTCGCGACGATGTTCGGCGTGAGCGCGCTCTATCACCGCGTCCCGTGGGCGCCACGGGCTCGTCGGTGGATGCGCCGTCTGGATCACGCGTCGATCTATCTCCTGATCGCCGGCACGTACACGCCCTTCGCTCTGCTGGCGCTCGACGGCGCCTGGCGCTGGACGATCCTTCCGATCGTCTGGGGCGGAGCGCTCGTCGCGATCGCCACCAAGGTGGTCTGGATCGACGCGCCGAAGTGGCTGGCCGCAGTCATCGCGATCGCCCTCGGCTGGGCGGGCGTGATCGCGGTGCCCGAGCTCGTCGCGCACGCCGGTTTCACCGGGGTCGTGCTCCTGGGGGTCGGCGGCGTCCTCTACACGGCCGGCGCGGTCATCTACGCAAGGGAGCGTCCGGATCCGGCCCCCGCCGTCTTCGGATACCACGAGCTCTTCCACGCGCTCGTGATCGGGGCGGCGGCGTGCCAGTTCGCCGCCGTCGCGCTCTTCGTCCTCGACTAGGGAGGGTTTGCCGCAATAGCGGCTGTGCCGCCAGGCTGCGCTGCCCCGCCAAACCCTCCTAGAGCCGCCCCGCCTCGACGATCCTCTGGAGGAACTGCCGCGTCCGCGGCTCCTCCGGCTCGGAGAAGATCCGCTCGGGCGGGCCCTGCTCGAGGATGATGCCGCCGTCGAGGAAGCAGACCCGGTCGGCGATCTCGCGGGCGAACCCCATCTCGTGGGTCGCGATCAGCATCGTCATCCCGGCCGCGGCCAGGTCCCGGATCACGTTCAGGACCTCGCCGACGAGCTCCGGATCGAGCGCCGAGGTGACCTCGTCGAGCAGCATCAGCTCCGGCCGCATCGCCAGCGCGCGCACGATGGCGACGCGCTGCTGCTGACCGCCGGAGAGACGGTCGGGGTAGTCCTCCGCGCGGTCGGCGAGCCCGAAGCGGCCGAGGAGCTCGAGCGCCTGGGCCTCGGCGTCGGCCTTGGAGAGTCCGAGCACCTCGCGCGGCGCGAGGGTCACGTTCCGTAGCACGGTCATGTGCGGGAAGAGGTTGAAGGCCTGGAAGACGATCCCGATGCCGCGCCGGACCCGGTTCGCGTCCACACCCGGCACGGTCACCTCCTCACCGGCGACGAGGATCTGGCCCGCGTCGATCGGCTCCAGCAGGTTGACGCAGCGGAGGAGCGTCGACTTCCCCGACCCGGATGCCCCGATCAGGCAGACGACGCCGTGCTCCTCGACGGCCAGGTCGATCCCGCGCAGCACCTCGACCTCGCCGAACGACTTCCGGACGTCGCGCAGCTCGACCGCGCTCATCGCTGCCTGCGCCGCTGCCTGGCGACGAGCCAGTCCGTGAACCGCGCCAGCGGGATGGTGAGGGCGACGAAGAGCAGCGCCGTCGCGAAGTAGGGCGTGTAGTCGAAGGTCGCGGCGACCTCGATCTGCGACTGCCGGAACGCCTCCACGACTCCGAGCAGGCCGACGAGCGCCGTGTCCTTTTGGAGGCCGATGAAGTCGTTGAGGAGGGGCGGGATCACCCGGCGAACGGCCTGCGGGATGACGACGAACCGCAGCGCCTTCGCCCTCGAGAGCCCGAGCGAGCGGGCCGCCGCCTCCTGGCTCGGGTGGATCGACTCGATCCCCGCGCGGTACACCTCGGACACGTACGCCGAGTACACGAGCACGAGCGCGACGACCCCCCAGAGGAGCGCCGACCGCGGGACGCCGGCGATGTTGAGCGCGGGCACGCCGAACCCCAGCAGGTAGATCACGAGAATCGTCGGGATCCCGCGGAAGAAGTCCGCGTAGACGACCATCAGCAGCCTCACGGGGAAGAACACCGGCCCAGGCAAGCTCCGGAAGATCGCGATCGCGAGGCCGAACACGAGGATGAAGACCTCGGCGATCAGGAAGATCTCGATGTTCACCAGGAGCTTCGGCAGGATCGCGCGCAGCGA
>DASTCG010000060.1:0-26561 GCA_035711385.1 Gaiellaceae bacterium
CGTGGGCGCGGCGGCGATCGACAACCTGATGGAGGACGCGGCGACCGCCGAGATCTCTCGCTCGCAGGTCTGGCAGTGGGTTCACGCCGGACGCTTCACGCCGGAGCACGTCCGCACGGTGATCGCCGAGCAGGGCTTCGACGAGGCGCCGACTCGGCGGCGCCGTTCAGAGGGTGTGCCGGCTTCGCCGGCGCAGCCGGAAGGCTTCAGCCGCTTCGCCGACGCGATCGAGCTCTTCGAGCGAGTGGCGCTGAGCGACGACTTCGTGGGGTTCCTGACTTTGCCTGCATACGAGTACATCGACTGAGGGGAGCGGCATGGACGGCAACGGCAACGGCAAACCGACGCGCTGGAACGGGATCCGGCGCGACTGGACGGCGGAGGACGTCGAGCGGCTGCGCGGCTCCGTCCAGATCGAGCACACCCTCGCCCGGCGTGGCGCGGACAGGCTGTGGGAGCTGCTCCACACCGAGGACTACCTCCCGACGCTCGGTGCACTCTCCGGCGGCCAGGCGGTGCAGATGGTCAAGGCCGGCACCCAGGGCATCTACGTCTCCGGCTGGCAGGTCGCGGGCGACGCGAACCTTGCCGGGGATACGTACCCCGACCAGTCGCTGTACCCGGTGAACTCCGTGCCGGCGCTCGTTCGACGCCTGAACCGTGCGCTCGTGCGCGCCGACCAGATCGAGCACGCCGAGGGCGACGTCACGCGCGACTGGCTCGTTCCCATCGTCGCCGACGCCGAGGCCGGCTTCGGCGGCAACCTCAACTCGTTCGAGCTGATGAAGGGGATGATCGAGGCGGGCGCCGCAGGGGTTCACTTCGAGGACCAGCTCGCCTCCGAGAAGAAGTGCGGTCACCTCGGCGGAAAGGTCCTCGTCCCGACCTCGCAGTTCGTCGGAACGCTGAAGGCGGCGAGGCTGGCGGCGGACGTCATGGGCGTCCCGACCGTGCTGATCTCCCGCACCGACGCCGACGCCGCGACCCTGATCACGAGCGACGTGGATCCGGCCGACCACGAGTTCCTGACCGGCGAGCGGAGCCCAGAGGGCTTCTTCCACGTACGGGCCGGTCTCGAGCCGTCCATCAAACGCTCCCTCGCCTACGCGCCCTACGCCGACCTCGTCTGGTTCGAGACCTCGACGCCGGATCTCGGCGAGGCGCGGGAGTTCGCCTCGGCGATCCACGAGCGCTTCCCCGGGAAGCTGATGGCGTACAACTGCTCGCCGTCGTTCAACTGGCGCAAGCACCTGGACGACGCCGACATCGCCCGCTTCCAGTCGACCCTCGGCGAGCTGGGCTACAAGTTCCAGTTCATCACCCTCGCCGGCTTTCACGCGCTGAACGCGTCGATGTTCGAGCTCGCCCGTGGGTACGTCGACGAGGGGATGACGGCGTACGTGCGGCTCCAGCAGCACGAGTTCGAGCTGGAGGAGGACGGCTACACGGCCGCGCGCCACCAGCGGGAGGTGGGCGCCGGCTACTTCGACGCGGTCGCGCAGCTGATCTCGGGCGGGCAGTCCTCGACGCTCGCGCTCAAGGGCTCGACGGAAGAGGCGCAGTTCGAAGCCGCCGGAGCTCCTGCCTGACGACCTCGAGCGACCCGGTGAGCCGCTCGCGGTTCGCCGGGTCGTTCAGCCAGCGGCTCGTCCCCGACGGATGCGGAAGCGGGATCGCCGTCGCGCCGGCGACCTCGAACCGGCGGCCGATGCAGGCGGCGAGGTTCTTCTCGCCGAGCAGGATCCGAGCGCTCAGGCCGCCCACGATGAGGATCAGTTGGGGCCGGATCAGCCGGAGCTCCCACTCGCGCCAGAGCGAGCAGAGCTCCTGCTCCCGTGGCGTCGGCGTGCGGTCGCCGCCGCCGGAGAGGGACTTGCCCGGGTAACAGCGCGTGACGGAGGCGCAGTAGAAGGTGCCGTAGAACTCGTCCTCGTCCAGCTCGAGCCAGCGGCGGAGGGTCCGGCCGGCCCGGCCGCGCCAGGGCAGGCGCTGCTCGCCCTCGAGCGCCCCCGGCGCCTGGCCGTGGATGTAGGCGCGCTGGCCGGTGTAGGGCTGCACGACGGGAAGCGACTCGAGCAGGAACCCTTCCTCGGCGCAGGCGCGGCAGGCACGGTTGTCGCGCTGGAGCGAGGCGATCGACCGGTACGACGACCGGCGGCGGGTCAAGGGGAGGCAACCATCACGAAGAGCCGGCTCCGGTGCAGCACGCGGCCGCCGAGCTCGGCGGCGAGCTCCTCGGGGACGAAGACGCGCTTGAAGACCTTCCAGCGGGTCCCGTCCCTCAGGACGCGCTCGTCCCAGCGGGTCGGCTTCTCGCCCTCGCTCAGGATCGTCCCGACGACGACGAGGTCGCGCGCGACCCGGCGCGCCTCCGCGAGGAAGCGGCGCCGCTCCGGTTCCTCCAGGTGGCAGTAGAAGTAGCTCGTGAAGACGCGGTCGAAGGCGCCGTCGTCGAAGGGGAGGTCGAGTGCGTTGCCGCGGAGGAACTCCGCGTTCGGCGCCTGCGCGCGAGCGACGTCGAGCATCGTCTCGCTCTGGTCGAGCCCGACGACCTCTCCACGAAGATGGCGCGTCATGAAGCCCGTTCCGCAGGCGACGTCGAGCGTTCGGGCCAGCGGCAGGTCGGCGATCCAGCCCTCGAGGCGCGTCCGCTCCTCGTCCCAGTCGGGCGGCCTGCTCTCCGCGTAGAGGCCCCGGCCGAGCCACCAGTCGTCGTACTCCCGCGCCCTGGCCTCGTAGTACGCCTTCACCGAACCTAGAGTAAGGCGCGTGCGGCCGCTCGAGTCGGTGCCGAACTTCTCCGAGGGGCGCGACCAGGCGACGATCGATGCGATCGCGGCGGCGCTCTCGGCACGGGTGCGCCTGCTCGACGTCCACTCGGATCCCGATCACAACCGCTCGGTCTTCACGGTGGTGGGTGACGAAGGCCCGCTCGTGGACGCGCTCGTGCACGCAGTCGTGGTCGCGCGCGACCGGATCGACCTGCGCCGCCACGAGGGCGCGCATCCGAGAGTCGGTGTCGCCGACGTCGTCCCGGTCGTGCCGCTGCAGCCCGGGGACATGGAGCGCGCCAAAGCGGCGGCGCTCGCGCTCGCCTCGCGGTTGGGAGAGCTCGGCCTGCCGGTCTTCCTCTACGCGGAGCTCGCTGGCGGGCGGGGGCCTGCGTTCTTCCGGCGCGGGGGAACGGAGGAGCTCGCACACCGCCTCGCCGACGGCCTGACGCCCGACTTCGGTCCGCGGGAGCTCCACCCCACCGCCGGCTGCGTCCTCGTCGGGGCGCGGCGCCCGCTCATCGCCTTCAACGTCGATCTGCGAGCTGCAACGCTCGACGACGCCCGCACGATCGCGTCGGCGGTCCGCGAGCGCGACGGCGGCTTCCCCGGGGTGCGGGCGCTCGGCCTCCGGCTGCCGAGCTCGGGCCGGGTGCAGGTGAGCATGAACGTCGAGGACTGGGAGGCGTCGGCGCTCCACGAGATCGTGGCCCGGATCGAGGCCGAGGCGGCCGAGCTCGGCGTCGGCGTCGAGCAGGCGGAGCTGGTCGGGCTGATGCCCGCCGGCGCCGCCGCGGCCGCCGCTGGAACCGTCCTCCGCATCGAGGGGCTCGACGGCTCCCGGCTGATCGAGGCGCGCCTGCTGGAGGACTAGAGTCACGCCGTGCTCGAGACCCAGGTGCTCACCGGTGACGACCTCGAGGTCGACCACGTTTGGTCCGTCGCGGTGGAGGGGGCTGGCGTGGAGCTGGCGGACGCCGCGCGCGCGCGCATGCGCCGCTCCCGGGACGTCGTCGATCGCGCGGCGGCGTCGCCCGAGCGCACCTACGGCGTCAACACGGGGTTCGGGCGGCTCGTCAGCAAGACGATCCCGGACGAGCTCGTGGAGGAGCTCCAGGTGCGGGCCCTTCGCAGCCACGCGTGCGGTGTCGGCGATCCCTACCCGGACGAGATCGTCCGTGCCGCGCTCCTCCTGCGCGCGAACGCGTTCGCGACGGGTGTTTCGGGGGCTCGGGTCGAGATCGCGGAGCTGCTTCTCGAATGCCTGCGTCGCGGTCTCCTTCCCCGGGTGCCGAGTCGGGGCTCGGTCGGGGCGAGCGGCGACCTCGCGCCGCTGGCGCATCTCGCGCTGCCGCTGATCGGCGAGGGGGAGGCTTGGTTCGACGGTGAGCTGCTGGTCGGCGCCGAGGCGCTGCGACGGGCCGGTCTCGAGCCGATCCGGCTGCTTGCCAAGGAGGGCCTGTCGCTCATCAACGGGACGCAGTTCATGGCGGCGTTCGGCGCGCTCGGCGTCGTTCGAGCACGCCGGCTGGCGGTCGCCGCGGACATCGCGTGCGCGCTCTCGCTCGAGGCGCTCCAGGGGTCGCGGAAGCCGTTCGCGCCCGCGGTCCAGCGTGTACGCCCACTCCGTGGCCAGGCCGAGGCGGCCGACAACGTCATCCGGCTCCTCGAGGGCTCGGCCGTCATGGAGTCGCACCGCTGGTGCGGCCGCGTGCAGGACGCGTACTCGCTTCGGTGCGCACCGCAGGTGCACGGTGCTTGCCGGGATCTGATCCGCTTCGTCGAGGAGACTGTCACCGTCGAGCTGAATGCGGGAACGGACAATCCGCTCGTCCTCCTCGAGGAGGACGACATCGTCTCGGCGGGGAACTTCCACGGGCAGCCGGTGGCCTTCGCGCTCGACGTGCTGGCGATGGCCGCCTCCGAGCTCGCGAACATCTCCGAGCGGCGGACGGAGCGGCTCGTCAACCCGAGCCTCTCCGACGGGCTCCCCGCGTTTCTCGCCGCAGACGGGGGCCTCAACTCCGGCTTCATGATCCCCCAGTACGTGGCCGCATCGCTCGTCAGCGAGAACAAGTCGCTCGCCCATCCGGCGAGCGTGGACTCGATCCCCACCAGCGCCGGCCAGGAGGATCACGTCTCCATGGGCAATGCCTCGGGGCTGAAGGCCTGGCAGGTCCTCGGCAACGCCGAGCGCGCGATCGCGATCGAGCTTCTGGCCGCGGCGCAGGCGATCGAGTTCCTGGCGCCGCTCGTGCCCGGGCGGGGCGGCGCGGCCACGCGCTCGTTCGTTCGCTCGCTCTCCCCGCGACTCGTCGAGGACCGGCCGCTGAGCGCGGACATCGAGGCCGTGGCAGCGGCGATCCGCGACGCTTCGTTGGCCGTTGCCGTCGAGGCCGAGGTCGGGGTGCTCTCGTGACCGAGGGCCAGAACGGACGGCCGCCGAGGCCGAAGCGGCCGGATCGCCCCTTCCGCTCGGCACTCCTCTTCTACGGCGGGCTCGCGGTCGTCGGCTTCGGCTTCCTGCTGCTCACGGGGCAGGAGGCCAGGAAGGCGGCGATCGGGGCGGGCGCCGCCTTCGTGCTCGCCACGGGCTGGACGTGGTGGCGCTTGTACAAGGATCAGAAGCGCGACGCCCGGCGCGAGGAGGCGGGGCGTTGACGGCGGTGGAGTCGTCGCTCGCTGCGTCCGTCGAGGCGCTCGTCGGCGACCTCGGACGCATCCGGGCGCCGCGCGGCACCGAGCTCAACGCACGCTCGTGGGCGACCGAGGCGCCCCTCCGCATGCTGCTGAACAACCTCGACCGGGAGGTCGCCGAGCGGCCGGAGGAGCTCGTCGTCTACGGCGGCTCCGGCAAGGCGGCGCGCAACCACGACGCACTTCGGGCGATCGTGCGCTGCCTCCTGCAGCTCGGCGAGGACGAGACGCTGCTCGTACAGAGCGGGAAGCCGGTCGGCGTCTTCCGGACCCATCCGGGCGCGCCCCGCGTACTGATCGCAAACTCGCTGCTCGTCCCGCGGTGGGCGACCTGGGACGAGTTCCGGCGGCTGGAGGCGCTCGGGCTGACGATGTTCGGTCAGATGACCGCGGGAAGCTGGATCTACATCGGAAGCCAGGGGATCCTCCAGGGCACGTACCAGACCTTCGCCGCGGCGGGGGAGGCGCACTTCGGGTCGTCGGAGCTCGCCGGTCGAACGATCCTGACGGCGGGCCTCGGCGGGATGGGCGGCGCCCAGCCGCTCGCGGCGACGATGGCGGGCGCCGCGATCCTGTGCGTCGAGGTCGATCCGGAGCGGATCCACCGCCGTCTGGAGACCCGGTACCTCGACGAGTCGGCCGACTCGCTCGACGCGGCGCTTGCCCGGGTCAGAGATGCTGCGGCGAAGCGGCGTCCGCTCTCGGTCGCGCTGCTCGCGAACGCCGCGGACGTCGTGCCGGAGCTGGCGCGCCGAGGCGAGCGGTTCGACCTCGTCACGGATCAGACCGCTGCCCACGACCCGCTCACGGGGTACATCCCGCAAGGGTTGGACGTCGGTGCCGCCGAGGAGGTTCGTGCCACGGATCCTGAGACGTATCTACGCCGAGCCCGTGACTCCATTGCAACGCACGTGCGAGGAATGCTGGAGTTCGTCCGGGCGGGAAGCTACGTTTTCGATTATGGCAACAATCTCAGAGGTGAGGCCCGTGAGGCGGGTGTAGAGGACGCGTTCACATACCCGGGCTTCGTCCCGGCCTATATCCGGCCACTCTTCGCGCGTGGCATCGGGCCCTTCCGCTGGGCGGCTCTCTCGGGTGAGCCCGGTGACATCGCGGCGATCGATCGTGCTCTCGGCATGCTCTTTCCCGACGATCAGCTGCTTCAACGCTGGTTGGACCTGGCACCCGGGCGGGTGGCGTTCCAGGGATTGCCTGCGCGGATCTGCTGGCTCGGGCTCGGCGACCGTGCCAAGGCGGGCCTTGCGATCAACGACCTGGTGCGAAGCGGCGAGGTGTCGGCCCCCGTGGTGATCGGACGGGACCATCTCGACTCCGGTTCGGTCGCCTCGCCCTATCGCGAGACCGAGGCGATGCGCGACGGCTCGGACGCCATCGCCGACTGGCCGATCCTCAACGCGCTCGTCAACACAGCGGCGGGCGCCACTTGGGTCAGCGTCCACCACGGCGGGGGTGTCGGCATCGGGAACTCGATCCATGCGGGCATGGTCGTCGTCGCCGACGGCACCGCCGATGCCGCCGAGCGCCTCGAGCGGGTGCTGACGACCGACCCGGGAACCGGAGTGCTCCGGCACGCCGACGCGGGGTACCCGGAGGCGCTCGACGCCGCGCGGCAGCACGGCCTCGAGCTGCCCATGCCTCCTCCGGCCGAGTGAGCGCCGGCGCCGGCGGGTCCCGGCGGGTCCTCGTCCGGGATCTGGCCCAGCTGGCGACGCCGTCCGGATCGGCGTCCCCGCTCCGCGGGGCGGCGCTCGGCGAGGTCGAGGTGGTCGAGGACGCCTTCGTGCTCTGTGCGGACGGTCGCATCGAGCAGGTCGGCCGCATGCGGGAGCTCCGCGTGGTCGGCGAGGTCGAGGAGATCGACGGTCGTGGCCTGACGGCGATCCCTGGGCTCGTCGACTGCCACACGCACGCCTGCTTCGCCGGCGACCGGGTCGAGGAGTTCTCTCTGCGTGCTGCCGGCGCGAGTTACGAGGAGCTGCACGCGGCCGGGGGCGGCATCCTCTCGACGGTCCGCGCGACGCGCGCGGCGGGCGAAGACGAACTGCGTGCCGCGGTCCGACGGCATGGGGGTTGGATGCTGCGGCACGGTACGACGACGTTCGAGGCCAAGTCGGGCTACGGACTGAACCGTGACACCGAGCTCGCCTCGCTGCGCGCGATCGCAGCCGAAGGCGGCATCCCCACGTATCTCGGCGCCCACGCCGTGCCGCCGGAGTTCGGCGACGCGGACGGCTACCTCGACTTCGTCATCGCCGACGTGCTCCCGGAGGCCGCGCGACTCGCCGAGGCCGCCGACGTGTTCCTCGAGCACGGTGCGTTCGACCGCACCCAGGCGCGCCGCTACCTCGAGGCGGCGCGGGAGCTGGGTCTCGCGCTGAGGCTGCACGCCGACCAGTTCACGGAGGCGGGAGGAATCGGGCTCGCGGTCGAGTTCGGCGCGCGCTCGGTCGACCACCTCGAAGCGACGGGCGAGGAGGGCATCCGAGCGCTGGCGGCCAGCGATGTCACGGCCGTCCTGCTCCCGGCGAGCGCGCTCTTTCTCGACCGTCCGATGCCGCGCGGCCGCGCGCTCGTCGATGCGGGAGCCGCGGTCGCCCTCGCGACCGACTTCAACCCCGGAAGCGCCTTCTGCGAGAGCCTTCCTCTCGTCTGCTCGCTCGCGTGCACCCAGCTCAAGCTGTCGCCGGCCGAGGCCCTCGCGGCCTGCACGGTCAACGCGGCCCAGGTCCTGGGTCGAGCCGACCGGAAGGGCCGCCTCGCGGCCGGCCTCGACGCCGATCTCGTGCTTCTCGAAACCCCGGACTGGCGGTACCTTGCGTACCACCTCGGGGGCGACGTCGTCGCGGCGGTGATCCGCGGCGGCGCGGTGGTCGGGCGGCGCTAGGCTAGTTCCCGTGGCGAGCAGGAAGCAGCGGCGGCGCCGGGCGAAGGATCGCCGCCACGAGTGGGAGTACGTCTACGTCGACGAGAGCGGCGAAGAGGTCGAGACGCCGGAGGAAGCGACCGTCCTCTCTCGCAACGGCAAGCGGACCGCGCAGGAGCGCAAGCCCAAGCGGTCGGGGATGCGTGAGGTCCAGCCTCCGTCCTGGCGGCGTGTCGTGAAGCGCGGTCTCCTCTTCGCCCCGCTGATGTATCTCACCGTGATGGTGTTCGGCAACGACCTGACGGTGGCTCAGCGACTCGTGAACACGGGGTTCCTGCTCGCGTTCTTCCTGCCGTTCAGCTACGCGATGGACGCGTTCATGTATCGCCTCTACCGCCGACGCGCCGGAAGCGGCTAATCCGCGGCGCTGCCCCGGTAGTGCCCGGTTCCCGGCCAGGGCGCGAGCAGGAGCAGCAGCCGCGCGCCGTCCCGGCTCGAGACGCGGTGGCGCTCCTTGGCGTCAAAACGGAAGAGGGTTCCGGGCGGGGCTTCGACGGTCTCGTCGCCTGACCGGATCTCCGCCTGCCCGTCGACGACGACGATGTAGGCGTTCTCGTGGACCTGGTGGTCGCCGAGCTCCTGTCCGGGATCGAGCCCGATCAACACCGCCCGCGCGTCGTCGGTGGAGTGGAGAACGATGGGGCTGCGACTCCCCTCGGGAGTGTCGAGCTCGAGGAGGTTCCAGCTCTGCACCGCGGCGATCCTACCCCGCTCCGAACCGTACGAGGCACACGGTTACACTCGCCCGATGGCACCGGCGGTCGACACCTATGCGCTCGGTCCGACGCAGACGAATTGCTACGTCGTCCGCGCCGACCAGGAAGCGGAGGGCGCCGTCGTCGTGGACCCGGGCTTCGAGCTCGCGGCGCCCGACTTTCCCGTCGCAGCCATCCTCGTCACGCACGCGCACTGGGACCATCTCGGCGGCATCGCCTCCCTGGCCGAGGCCACGAGCGCTCCCGTATACATGGCCGAGCGCGAGGCCGCTGTCCTCGAGAACCCTGCGGCGTTCTATCGCGACGTCGAGATCCGGCCCTACGCGCCCGACGTCCGCGTGGAGGGCGGTGACACGATCGAGGTCGCCGGGCTCGCCTTCGAGGTCGTCGAGGTGCCCGGGCACTCACCCGGCCACATCGCGTTTGCGACCGACGCGGCCCTGTTCTCCGGCGACGTCCTCTTCGCCGGTGGCGTCGGGCGAACGGACATCCCCTACGCGGACTGGGACACGCTCGTCGAGTCCATCGCCATCCTCTTCGACCGCTTCCCTCCCGAGACCGTCGTGTACCCCGGCCACGGTCCGCCGACCACGCTGGGGGCCGAGCGCGCGAACAACCCCTTCCTCGCCCAGCTTCGAGCGTCGTGAAGTTCGAGGCGCCGCGAGGAACTCACGACATCCTCCCGACCGACCAGCCGCTCTGGAAGCTGGTGGGCGGCGAGGCGGAAGCGCTCTGCGCGCTCTACGGCTACCGCCGGATCGTGACTCCAGGCTTCGAGGACACCGAGCTCTTCGTCCGAACGTCGGGCGAGGGCTCCGACGTCGTGCAGAAGGAGATGTACACGTTCCAGGACCGCGGGGGTCGCTCGCTCACGCTCCGGCCGGAGGCGACGGCGCCGATCTGCCGCGTCTACATCCAGCAGGGCATGCACCGCGACCCCCAGCCGGTCAAGCTCTACACCCTCGGCCCGATGTGGCGCTACGACCGGCCGCAGAAGGGCCGGTACCGCGAGCACTGGCAGCTGTCGGTGGAGGCGATCGGCTCCGACGATCCCGCGGTCGACGCGGAGCTGATTCACCTCTACGACGAGCTCCTGCGGCGGCTGGGAGTGACCGACTACGTCCTCCACCTGAACTCGATCGGCGATCCGAACTGCCGGCCCGGCTACCTCCGGAGGCTCGAGGAGTGGCTGGACGAGCACGACGCCGCGCTGGGCGAGGATGCCCGGGAGAAGCGGCGCACGTCGCCGCTCCGCGTCTTCGACGTCAAGAGCGAGCGCGTTCAGCGGCTCCTCGCTGACGCACCGAAGATCGGCGAGAGCCTGTGCGACGAGTGCCGCGAGCACTTCGCGCAAATCCGGGCGTTCCTGGACGCCTTGGATGTGCGATACGAGCTCGAGCCAACGCTCGTGCGCGGGCTGGACTACTACACGCGTACGACCTTCGAGTTCAGGGACGAGGCGATCGGTGCGCAGAGCGCGATCTGTGGCGGCGGAAGGTACGACGGGCTGATCGAAGCGATCGGCGGGCCCCCGACGCCGGGGATCGGATTCGGGGCCGGGATCGAGCGGCTGCTGCTCTCGCTTCCCGAGCCGGACGTCGAGCCGGAGGCGGTCGACGTCTTCTTCGTCGCCGACGAGGGCGCCGACCGGCAGTCGATCGCGGCCGCGCTCGCCGAGCTGCGCAGACGGGGGATCAGCGCGGACATGGACTACGCCGGCCGGTCCGTGAAGGGACAGCGCACCCAAGCGTCGAGGCTCGGGGCCAGGCGGGTCGTGGTCATCGAGCCGGGCGCCGCCCCGGACGTCGAGGCGATCGTCACGGAGCTCGGCCCATGAGCTGGCGCGACGCTCTCGCCGGGCAGCTCCGCAAGGAGGATGTCGGGAAGACGGTGACGCTCGCCGGCTGGACGGCGCGACGCCGCGACCACGGCGGGCTGATCTTCGTGGACCTCCGCGACCAGACGGGGATCTCGCAGCTCGTCATCAACCCCGAGCGGAGTCCGGAGGCGGCCGCCACCGCGCACGAGATCAGAAACGAGTTCGTGCTGAGTGCGACCGGCGAGGTCGTCACACGGGCCCCCGAGGCGGTGAACCCGAACCTCCCGACCGGCGAGGTCGAGGTTCAGGTGGACGAGCTCGAGATCGTCAGCCGCTCGACCCCGCTTCCGTTCCAGCTCGACGAGGAGAACGTCGACGAGACGCTCCGGTATCGCTACCGGTGGCTCGACCTGCGCCGTGACCGGCTGCAGCGAAACATCCGAACGCGGGCGCAGCTCGTCTCGATCATCCGCCAGGAGATGGAGCGGGACGGGTTCGTCGACATCGAGACGCCGATCATGGCCAAGCCCACGCCCGAAGGCGCCCGCGACTTCCTCGTCCCGACGCGCCTCCAGCGAGGCAAGTTCTTCGCGCTGCCCCAGTCGCCCCAGATCTACAAGCAGCTGCTCGTGATCTCCGGGTTCGAGCGCTACTACCAGATCGCCCGCTGCTTCCGGGACGAGGATCTGCGCGCCGACCGTCTGCAGGAGCTGACCCAGCTCGACGTCGAGATGGCATTCCCGGAGCAGGAGTACGTCTTCGAGCTGATGGAGCGGATCGTCCAGCGCATCTGGCGCGAGACGATCGGCGTCGAGCTCGAGCCACCCTTCCCGAGGATGTCCTGGCAGGAAGCCGAGCTGCGGTTCGGCACCGACAAGCCGGACCTCCGCTTCGGGCTCGAGATCCAGGACGCCACCGAGCTCACGCGCGGCTCGGAGTTCGGCGTCTTCGCGAACGCGGAGGCCGTGCGGTACGTCAGCGTGCCGCGGGAGCTTTCGCGCGCGGAGGTGCAGAAGCTCGAGGACATGGCCAAGCCCTGGGGCGCCAAGGGCCTCGCCTTCATCGTGTTCCGCGAGAACGGGGAGGTCGCCTCGCCGATCGCGAAGTTCCTCTCCGCCGACGAGCTGGAGGCATTCCGCGAGCCGGGGACGACGGCACTCTTCGTCGCCGACACGCCGAAGCTTGCGAGCAAGGTGCTCGGGCTCCTTCGCCTCCACCTCGGCCGCGAGCTCGACCTCATCGACCGCGAGGCGTGGAGGTTCCTCTGGATCACGCCGATGCCGCTGCTCGAGTGGAGCGACGAGGAGGAGCGCTGGACCGCACAGCACCATCCGTTCACGCGCCCGACGGACGAGAGCCTGCCGCTGCTCGAGGACGACCCCGGGGCGGCCAGCGCCGTGGCGTACGACCTGGTCGGGAACGGGATCGAGCTCGCCGGTGGCTCGATCCGGATCCACGAGCCCGAGCTCCAGGCGCGGATGTTCGACTTCCTGGGCATCTCGCCGGAGGAGCAGCGCACGAAGTTCGGGTTCCTGCTCGACGCGCTCGCGATGGGAGCGCCCCCTCACGGCGGAATCGCCTCCGGCATCGACCGGCTGACGATGGCGCTGCTGGACGAGCCCGTGATCCGCGACACCCTGGCCTTCCCCAAGAACCAGGCGGGCATCGACCCGATGAGCGGCGCGCCGAGCGACGTCCCCGACGAGCAGCTCCAGGAGCTGGGCCTTCGCGTCGTCCAGGAACCGAGCCGCTAAGGGCGAAGCCCGGTTCCGCCGATCAAGTCGGCATACTTTCGGCGGCAACCCGCCGCAGCAGACGAAAGGATCTGATGGCCCAAGAAGAGCGCGCCCAGCCTGCGATCACGTCGCTTCCGCGGGTCGAGGACCTGCCCGTCGCGGAGCAGGGCTACGACCCCGAGCGCGTCCGCGATGCATTCGAAGCGTTCCGCCGCCACGCGGTCCAGCTCCAGTCGCAGCTTCGCGTGCTCCAGGCGGCCGGCCAGGGATCGAGCGTGGAGCCGACCGGCCATGCCGTCCGGATGGACGCGCTGCATCTCATTCGCGAGGCCGCAGCGTTCGCCGACGTCCTCGAGCGGGACGCCCAGCGGGCGTCCGCCACGCAGCTCGGGAAGACCGAGCAGGAGGTGCGGCGGCGACAGACGGAGCTCTCGCGGCGCGAGACGGAGATCGAGCGCTACCGCCAGGAGAGCGACCGCCAGCGCGCCGAGATCGTGAACGCAGCGCGGAACGAGGCGCGCCAGCTGCTGGCCGACACGAATCGTCAGGCGACGCAAGAGCTCCGTGAGGCCGAGGCGCGCGGCGCCAAGCTCCTCGAGCAATCGCGCCATCAGGCAACCGAGCTCACGAACGCGGCTCGTGCCGAGGTCGAGCAGACGCTCGAGTGGGCGCGCGCACAGGCGAACGCGGTCATGGTTCGTGCCCAGCAAGGAGCCGAGCAGCTGCTTTCGGCAGCAGGGCTCGGCGACGAGGCGCTCTCCCATGTCTCAGATGCGATCGTCGAGGCCGCGAAGGCGGAGTCGGAGGGCGCGCCCCCCGAGCTGCTGCAGCGACCGGCGCCGGCGGCGCCCGCCACCGAGTCCGCACCCGAGCACCAGCCTGAGTTCCGGTCCGAGCCATCTGAGGCGCCCGAGCCACAGGGCGAGCGGGAAGACAGCCCAAAGCACGAGTAGCCTGTCCTCACTGTGCAGGGAGGACTTGGGCCGCGGTTCGCGCTCGAAGCCGGCTTCCTGATCGCCGTCGCCGTCGGGGCGGGCGTCGCGGAGCTGAGCGCGACGACGATCGTGATCGTCATGGCGGTCGCCTGGCTCCTCGTCTGCCTGTTCGAGCTCGCCGTCTGGGCGGAAGGGCCCCGGTTCCCGAGCGTGAGGCGCGAGCGCAGGGAGGCCGAGGCGCCGGCCGAAGAGCCGGACGAGGTGACCGACCCCGAGCCGGTGGCGGCCGCGGTCGAGGCGTCTCGCGAGGCCAACGGAGGCTAGGTGCTGCTCGGCACGCGGTCGGCCACACTCCGGTTCGCCGTCGAGGCGGTCTTCGTGATCCTCGTGGCGCTCGGCGGGGCGCTCGCCGGGCTCGACCCGGTCGTGATCGTCGGGCTGACCGCGGTCGCGGTCGCGATCGTCGCCCTGGTCGAGCGCGCCTCCGCGCGGGCCGCCCGCGCTCCCGTTGCGGAGCCGCTGGACAGCAGTCCTCCGACGGAGGACGCCGAGGCGCCGAGGGACGAGCAGCCGCTCGGGCCGGTGACGGAGGCCGAGTCGGATCCCGAGCCGGAGCCGGCCGTGAGCGAGCGAGCCGCACGCGCGATCCTCGCCACCGGCCCGCCCCCGGTCGTCGAGGCTGCGCGCCCCCGGCCCGAGCCCGAGCCGGAGGCGGAGGCAGCCGAGCCCGAGCCGGTCGCCGCGGACGAGCAGGAGCCCACGGCGGAAGCCGAGCAGCCCGAGTCGGAGCCGATCGCCGAGCTCGCCGCCGCCGGGCCGGCCCGGGAGTGGAGCATCTGGGACCTCGAGCGCATCGCCCGCGAGCATCCCGAGCACCCGCGTCAGGAAGAGTGGTTGGCGCTCATCCTCTCGCTCCGTGAGTTCGCCCGTGCCGACGGCATGCTCTCGGTCGACTTCGACCCGCTCGTGCGCGAGTCGTTCGCCATCCTCCTCGTCGCGGAGGCGACCGCACCGGAGACCGCGGCCGCGCCGTGAGCCCCGCGCTCGCACAGCGCGTGATCCTGCTCGCCGCGGTGACGCTCCTCGGCGCGGTGGTTGCCGTCGGCCTGGCCGACCGGCTCGCGGATACGGGCGAGTCCGGGAACCTCCCCGCGGCCGTCGGGCCACCCGGCGGCGGCTGGTATGAAGCCGTCGCGGGGCCCCAGACCGCACGCTTCTACGGGCGACCGACCTCATGCGGCCACATCGTCGAGCGCTCGACGATCGGGATCTCGCATCCCGTGCTCCCGTGCGGCGCGAAGGTGTACGTCGGCCGCGGCGGCACGGAGGTCTTGACGCAGGTCGTCGCCCGCGACCCGACGCCGCCCGGCGTGCAGTTCGGGCTCACGGACGCGCTCGCGGACGACCTCGGCATCACCGGTCGGCAGACGATCCGCTGGCGCTTCGCACGCCGCTCCTGATCCAGGAAATCGGGGTACAGTGAGAGCGCTCGACCCTGTGCGTGGCTTCGCGCGATAACGTGAACCAACACACACGCGAAGGGAGCTCGAGTCCGCCTCGGCCCTGAGAAGCCGGGTCGGCCGAGCACCCACCTGGTTCGTCCAGGTTCGCAGAGCGCGAAGACATCGGCAGGGTGGGGCACTTCTTTCTTCCCGCGGGGACAGGGCTCGTCCTGTCCCCGCGAGTCTGAGGCGGTCTCCGGCTTGCCTTGGCTACCGTGACTTCGTGATCGAGGTCGTTGGCGACGCATCGCGGGGCGGCGAATGGCGCCTCGTCCGGCTCTCGGTGGACCGCAGCCGCATCGTCAGCGCCGATGCCGAGGGCCTCGACAGACCGCTGGAGGGGCTGACGCTCCTGGAGGCGGCCGCGGTCGGCGGCGACGAACTCGCCGTCGACGCGCTCGCCTCGGCGATCGGACCGATCTTCCGCGCGCGGCCGGACCCCGAGCGCGTCGCGGTGGCGATGAGCGGCGGCGTGGACAGCGCGGTGGCGCTGCTTCGCGCGGGACCGAGCTCGATCGGCGTCACCCTGCGGCTCTGGATCGATCCCGAGGGCCCTGACGTTGGGCGCGCCTGCTGCTCGCCCGATGCGGTGATCGCGGCCCGTGCCACGTGCCACCGGCTGGGACTCCCGCACGTCACGATCGACGCGCGGAAGGAGTTCGTTCGCGCGATCGTGGAGCCGTTCGTCCGCGGTTACCGGCGGGGCGAGACGCCGAATCCGTGCATCCGCTGCAACGGCTTCTTCCGGTTCGCCCGCCTGCTTCGGTTCGCGCGAGCTGCCGGCGCGGCACGCCTGGCGACCGGGCACTACGCGCGGATCGTCGAGCACGAGGGCCGCCTGCTGCTCGCACGTGGGATCGACGGCGAGAAGGATCAGTCGTACATGCTCGCCCGGCTCGACCCGCGCGTCCTCGACCGGCTCTGGTTTCCGCTCGGCGAGCAGACGAAGGCCGAGACGAGAGCGCAAGCCAAGCGCGCGGGTCTCGCCGCCGCCCGCCGCCCGGAGAGCCAGGAGGCGTGCTTCCTCGGCGGCGACGACTACCGGAGCTTCCTCGCGAGGCAGGGACTGCCCACCGAGGAAGGCGTCATCGAGGACGAGGCCGGCCGCGTGCTCGGCCGCCACGGAGGCTTCTGGCGCTTCACTCCCGGCCAGCGGAAAGGCCTCGGTGTGGCGACGGGGGCGCCCGTCTACGCGCTCCGCACGGAGCCCGGTCGGAACGCCGTCGTCGTCGGGCCGCGCCAGTCGCTCGCCACGAGGCATGTCCGCGCAGACGGGCGGTTGTTCGCCGACGCCCGTCGTGTCGACGTGAAGCTTCGGCACCGCTCGCCCGCCGTGCCAGGTCTCGCGTCGCCCCGAGCCCGCGGATTCGAGGCAGTCCTCGACGAGCCCGCCTACGGCGTCGCCGCGGGCCAGGCAGCGGTGCTCTACGACGGCGACGTCATCGTCGGGGCAGGACGTGTGGTCTCGGCTCGTCGCGGAGCTCCGGCGTGACGGATAACGTGCCTCGCTCGTTCCCGGGAAGAGAAGGTGTCGCACCGCCGATGATTCGCGACGAGATCACGCTCAGCATGCCGCGAGAGCGGCCGTACTACGGAGTCGCCCACCTCGTGCTCGGCGGCGTCGCGGCTCGGCTGGATCTCACGGTCGAGCACCTCGAGGAGCTCGAGCTCGCGCTCGACGGCCTCCTCGACCGCCATGAGGGAGCCGGCGAGGTGACGCTCACCCTGCGCGTCACGGACGACGGGCTCGTGGCCGAGCTGGGACCGTTCGGCGAGCGGCTCCGGAGCGATCTCGACGGCGAGCCGGGCGAGTCGCTCTCGATCCGCCGCCTTCTCGATGCGGTGGTGGACGACTACGCCGTCAGCGAGCGGGGAGGCAGCACCTGGATCGAGCTTCGCAAGCGGACGACGAGCGGCGCGTCGGCGTAGTCATGGCCGTCGACGACAAGGTTCTGCTCCGCCGGTACCACCGGGACGGCGATCTCGCCGCCCGTGAGGAGCTGATCGAGCGCTACATGTCGCTCGTCCGCTCGCTGGCGAGACGGTACGCCTATCGCGGGGAGCAGCTCGACGACCTCGTCCAGATCGGCGCGATCGGCCTCATCAAGGCGATCGACCGGTTCGACGTCGACCGCGGCGTCGAGCTGACGACCTATGCGACCCCGAACATCATCGGCGAGATCAAACGCCACTTCCGGGACAAGGGCTGGTCGGTGCGTGTGCCGCGCGGGCTGCAAGAGCTCAACGTCCAGGTCTCGAAGCTGATCGAGCAGCTGACCGTCCAGCTGGGCCGGTCTCCGACGATTCCCGAGCTCGCCAAGGCGGCGGGCGTCGAGGAGGAGCAGGTGCTCGAGGCGCTGGAGAGCGGTCGCGCCTACAGCTCCGTCTCGCTCTCGACGGGCGGCGGCGGCTCCGAGGAGGACGGCGATTTCGACCCGCTGGAGTCGCTCGGCACGATCGAGCACGAGTACGAGGTCTCCGAGGACCGCGCCGTGCTGGCGCCCGGCTTCAAGGTGCTGGACGAGCGCGAGCGGAAGATCCTTCACCTGCGCTTCTTCAGCGGCTTGACCCAGTCGCAGATCGCCACGGAGATCGGCATCTCGCAGATGCATGTGTCCCGACTGATCAGGCGATCACTGGAGAAGATCCGCGAGGAGATCGCCGAGGAAACCGAAGTAGCCTAGGACGCACGTGCACGTTCGTGAGTGGGGCTCCGAGGCCGGGAGGCCGCTCGTCTTCTGGCACGCCCTCGGTGCCGGCACCCCGGCGCCTACCGGACCGAGGTCGCTCCTGCGCTGACGGTAGCGGCCTGCGGCTGATCACGCCGGACGCCCGCGGCTTCGGCAGCTAGTCGCGCACGCCGTCCGTCCCGCGGGGGCTAGTCCCGCGACTCGATCGACAACCGGTTTCCGTCGGGGTCGCGGAAGTCGAACACCCGGACGCCGGCGGACGGCTCACGCAGCTGCGTGACCTCGACGCCCAGGCCGGCGAGCCGGTTGCGCTCGGCCGCCGCGTCCGCCACGAGAAACGTCGGGTCGGGCTCGGCGATACCCGATTTCCGCCGGTCGGTCGCGTGAAGGGCCAGCGCACACGCCCCAGTGTCGAACGTCGTCCAGTCAGCGCTCTCGAACCGGAGCTCCAGGCCGAGTACGTCACGAAAGAAGCGGGTCGCTCGCTCCATGTCGCGGACGTAGACGACGACCTCGGTCAACTCCACGCGCGGATCGTAGGCCGGAGGCCACCCCTACAATCGACCCATGCGGACGACGCCCGAGATCCGCGAGGGCTTCCTGCGCTACTTCGAGGCGAAGGGCCATCTGCGCCTGCCCTCGGCGCCGCTGATTCCCCCGCCCGAAGACACCTCGACGTTGCTGATCAGCGCCGGCATGCAGCCGCTCAAGCCGTACTTCCTCGGCCAGAGGGAGCCGCCGGCGACGCTGATGACGACCCACCAGAAGTGCTTCCGGACGACCGACATCGAGGAGGTCGGGCTCGACGGCTACCACCTCTCGTTCTTCGAGATGCTGGGCAACTTCTCGGTCGGCGAGTACTTCAAGGACGGCGCCGTCGAGCTCGCCTGGGAGTTCATGCGCGACCACCTCCGGATCGACTTCGACAAGCTCTGGGTGAGCGTCTTCGCGGGCGACCCGGGGCTCGGGCTCGGCGAGGACGAGGTGGCGATCAACGCGTGGGAGTCGGTCGGCCAGCCGCGCGAGCGCATCGTCGGCCTGCCACGGACGGAGAACTTCTGGCAGGCGGGCGAGACGGGGCCGTGCGGGCCCTGCTCCGAGATGTACTACGACCGCGGACCGGAGCTCTCCTGCGGCCGTCCAGACTGCGGGCCCGGCTGTCCGTGTGAGCGCTACCTCGAGTTCTGGAACCTCGTCTTCATGGAGTTCGACCTCGGCGCCGACGGCAAGCTGACCCCGCTCCCGCGCCCCGTGATCGACACCGGGCTCGGGCTGGAGCGGACGGCCGCGATCCAGCAGGGAGTGATCACCGCGTACGAGATCGACGCCTTCCAGGCGCTGATGGACTGGATCGAGGCCGAGAGCGGCGTCGCCTGGACGAGCTCGGAGAAGGCGACGAAGGCGCACCGGATCATGGCCGACCACGGTCGCGGCATGACCTTCCTGGTCGCCGACGGCGTGCTGCCGTCCAACGAGGGTCGGGGCTACGTCCTGCGCCGGGTGATTCGCCGCGCCGTTCAGCAGGCCCGGGCGATCGGCCTGTCGGACTTCTGGCGCGCCTCCGGACTCGTCGTCGACCAGATGTCCCCTTGGTACCCGGAGCTGGCGGAGAACCGAGAACGGATCGCCGAGACGCTGCGGGCGGAGGAGGAGCGCTTCTCGCAGACGCTCGAGCGCGGCATGGGGCTCTTCGAGGAGGTCGCGGCCGCCGGCTCGATCTCGGGCGAGGACGCGTTCAGGCTCCACGACACCTACGGCTTCCCGCTCGAGCTGACGCGCGAGCTCGCCCGAGAGCGGGGGCTGGCCGTCGACGAAGAGGCGTTCAGCCGCCTGATGGCCGAGCAGCGCGAGCGCTCGAGGGCGGCAGCCGCGTTCGAGGGCGAGATCCGCGTGGCCGGGCCGCCCACCGAGTTCGTCGGCTTCGAGACGCCGGACGTCCTCACCGCGATCCTTGCGCTCGAGGACCTCGGGGACGGAACGTTCCAGGCGAAGCTCGAGCGCTCCCCGTTCTATCCGGAGGGCGGGGGCCAGGTCTCGGACCAAGGCTTGATCGAGAACGAGGAGACCGGCGAGCGCGCCGAGCTCGTCCGCGCGACTCGGGTTGGCGACGACCAGGTGCTCACCTTCCGCGGCGAAGGCTTCACCGTCGGCGACCGGGTGCGGGCTTCGGTGCCGTGGACGGTCCGCTTTCCGACCATGGCCAACCACACCGCGACGCACCTGCTGCACAGGGCGCTGCGTGACGCGCTCGGCGAGCACGTCGTCCAGGCAGGGTCGGCGGTGCGGCCGGACAAGCTCCGCTTCGACTTCCGGCACGACAAGGCGCTGACCACCGAGGAACGCGAGGAAGTCGAGCGAGTCGTCAACGAGAAGATCTTTCAGAACCTGCCGGTGCGGACCTTCGTGACGCCGATCGACGAGGCGCGCAAGCTCGGCGCGATGATGCTCTTCGGCGAGAAGTACGGAGACGAGGTGCGCGTGGTCGAGATCGACGACTACTCGCGGGAGCTCTGTGGCGGGACGCACGTGCGCTCGACCGCGGAGATCGGCCCGTTCGTGATCCTGTCGGAGTCGTCGGTCGGCTCGGGAGCCCGCCGCATCGAGGCCGTGACGGCCGGAGAGGCGTGGGAGTACCTCCGCGCGCGCTCGGAGGAGCTGGACGAGCTGCGGCTCGAGCTCGAGCGGGTGCGGAAGGAGGCGGCTAAAGGTCCCAGGGAGAAGGCTGATTCGGAGGTCGTGATCCGCGACGAGGCAGACGGGATCGTCATCGCAGAGGTACAGGCGGTGAAGGGATCGGCGCTGAAAGACCTCTCCGACCAGCTCCGCCAGTCGCGGAAGGCCGATGCGGTCCTGCTCGGCTCGGTCGACGACGGCCGCGCCTACCTCGTCGTCAACCTCGACCAGTCGCTCGTGGAGAAGGGCCTCGACGCCGTCCAGGTCGCGCGCAAGGCGGCCGAGAAGATCGGCGGCGGCGGCGGCGGACGCCCGACCCTCGCGGAGGCGGGCGGCAAGCACCCGGCGGGGCTCGCGGAGGCCTTCGAGGTCGCAAAGAGCGAGATCGCGGCCGCGTGAAGGTCGTCGCGCTCGACTACGGGTCCGCCCGGACCGGCGTGGCCGTCTCCGACCCGACCGGGACGCTTGCGCGGCCGCTCGGCGTGGTCGAGGGCGCCTCCGCCGAGGACGGCCTCCGGCGGCTCGTCGAGCTCGTCGAGGCCGAGCAGCCCGAACGGGTCGTCGTCGGGTTGCCGCTCACGCTCCGCGGCGAACGAGGAGCGCAGGCTGCCGAGACCGAACGTTTCATCGAGCACCTGACGCGGGAACTGCAGGTCCCGGTCGAGCCGTTCGACGAGCGGTTCACAACGGCACTGGCCGGGCCGGGCGGCGACGACGCCAGGGCGGCGGCTCACCTGCTCGCGAGCTACCTGGAATGGTCGAGGAACCGACAACCGTGATCCAGCCGCCGCGGCCCCCGCGGCACGAGCCCCCGAGACCCTCCCGCGGGAGGATTTTCCTGCGCCGCGCCGTCGCGCTCGCGTTCATCCTCGGCGTGCTCGCGCTGCTCGTCGGCTCCGCCTGGGCGGTGCTCGGCGGGCGTGGCGAAGAGGCCGCGCCGCCGCCGGCGCCGGCCGCTCCACCGCCGAAGACGCTGCGGATCATCTTCCCGGAGGGGTTCACGCGCGAGCAGATGGCACATCGGATCGGCGAGGTCAACGTCATCGCCCGCGAGAAGCGGAAGGTGCGCCCGAAGCTGTCGCCTGCGCGGTATCGCGCGCTCACCGACGGCTCGAGCAGGGTGCCGCCGAGGTTCCTTGCGGGCGGCAAGCCGCCGAACCTCGAGGGCTTCCTCTTCCCGGCCACGTACGAGTTCACCGGCAGGACGACGACCCGTCAGCTCGTGAACACGCAGCTCGCCGCGTTCCAGCGGAACTGGTCTCGGGTGAACCTCCGGTACGCGCGCTCGAAGAACCTGACGCCGTACGACGTCCTGATCATCGCCTCGATGGTCGAGAAGGAGGTGATCGCGCCCGAGGAGCGGCCGCTCGTCGCCGCGGTGATCTACAACCGGCTGAAGGCAGGCATGACGCTCGGGATCGACGCCACGATCCGATACGGGCTGAACGTTCCGGGGACGGAGGCGCTGCGGGAGTCCCACCTCAACGACCCGACGCCCTACAACACGCGCCTCCACACCGGCCTGCCGCCGACACCGATCGCGAACCCGGGCCTCGCCTCGATGCAGGCCGCCGCGCACCCGGCAAAGGTGAAGTACCTCTACTTCGTCCGCAAGCCGGACAAGATCCACCACTTCTTCACGGCGAGCAAGCAGGAGTTCGACAACTACTCGAACGCGAACGGCTATTGAGAACTCGTTCCACGATGAGCGCTGTGCCGCCAGGCGAGCCACATCCTGAAACGAGTTCTAGGGCCGTCGCGCTGATCGGGAAGCCGGTCGGGCATTCGCTCTCTCCGCGAATGCAGAACGCGGCCTTCGCCGCGCGCGGGCTCGACTGGGTCTACATCGCCTGCGAGGTCGAGCTCGAGGAGCTCGAGGCGGCGGTGCGGGGACTCGAGGCCCTCGGTTTTGCCGGCGCGAACGTCACCGCCCCGTACAAGCGGGACGTGGCTCGGATCGCCGACGCCGCAGCCGAGTCGGTGAACACGCTCCTCTTCGAGCCGCTTCGCGCCGTCAGCACGGACGCGGCCATCCTCGAGGGCTTCGAGTTCGAGCGCCCGGCGATCCTCGGCGACGGCGGCGCCGCAGCCGCGTTCCGGGCCGCGCTGCCGGGCGCCCGTGTCTTCTCCCGGCGGGGAGACTGGCCCCCGGCGGTCGCGGAGGCGGACCTCGTCGTGAACGCCACGGCGGCGACAGACGAGTCGCTTGTCTCCCTCGCACCGGGCCAGACGCTCGTCGACCTTCCGTATCCCCGTTCCGCGACCGCCGAGGCGGGCCGGGAAGCCGGCGCCACCGTGCTCGGCGGCCTCGAGGTGCTGGTCGCGCAGGGCGCCGCGTCTTTCGAGCTCTGGACGGGCATGCCGGCACCGCTCGACGTAATGCGGAGGGCCGTAGGCTTGCCTGATGCTCCGCCTTCTCACAGCGGGTGAGTCGCACGGCCCGGCGCTCGTCGGGATCCTCGCCGGCCTCCCGGCGGGCCTGACCCTCGAGCGCGACGCCATCGACGCCGACCTCGCCCGCCGCCAGCAGGGCTACGGACGCAGCCCGCGCCAGCGGATCGAGCAGGACCGCGTCGAGGTGCTGGCCGGCCTGCGCCACGGACGGACGCTCGGGACGCCGATCGCGCTCGTCATCGGCAACCGGGATCACGAGAACTGGGCGTGGGGGATGAGCCCGTGGCCGCCCGACAGCGAGCCCGAGGGGAAAGGGACGACGCCGGTGACCCTTCCGCGTCCCGGCCATGCCGACCTCGCGGGGGCGCTGAAGTACGGCCACGACGACGTCCGCGACACGCTCGAGCGGGCGAGCGCAAGGCAGACGGCGATGACCGTCGCCGCCGGCGCAGTCTGCAAGGCGCTCCTGCGCGAGATCGGGATCGAGGTCACGAGCTCCGTGGTGGAGACGGGCGACGTCGACGCCGCGCGAGCAGAGCGGGACACCGTCGGCGGCGTCGTCGAGGTCCGCGCCGTGGGTTCGCCGCCCGGGCTCGGCTCCTATGCCACGAAGGACGAGCGGCTCGACGCCCGGCTCGCCGCGGCGCTGATGGGGATCCAGGCCGTGAAAGGCGTCGAGATCGGCGAGGGGTTCGCGCTCGCCGGGCTCCGCGGCTCGGAGGCGCACGACGAGATCCTCCCGGGGCTCCGGCGGGAGACGAATCGCGCCGGCGGGATCGAGGGCGGGGTCTCGAACGGCGAGGAGATCGTCGTTCGCGCGGCGATGAAACCGCTGCCGACGCTGATGCGGCCGCTTCGCTCTGTCGACCTGCGCACAGGAGAGGCCGGCGAGGCGCTGGTCGAGCGAAGCGACGTCTCTGCCGTCGAGGCGCTCGCCGTCGTCGCCGAGGCAGCGCTCGCCTTCGAGCTCGCCCGCGTCGCCCGCGAGAAGTTCGGCGGCGACTCGCTCGGCGACTTCCGGGCGGCTCACCGGTCGTACCTCGATCGCATCCAGTGGCAACTGCGCTAGACCGCCATATCGCCCTCGTCGGCTTCATGGGCGCGGGGAAGACGACGCTCGGCGCTCAGGTCGCAGAGCTGATCGGGCGGCGCTTCCTCGACCTGGACCGCGAGCTCGAGCGCTCGACCCGGCGGTCGGTCTCCGACCTGTTCCGGCGCGAGGGGGAGGCGCGGTTCCGCGAGCTCGAGGAGAAGGAGACGCTCCGGACGCTCGAACGCGAGCAGCCTGCCGTGGTCGCACTCGGGGGCGGTGCGGTCGAGACACCGGCAATTCGCGAAGCCCTCCGGGGGCACGCGCTCACCGTCCTGCTCGAGATCGAGCCGGACGCCGCCTGGGAGCGCGTCTCCGAGTCGGGGAGGCCCCTGGCGAAGGATCGGGAGGAGTTCCGACGGCTGTACGAGCGGCGCCGCGGGCTCTACCAGGAGGCGGCGGATGTCCGCGCGGCGGATGTCGACGACATCGTGCTCGCCGCGCTCGGCGTCCGCATCGAGGCGGGAGCGAGGCCGCAGGGCGACGTCCTGATCGCAGATCCCGCGGTGCTCTCGCTCCATCCCTTCGAGCTTGCGGAAACGCACACGGTGCGGGAGAAGTCGCTCGAGGAGGCGCAGCGCCTCTGGGCCGAGCTCGGCATCTCGCGCGACGGGACGATCGTCGGCTACGGCGGCGGAACGACGACCGACCTCGCCGGCTTCGTCGCCGCCGTCTACATGCGCGGTGTTCGCTGGGTCTCGGCGCCGACGACGCTCGTCGGGCAAGTCGACGCGGGGATCGGGGGCAAGACGGCGGTCGATCTTCGCGAGGGCAAGAACCTCGCCGGAGCCTTCCACTATCCCGAGGAAGTCGTGATCGATCCCGACCTGATCCCGACGCTTCCGGATGAGGAACGCCGGGCGGGCATGGCCGAGATCGTCAAGACCGGCCTGCTCGCCGGCCTGGACCTCTGGGAGCTGCCCGACGACCAGATGATCCGCGTGTGCGCCGCCTACAAGTCGGCGATCTGCCTCTCCGACCCGTACGAGCGTGGCCGGCGGGCGATCCTCAACCTCGGGCACACCTTCGCGCATGCGCTCGAAGCGGCGTCGCTCTACACGGTCCGGCACGGCGACGCCGTCGCGCTCGGCCTGCTCGCAGCCCTGCGCCTGTCGGGCCTTCGGACCGACGTGGTCGAGACCGTGCTCGACCCGCGCCCCGTCCCGGTCGACCGGGAGCAAGCGTGGAACGCGCTCCGCCGGGACAAGAAGGTGCGCGACGGGCGGATCAAGCTCGTCCTGCTGGAGGCGCCGGGCCGGCCCGTATGGGGCGTCGAACGCCCCGAGGCGGAAGTCCGCGCCGCCCTCGACGCGCTGATCGCCTGAGCGTGCCGCCGCTTCGGCCATCTAGGCTCTCGGAGTGCTCGTCGCCGTGCTCCACGGCCCGAACTTCAACGTGCTCGAGCGGCGCGATCCGGCGGTCTATGGCGGCCTTTCGCTCGCCGACCTGGAAGCCAAGATCCGGGGATGGGGGTCGGAGCTCGGATGCGAGGTCCTCTGCCGCCAGACGAACCACGAGGGCGAGTACGTCGAGTGGTGCCAGGAGCTCGGCGACTCGGCCGACGGGCTCGTCGTGAACTCGGGCGCCTGGTCGCACTACAGCTATGCGATCCGGGACGCGCTCGAGATCTCGCGCTGCCCGTTCGTGGAGGTTCACCTCTCGGACATCGAGAGTCGTGAGGCCTGGCGGAGGACGACGGTGGTCGCCGACATCGCGGCCCACCGCGTGATCGGCAAGGGGCCGGACGGCTACAAGGAGGCGCTGGAATTCCTGACACGCGGATAGACCGGCTGCGCGGGCTGCTCGAGGAGCCGCTTCTCGTCTCCGCGGCGACGAACGTCCGCTACCTCACCGGCTTCGAGAGCACGAACGCCGCGGTGCTCGTCGAGCCCGACCGGGCCCGCCTCTTCACCGACTTCCGGTACGCGGAGCGGGCCAGGGAGCTGGAGGGCGTGGAGCTCGAGGAGACCAGGCGGCACATCTACTCGGACCTCGAGGGCCGGCTCCCGGACCGCGTGGGGTTCGAGGCCGCGGCGCTGAGCTTCGCGGACTACGAGCTCCTAAGGGCAACAGGCGCGGAGCTCGTTCCCCGGTACGGCCTCGTCGAGTCGCTCCGCGCGGTCAAGGAGCAGGAGGAACTGGACGTCATCCGGCGCGCCGCGGCCATCACGGACGGCGCATATGAGCGGATGGCCGAGGAGCGGTTCGCCGGCCGCACGGAGAAGGAGCTCGTGTGGCGCATGACCGAGGTCTTCCACGAGCTCGGCGCCGACGGTCCGGCATTCGACATCGACATCGCCGCCGGGCCGACAGCCGCGTCGCCGCACGCGATGCCGGGCGACCGGGTCGTCCAGGAAGGCGACCTCCTGCTGATCGACGCCGGGGCGGAGCTGGCTGGATACGCCTCCGACTGCACGCGGACCTTTGCCGTCGGCGAGGTGTCGGACCCGCTTCGGGAGATCTACGAGATCACGAGGCAGGCGCAGCAGGCAGGCCTCGACGCCGTGCGGGCCGGGACCACCGGCCGGGAGGCGGACGCCGCCGCCCGCACCGTGATCGCGGACGCGGGCTACGGCGAGAACTTCGGCCACGGG
>DASTCG010000061.1:0-11368 GCA_035711385.1 Gaiellaceae bacterium
GTTGTCGTCGCCGCCGCAGGCCACGGTGGCGAGCAAGAGCGCTGTCACCGCCAGCGCGAGAGCGATCGTCGTCCTGCGCCTCATGTCCCTACTACCGCTCGGGCGGGCGATCGGTTTTCCCGGGACGCGGCCAGCGGCGCCCGGTGGCGAGGACGGCGCCGAGGAGGATGCCGGCGACGAACAGCTGGGTCTCGGCCGTGAGCCCTCCTGGCCGGTGCCAGCCCGGGATCCTGTGGCTGGGGAAGAGCTTGCGGCCGCCCGGCCTGGGAAGCCGGACGACGTGCTCGATGTCGGGGGCGCATGCCGCCGCTGCGCCGATCGTCGCGGCATCGAGCGGTCCGCGGACCGACGCGAGCGCGAGGACTCCGACGACTCCGCAGCCGACCTCGAAGGCTTTCGAGTCGATGTCCTCGTGCGGAACCCGGTCGCCGAGGAAGTGGAGGAGCGGCCCCACGACGGCAGCGGCGACCGGCGAGCGGACGAGCGCGCCGCCCACCGCCCCCGTGGCAAGGTGGAGTGAGACGATCACCCCCATATGAAAGCGAAGCTCGTCGGGATCAACCACGTCGCGCTCGAGGTCGGCGACGTCGAGGAGGCGCTCGCCTTCTACGGCAGCATCTTCGAGCTCTCGCTGCGCGGCCGCGCCGGGCGCATGGCGTTCGTCGACATCGGCGACCAGTTCCTCGCCCTCGCCGAGGGGCGGACGCAGCCGCCTGACGCGCACCGGCACTTCGGGCTCGTCGTGAACGACAAACAGGGGGCTCTCGACGCGGCGCGCGGGGCGGGCGCTCAGGTCGCCGGCAACAGGATCCGGGACCCATGGGGGAACAACCTCGAGATCGTCTCCTACGAAGACGTGCAGTTCACGAAGGCGCCGGAGATCCTGAACGCCATGGGCCTGGGGGGCCTGGAGAAGACCGAGCGGGCCCGGGAGGAGCTTCGCTCCAAGGGCCTTGGCTGAGATCCGGCCGTTCGAGACCGGCGACGCGGACGCGGCGGCTGCGCTGCTGTCCTCGGTCTTCGCGCCGCCGACCGTGATCGGCCCGACCGCGGTCCTTCACTGGGCCGCCAGCTCACCCGAGCGCGCTCAGGCCAGGGTGTGGGTCGCCCACGTCGAGAGGCGGATCGTGGGCTGGGCCGACGCGCAGCTGAAGTGGTCGAGCGCCGACGAGGGGCTGACCGAGGTCTGGGTCGCCGTCCATCGCGAGCACCGTGGTCGCGGGATCGGCCGCCGGCTGTCGGGGCTCGCGGAGGAGCACGCGCTCGCCCTCGGAGCGCGGCAGATCCGAAGCTTCGCGCGAGAGGACGAGCCGGACTCGCTCGCGTTCGCCGAGCGGCGCGGCTATCGCGAGGCGCGCCGCGAGCGATCCTGGTGTCTCGACCTCCGAGCCGCTGCGCCGCAGCCTCCGGCGGATCCGGCCGGCTTCCGCGTCGTCCGTCTCGGCGAGCTCAGGGACCGCGTCCACGAGCTCTTCGAGCTCTACGCCCTCACCGATGCCGACATGCCGTCCGACTACGAGCACCGGCTCGAGTTCGACGAGTGGCGCAGGGAGACGTGGGAGAACCCCCGGCTCGACTTCGAGCTCAGCGCGGCCGTCCTCGCGGAGGAGCACCCGGTCGCGTTCGCCTGGATCACGGCCGACCGCGAGACGAAGCAGGGCGAGAACGAGATGACGGGGACGCACCCGGCGTACCGGGGTCGTGGCCTGGCCCGCCTGGCGAAGGAGGCGACGATCGCCTGGGCCGCCGAAGCCGGCCTCGGGTATCTCCTGACGTCGAACGACTCGACGAATGCGGCGATGCTCGCGCTCAACGAGCGGCTCGGCTACGAGCCGAGGCCCGCCACGATCGAGCTGGCGAAGGACGTCTAGACCGAGGCCAGGCCCGGTCGGAGCGACGCGAGCCGTGTCGCGATCACCGAGTCCGCCGTCTCGGCGCTGGCCGCGTGCCCGGTGACGGCGGCGATGAAGTCGTCGCGGTCGAGAGCCTCCAGCACGACGTCGGTCTTCGCGCGCACCGTGGCCGTACGCGGGACGTCCCGCAGGAGCGCGATCTCCCCGAAGTACCCACCCGGCTCGGTCACCCTGGCGACCCTCCCGTCGACGACGATCTCCACCTCGCCCTCGGCGACCACGTAGTACCGGTCGCCGATGTCTCCCTGGCGGAAGATCTCCTCGCCGGGGGCCAGCCGCACGGGATGAAGCGCCTGCGCGAGGCTCTCGAGCGTCGGCTGGGGAAGCGGCGCGAACAGGTCGATGGCGCGGAGGAGCGCCAGCTCGCGCTCGGGGACCGGGACCTCGTCGAGCTCCGCGACACGACGCCGGGCCAGGGTGGCGAGCACGGGAAGGAGCGCACCGGTCACGAGGAGCGCGCCGCGGACGCCCACGGCGGCGATGAGCAACGGCGCGAGGATCGCGCCGATTCCGATCGTGGCCACCCAGAGGCTCTGCACGGCGCCGAACACACGTGCGAGCACCTCGTCCGGCACGGCCCGCTGCAGCAACGTGAAGGCCGAGACGTCGACGAGCGTGTTTCCAAGGCCGACGAGCGCCAGGAAGAGCAGCGCGGCACCCGGCTCGGGGAACACGCCGATCAGCGCGATCGGGATGCCCCAGAGGAAGATCCCGATCACGAAGTTCGAGGACAGCCGGCGCCCGATCAGCGCGGCCGTGACGACGGCGCCGACGAGCCCGCCGATCCCCACCGCCGAGTTGAGGAAGCCGACGCCCCTCTCCCCCAGGTCGAGCAGCTCGAGCGCCGTGACGACGATCAGGACGTTCAACGCGCCCGCGACGAGCGTCTGCGAGACGAGCAGCAGGACGAGGACGCGCAGGCCGCGCTCCCGGAAGAGCATCGCGAAGCCTGCGGTGAACTCGCGCCAGACGCCCTGTGGCCGCTCACGGGGCTCGGGCTCCGTCTCCACGCGGACGCGGCTGACGAGCGTCGCCGAGAGCAGGAACGCTGCGGCACAGGCGCCGAAGACCACCTGCTCGCTCGTCGCCGCCAGGAGGATGCCGCCGATCGCGGGGCCGCCGAAGATTCCGAGGCTCTCGATCGTGCTCGAGGTCACGTTGGCCGCAGTCAGCTCCTGCGGGGACCTCGCCAGGGTCGGCAGGAGCGCGGCCTGGGCCGGGCGCACGGCGGAGTACGCGACGGCGACGAGGCCGGCGAGCAGGTACACGAGCACCGGCGAGCCGTCCATGATCACGACCGCCGTCGTCGTCGCCAGGAGCGTCGAGCGGACGAGGTCGGCGGTCACCATCACGCGCTCCCGCCGGTACCGGTCGCCGAGAACGGCCGCGAAGGGCGAGGCGGCGGCGGAGGGCAGGAACCGGACCAGACCAATCAGGCCGACCGCGGCCGCGCCGCCGTTTCCGTACGCATACACGGCGAGGGCGATGCCGTAGGCCCAGTGCGCCATGATCGAGACCGCCCAGGCGCCCTCGATCCGGCGGATGCTCGGGTTCCGGAAGACCTGGGCGAACGAGCGCGCCGCGTCTCCGAGCCGTTCCCGCAGCGCACCCACTCCGCCAAGCATCCCACACCGATTGTGTTTTTCGAGTCGAACGGGGAAGATTCAGGTGCCGGCCGCCGTCTAGTGGATCGGAACCGGAGACGAACGCGAAAGGAGACCGAGGAAATGTCGGACGAGCAGATTGACCAGGTCGATCGCGGCGACGAGGGCGACGACGTGGAAGGGCATCAGCTGGATCAGGTCGATGCAATGGATCAGGTCGATCAGGTCGATCGCGCCGAAGACGAGGGGGACGACGTCGAGGCTCACACCTTCGACGCCGCCGCTGCTCAGATCGACGCGCCTGCGGCTGCTGCGCAGATCGACCAGATGGACCAGATGGACTGACGAAGTCCGTCGCTCGAAGGTTTTCGAAGCCGGGGGCTGTCCCCGGCTTCAACCTTTGAAGAGGGCTTCCAGCGAGCGGAGCAGCTCCACGCCGGCTGCTCGGCGCTGCCCTTCGAGCGCCTCCAGGTTCTCCGCCACCCGGGCGAGCAGCGCCGAGTCCGTGTCCGCGTCCTCGAGAACCGCCTTCGCCCGCCGCGCCTTCCGTAAGAGGTCGAGCGCGATCGCCGCCTGGTTCCCGAAGAGGCCGAGGAGCTCCATCTCCTCGAGCGAGAACCGCGTTTCTTGGGGCCGATCGAGGACATAGAGGACGCCGAGCGGCTCCTCACGGTGGATCAGCGGGACGCACATCAGCCCCTGCGGCACGTAGCCGGTCTTCTTGGCCGCCTCCTCGGCGAACCGTGGGTCCTGGGAGACGTCGTCCAGGACGATCGACTGACGCGTCACGAGCACCCAGCCGCCGATGCCGGTGCTCGACGGAAGCCGCTCCCCTATGAGCGTGTCGGATCCCTCGCCCGCGACCGCCTCGAAGACGAGCTCGTCCGTCTCCTCGTCATAGAGGAGGACCGACGACGCCTTTGCATAGAAGATCCCTCGCGCCACCTCCACCGTGGCCTGCAAGAGCGCCCGGTGCGACTCCTCCGAGGCGAGCACGCCGACGGCGACCGCCGCCCGCAGGTCGCTCTCGCTCATTCGCGTCCCTCCACGTTGTTCGCAGTCAGATAGAGCGCGCTCTTCAGCTGGAACGGCGTGAGCTCGGGGTGTCTGCCGAGAATCAGCGCGCAGATCCCGGAGATGTGCGGCGTCGCAAAGCTGTTCCCGGTCGAGCGGGCCCGCGCCTTGCCGAGCCACGCGACCTCCACGTCGACGCCGCGGGCGAAGAACTCCACCGGCGGGCTCGGGTTGTAATAGAAGGTCTGGGCGTCCGGCTCCTCGTGGCTGCCGACCGAGATCACCGAGGAGAACCGCCACGGGTAGCTCTCGACGGGCATGTTGTGAGCCGAGGCGACGAGAACGGTTCGCCGAAAGTACGCCGTATCGGCGACCTCGTGCAGGAGACCGGCGAACTGGCTCTTCGTCGTGGAGAGGCTCATGTTGATGACGTGGAAGCCCTGCTCGACCGCCCAGCGAAGGCCGCCGAGCAGCGCCGTGCCGCTGCCGGTGAAGCCTGCGCCCAGGACCCTGACGCTGAAGAGCTCGCAGTCGGGCGCCAGCGAGCGGACAATGCCGGCGCAGGCCGTCCCGTGGCCGCACAGGTCTCCCTCCACGTCTTCGACGACGGAGATCTCGTCCTCCTCGCCGACCTCGACCGCAACCGCCCCGGCGAGCTCTCCGACGTCCGGATGGCTCTGCTCCACGCCGCTGTCGAGGATGCAGACGCGGATCCCCTTTCCGGTCGAGCCGCCCCACGCCCACTCGCGGGTGACGCGTCCGGGCCATTCCGTCGGAAGCGCGAGGGACTCGACCGTTCCGGCCGGCAGGCTCCACGCCGGCAGGGGACGCTCTGGAGCGGGCTCCGCCATGGCGTCGATGTTACGCCGGGTGGATCGTCCGAAGCGCCTCTCTCGCTGCGTCCGCAGCCGTCTGCGCGAGCAGCTCCGCCCGATTCGAGCGTTCGTCGCCCGGCTGCACCGTGAGGTTGACGACGACGAGCGCCGCGGCCGCGCGCGTCCCGGCCTCGGCGAGCAGCGCGGCTGCCACGGCGTCGCCGCGCCGGTCGGCGATTCCCAGGTCGGCGACGACCGCCGCGAGGCAGGCAGCGTCGGCACCCGCCTCGGCGATCGCCATCGGCACCTGGGCCGCGCGGCTCAGCGCGCCGCCGACGGCCATGTCCCGCACCGCCGGCTCGAGCCGCTCCGGCAGCGCGAGGGTCACGAGCGCCTCCTCGTACGCCTCCGCGTCGAGCTGGACGAGCGGCTCGACGCGCTTCTGGATGCGATGCGCCTGCGCGACGGCCGATCCGGCGTCGTGCCAGTCGACGGATGCGCGGGACACCATCGCGGTCAACGCGGCCGAGACCGCGACGGCGAGCGCGGCCGCCGAGCCGCCGCCGGGGGTCGGAAGCTCGGTCGCAACCGCCTCGAGGAATTCGCGCACCGAGAGATCGAGGAGGTCGCCGCCCGTGGGTTCCACGGGCGGATTCTCTACGTGTCGGCGTCCAGGCGGCGGCGGAGGATCTCGATCGTCTCGGCGTGCGCGACCACCTCGGCCTCCTCGAGGGCGGCCTCGGGATCCTCGATCACGCGGCGGCGGTACTCGTCGTCGGCGTCGGCTCGTCGGACGATCTGCTCGATCCCCTGGCGCGAGAGGGGGATCTCCTTGGCGGAGTTGACCCACGCCTCCGGGGCAGGCGGTAGTGCGCTCAAGATCTCACCAAGCTTTTCTTCGTCATAGGCGGGCACAGGCGTCACCAAGCTCAGGACGGAGAGGCGCCGAGGTTTCTTCCCTCCATCTCGACGCGCAGCTTCGTGAGACAGCGGGAGATGCGGCTGGCGATGGTGCCGGAGGGGAGGTCGAGCGCGTCGCCGATCGTCCGGTAGCTCTCGTCCCGTGTGAAGAAGCGGTCGAGGATCTCCTGGCAGTTGTCGGAGAGCATCGAGAGCGCCTCGTGCACGGCCAGCGACTCGTCGAGCCGGCCGATCACGTCGTCGACGTCCGCGATCTCGACCTCGTCCTCGAGCTGCTCGGTCGATCCCGCCCGCAACCGGTCGATGCAGAGCCGCCGGGTCAGCTGGGCCAGCCAGGGGCGGATCGCCTCGTCGTCGCGCAACTTGTCCAGGTGCTCGTATGCGCGGGTGAACACCTCCTGGAAGACGTCTTCCGCGTCGTGCTCGGACAGCTTGAACGCCTGGACGGCGATCGCGTAGACGTAACGCGAGAAGCGGTCGACGAGCTCCCGCCAGGCCTCGTGGTCACCGGCGCGGCAGCGGGCGACGAGCTGAGCGTCGGTGAGCTCGGCTCGCATGCCCATGGCATGCACCGCATCCATGTCCATAGCTTGAACCATCGGCCCCGGTCAGGGCAACGACGGTTCCAGGAAGAGGTTGCGCCAGGCCGTCCACCAGTCGTCGGCCCGTACCACGATCGAGCGCGGGCCCGTGATCTCGACGCCGGTCCGGCCGCGGTACTTCTCGACCTCGCTCGTGTGCATGAAGTCGACCTCGATCTCGGCCGGGCGACCCGGATCGTACGGTTTCACGGCCCCCACGTCCCTGAGCGCGTTGCGCGCGCCCTCCTCGATCAGCTTGCGCGCCCGAAGCGGTGCGAGGTTGCGCGCGGCGTCGGAGCCGATGCCCTTCTTGACCGCGACCGTCGTCAGAACGTCCCCGAGCAGCTCACGCGCCTCGCGGCAGGCCGCCTCGTCGCCGGTCACCAGCAGGACCGGGCAGTCCCAGTTCCCGCACATCGCGGCGTTGATCGCAGACTCGCCGACCGTGACGCCGTTGAAGCGAAGGTTGAACCATTCTCGGCCGGAGACCGTGTGGTTCAGGACGCCGTCGGGCGTTCCCGCCATCGCATGCATCCCGACCAGGAGGCAAGCGTCGCAGCCCTGCTCCAGGAACTCCGTGTACTGCGTCCAGCTCGACTGGACGACGTACTCGCAGTCCGGATCGAGCTGGTCGTGGACGAGTGAGTTGAAGCTCCAGCCCTTGCCGGCGCCGTGGTGGTCCATGACCACGATCTCCGTCGCCCCCGCGGCCTTCGCGCCACGAACGGCGGCGTTGATCTCTTCGGTGTAGAGCTTGCGGCCCTCCTCGTACATCTCGTGGCCGCCGATCGTCTGCTCGGCCCGGACGATGCCCGCGACACCCTCCATGTCGCTGATGATGTGGACTTTCACTCAGCCTCCTGGTCGGTTGCAAATGGGGAGGCTGCCAGAATGAACGTCGGTCGGTGGGCTCGCCCCCCGGGTAGTGTCGCCGCATGGAGACCGGGTTACGGGGCAAGCGCATCCTAGTCACCGGCGCCTCCGGCGGAATCGGCTCCGCCTGCGCCCGGGAGTTCATGCGCGAGGGCGCCGAGGTGTCCGCGCACTACCACCGCGGCCGGGATCGGGCCGAGGCGCTCGGTGCGGCGCGGGTCGTCCAGGCCGACCTGACGCGGGAGGACGAGGTCGAGCGGCTCTTCGTCGAGGCCGGCGCGCTCGACGCCTGCGCCGCGGTCGCCGGCGTCTGGCCGAGGGAGGACGTGCCGGTCTGGGAGCTCCCGCTCGCGCGCTGGGAGGAGACGTTGCGCCTGAACCTGACTGCGACGTTCCTGACCGCGCGGGGGTTTTTCCGCTCGGTGGCCGAGAGCGGCCACGGGAGCCTCGTGCTGGTCTCCTCCACTGCGGGGATCTTCGGCGAGGCGGGACACGCCGACTACGCAGCCGCGAAGTCCGCGATCGCGCACGGGCTCCTGCTCAGCCTCAAGAACGAGGTCGTTCGCATCGCCCCGCGGGCCCGCGTGAACTGCGTCTGCCCGGGGTGGACGAAGACGCCGATGGCGCGCGCCGAGGTCGAGGACCCGGCGACCGTCGAGCGGGTGACGCGGACGATGGCGCTCCGCAAGGTGGCGACGCCGGAGGACGTCGCCCGGCAGGTGGTCGTGCTGTCCTCCGACGAGCTCTCGGGCCACGTGACCGGGCAGGTCGTCGTCGTCGCGGGCGGCATGGAGGGCAGGACGATCCACTGACGGACCGGCCCCTCGGGGCGTGGTCTCGTGCCTGCGGCCGCTGAGAACGGAGACGGCGCGCCGAGGGCGCGCCGTCGGACTTCGCCACAAGGTGCTAGGTGCCGTTAGTTCCCCGCGGAGGAGTCCCCGTTCCGTATCGGCCGCATCCTCCCGCGCCTGAAGCGTTCTCCGGAAACACTCAGGCGGGGCCGCCGCCCGGCCCCGCCTGATTCTCTCGAGTAGAGAGCCGCTTGAGTCTGCGAGTGGGCCCCGCCGCATCGGGCCCCGCTCGTCCCGAAAAGGCCCCGCCGCATCGGGCCCCTCGGTCTGATCCGCTGGAGGCCCCGCCGCATCGGGCCCCATCGGTTACATGCGCACTTTGCTGCGCGGTGCTCGGTTGATCCATCACCCTTTGGCGGTTGACTACGGCGCTTCACTCAAATCTCCGATCCGACCCGCCCGCGCCGTTCCGCGTAGAGTGGGTGGAATGATGACGCCGTTCGAAAAACGCCTGCAAAACGGGCCTATTGTCGTTGCCGACGGCGGCATGGGAACGCTCATCTCCGGCGCCGCTCCCCGCCTCCGAGTCCCCGAGGAAGCGAATCTCCGCTCCCCCGAAACCGTGGTCTCGCTTCACGTCAGCTTCATCCGTGCTGGCGCCGATCTGATCGAGACGAACACCTTCGGCGCCAACCGCCGAAAGCTCGGCGCCCACTTCCTCGAAGACGAGGTCGAGCGCATCAACAGCACGGCGGTGAAGCTCGCGCGGGAGGCGCGCGAGATCGCCGGCCGGGACGTCTACATCGGCGGCTCGATCGGTCCGCTCGGCGAGCTGGCAGACGTCACGACCGAGTACCGGCGACGCATCTTCTCGGAGCAGGCCGAGGCGCAGCATGCGCGCGGCGTCGACCTCTTCGTCATCGAGACGTTCTACGAGCTCGAGGAGCTCCTGATCGCGATCGAGGCGGTACGCGAGGTGGCGTCGCTGCCGATCGTCGCACTGATGACCTTCGACGAGCAGGGCGAGACCCTCGGCGGCGTCACCGCGAGACAGGCCGTCGAGACCCTCGCCGGTGCCGAGCTGGCCGCGATCGGCGCGAACCACGGCGCAGGGATCCACGCGGCGCTGACGGCGCTCCACGAGATGCACGACGCGGACGGCGACCTGCCGCTCGCCGCGATGCCGAACATCGGCCTCGCGAGCATGGCGGGGAGTCGGGTGGTCTTCCCGCACGCGACCCCGGAGTACTTCGCCGACTTCGCCGCCCACGCACGCGATCTGGGCGCCAGGATCATCGGCGGCTGCTGCGGCACGACGCCCGGCGAGATCGGCGCGATCGCCGAGGCCGTCCAAGTGGAGCGCGCACCCTCGGCCCCGCTCGTCTTCCACGAACGCGAGGTCAAGCTCTCCGTCGTCGAGCAGGCGGAGGAGACGCGCCTCGCCGGGATGTTCCGTGAAGGCGAGTGGGTCACGTCGGTCCAGCTCGACCCCCCGCTCGGCGGAAGTCACCGGGGCATGCTCGAGATCGCCCAGGCGCTCGAGAACGGCGGAGCCTCCTTTGTGGACATCAACGACAACGCGACGGCCCGAGCGGGAATGAGCGCGCTCATGCTCTCGACCGCCATCCAGCGCACCACCGCCCTCGAGACCATCCCCCATCTCACGACCCGCGACGCGACCGTCCTCGGCCTCGAGTCTCAGCTCCTCGGAGGCCACGCGGAGGGGATCCGCAACGTCCTCGCGGTCACCGGTGACCCGCCCGAGGTCGGCGACTACCCGGGCTCGAGCGGCGTGTACGAGGTGGACGCGATCGGGCTCGTCCAGCTGATCTCACACCTGAACCGAGGCGAGGACTACAACGGTCGCGCCATCGACGCAGCGACGTCCTTCTACACGGGCGTCGCCGTCAATCCGACGGCCGACGACCTCGACGTCGAGGTCGAACGGTTCCGTCGGAAGATCGAGGCGGGCGCCGACTTCGCGATGACGCAGATCGTCTTCGACCTCGAGCGCTGGGACCGCTTCCTCGATCGATTCGGCGGGCCCTCACCCATCCCCGTGCTCATCGGCGTCTTCCCCGTCTGGAGCCACGCGCTCGCGCTCCGTCTCCACAACGAGGTACCTGGCATCGTCGTCCCTGATCCGGTGCAGGAGGCGCTCCGCGACGCGGGCCCGGACGGCTCGAGCGTCGGCATGGAGCTCGCGCGGGAGCTCGTCGAAGCCTCGCGGGACCGCGCCCAAGGCGTCTATCTCGTGGCGCCGTTCCGCCGGCCGCTCGGGATCCTCGAGCTGCTCGAGGCCGCTTAGTCGGCGCAGGGGCCGGACGAGACCGGGCCGCGTGCCTTGGCGATCGCATTCCGGACGAGGTCGGGATCCACGGCGTAGCCGGCGACGCTGCCGGTGCGAGAGGCGAAGACCGTCCCGACGACCCGGCCGTCGCCGTTCACGAGGGGGCCGCCGGAGTTTCCGTGCCGGACGCGCCCGCGGAAGCTGACGATGCGGCGCGTCACCGGGCCCCGGCCGTACGCGTCGTCGCTCAGCACCGTCGCGATTCCGCCGACCCGCCCCGGAACGATCGTGAGCGGCCCGTTCTCGGGGTAGCCGACGATGGCCGCGGGCGCACCCTGCCTCGGTCTCGTCTGGGCCAGCGCCGGCCGGCCCAGCCTTGGGACATGGAGAACGGCGATGTCGTTCCGGCTGTCGAACGCGAAGACCTGGGCGGGGTGACCGTCGGCGGTGGTGTCCTGTTGGCCGGCGACGACGTGCGCGTTCGTGACGACGAGGTCAGGGCCCGCCACCCAGCCCGAGCCGGAGATCCCGAGCCCGCACGCGGTCCCGAGCACGCGCACGACACT
>DASTCG010000062.1:0-4838 GCA_035711385.1 Gaiellaceae bacterium
TGAAAGTGGTGGAGGAGGATGATCCTCGGCCAGGGCCGGGCGAGGTCAGCGTCAGGGTTCTGGCCGCCGGCGTCTCGTTCACCGATGCCCAGCTGCGCGCCGGCACCTATCTCGGTGTGCCGAAGCCGCCGTTCACGCCCGGCTACGAACTCGTCGGCGTCGTCGAAGAGCTCGGCCCGGGCTGCTCGCGGCTGAAGGTGGGAGACCGCATCGGCGCGCTGACGGTGTGGGGGGCCGACGCGGAGCGCGTCTGCGTGCGGGAGGTGGACGCGGTCGAGGTGCCCGAGGACTTCGACCCGGCCGAGGTCGTGAGCCTCGTGTTCATCTACATGACCGCCTACCAGCTGCTGCACCGCACGGCGAAGGTCAAGCGCGGCGAGACGGTGCTCGTCCACGGCGCGGCCGGCAGGGTGGGCACCGCACTGCTCGAGCTCGGAGCTGCGGCCGGGCTTCGCATGTACGGGACCTGTTCGGCTCGAGACCGTGCCGCCGTCGAGCGGCTCGGCGGGGTGGCGATCGACTACCGCAACGAGGATTTCCTGGCGCGGATGCGCGAGCTCCCCGGGAACGGCGTGGACGTCGTGCTCGACGGGCTCGGGGGCAAGATTTCGCTCCGCTCCTTCCGCGCGCTGCGGCCAGGCGGACGGCTGGTCGTGTACGGCCACTACGACCTGCTCGCGCAAGGGCGCAAGAGCTGGCGAGGGTGGATGGAGTGGTACGCGACGACCGCAGGCGTCGGACTCTGGGGCCTGCTCTCGCCCCGCCGACGCGTGTCTGCCTACAAGATCCAGAAGCTGCGCGAGGGACGCCAATGGCTTCCCGTGGGTGGAAGCCGGCGACCGCTTTCCGTGGGTGGAGGTCCCCGCAACCCGGAGTGGTTCCGGGAGGACTTCCGCGCGCTCCTCGAGCTGCTCCGTGAGGACAAGATCCACCCGGTCGTGGCCGAGCGCCTGCCACTGTCCGATGCGCGCCGCGCTCACGAGCTGCTGGAGCAGTCCGCGTCCGTGGGAAAACTCGTGCTCGTGCCCTGAGCGGGCGCGTACTCCCGGCACCTCGCGCTGATCAGCGCCGCCTACAACCTGGACCGCCAGCTCGGCTGAGCGCGCTTCGAGCTGGTGCTCCGGGCGGCGCTGCCTTCAGGGGAGAGTCCCACCGTCTGGAGCGGTGTGAGCGACGATTGCGCGGACGATGGTCTCCCAGTCGGCTCGATCGATCCCGTGACCGGCCCCCGCCAGCGCCAGCAGGCTCGCTCCCGGGATCTCCTCGGCAAGCGCCTGCCCATGCTCGAACGGGAACATCGGATCAGCGGTGCCGTGGATCACCAGCGTGGGCACCGCGAGCGAGGACAGGGGCTCGTGCGACATCTCGCCCTCCGGGAGCATGTCGTGGTTCTCGGAAGAGGAAATGTCCCGCGCACGCCTGACATCGCGACGGACGAGCCGGCGGACAGCCGCCTCATCGAACTGGCGCTCGCCGCCCGCAAGGATGCGCGCGTAGTCGACCAGGTACTCGACCACCGACTCGGCGTCCGACCGATCCATGTCCGCTGTCGCCAGGAACCGTGCGTACCGCTCGGTGGCCGGAGGAAGTCCGCGCTCGCCCGGCGTCGCCGGCGACGTGCTGATGAGGACGAGCGAGAGGACGCGATCGCCGAAGTTGAGCGCCAGTAGCTGCGCGAACGCTCCGCCCGCTGAGACGCCGACCACGTGGGCGGCCGGGATCTCGTAGGCGTCGAGCACGCCGACGGCGTCGGCAACCAGGTCTGCGCCCGTGTATTCGGGGCGTCCGGGCTCGTAGGTGACCGATCGGCCCGTGTCGCGGTGGTCGTAGCGGATCACGAACCTCCCGCTGTCGGCCAGCAGCCGGCAGAAATCCTCCTCCCACCAGAGCATCGAGCCACCAATGCCCATGACCAGGAGAATCGGCGGGTCGGCAGGCTCACCGAAGGGCTCCGTGCAGAGCTCGACGCCGTTCGCCTCGATCATTCTCTCCACCACCTTCGCTCTCCTCTCCGGAACACCGACGATGTACCCGATCGGCCTGCTCCACGAAGCGGGTCTTCCTAAATCCGTTCGCGCGCGCCGCCCGTTATAGGGGTGACACGGCAATCGGCGCTCGCCGAGCGCTGCGGTGACGTCGAGCACGCTCCAGAACACCGACACGGCCGGACCGTCGGCGCCGGGCAACCTGTACGCGTTCGACTTCGGCTGCGAGACGTGGCTCTTCTGGGACGAGTCGGTCGACGACGTCGACCCGCAGTCCGCGATCCTGTACGAGGTGCGCGTGAACGGCGTCTTCGACGGCGCCCAGGTCGGCATCGACAGGTGGATCACGTACGGCACGCAGACGTCGAACACGTTCTCCGTGCAGGCCGTCGACAGCGCGGGTAACCGCTCGCCGACGAGCTCCCTGACGCCCGACAACCAGATCTGCTGAGCCAAGGCGGCGGGTCGGGAGCGTCAGGCTCCCGGCCCCTCGGCTTGACACGCAGCCCGGAGGTTGCATATATTAGGCAGCCAAGTGGCTGCATATCCGCAGATGGACGACGTGTTCAAGGCGCTCGCCGACCCGAGCCGCCGTCAGCTGCTCGACAACCTGAACAGCCGAAACGGGCAGACCCTGCGCGAGCTCTGCGCCGGGCTCGACATGGCCCGGCAGTCGGTCAGCAAGCACCTCGCGGTCCTCGAGGCAGCGAACCTCGTCACGACCGTCCGCCGCGGGCGAGAGAAGCTCCACTACCTCAACGCAGCCCCGATCAACGAGATCGGCCAGCGCTGGATCACCCGTTACGAGCGTGACCGGGTCCGCGCCCTCGCTGACCTCAAACAAGCACTGGAGGAGACGACCGTGGACAAGCCTTCCTTTGTCTATGCGACCTACATCCGCACGACGCCAGAGGAGCTCTGGCGGGCGCTCACCGACCCGGCCTTCACTCGGCGCTACTGGGGCGCCACGTTCCAGACCGACTGGAAGCCGGGCTCGACGATGCGCTGGGAGCTCTTCGACGTGACGATCGACGACCCCGAGCAGGTCGTGCTCGAGTCCGACCCGCCCCGTCGGCTCTCGTACAGCTGGCACACCCCCACACCCGAGCTCCTGGACGTCCTGGAGCTGACCGACGAGGCCCGCGAGCGGCTCGCCGCCGAGCGCCGGTCGAAGGTGACCTTCGAGATCGAGCCACTCGGCGAGCTCGTCAAGCTGACCGTCGTCCACGACGGCTTCGAGGCGGGCAGTCTGATGGCCTCGCTGGTGAGCCAGGGCTGGCCACCCATCCTCTCCAGCCTCAAGACCCTGCTCGAGACCGGCGAGACGCTCCCGGCCAGCCGCGAGGAGCATCCCACGGCCCGACTCGGGATCACGAAGCGCCAAGAGCAGGCGGCGGGCGAATGAGCGTCGCGGAGCAGGCGCCCAGGACGGCCGGAACGGCTTCCGCGTTGACGGCGACGCTCGGGCTCGCCGCAGTCTCGTGGGTGGTCACGGTTCGCCAGCTCGATGGAATGGACATGGGCGTCGCGACCGACCTCGGCTCGCTCCCGTTCTTCGTCGCCGCCTGGGTGTCGATGATGGCCGCGATGATGCTGCCGGGCGCAGCTCCAGCCGCCCTGCGATACACCCGCGCGAACGGTCGCGCGCTCGCCGTCGTGCTGTTCGTCGGCTCGTACCTCGCCGTCTGGACGCTCGTCGGCCCTGCGGTCTACATGCTGGATCGGCCGCACGGGTCTTCCATCGCCGGTGCGCTGACGATCGCTGCCGGCCTCTATGAGCTCACGCCGCTCAAGCGCACCTGCCGCCGGCGCTGTCGCGCGAGCGTCCGCTCGGGATTCGAGCTCGGCCTCTACTGCGTCGGCGCGAGCATCGGCTTGATGGTGATGTTGGCAGCCCTGGGCGTCATGAGCGTGACCTGGATGTCCGTCGTCGCCGTCCTCGTGCTCGCCCAGAAGCTGCTGCCGCCGAGAGCCTCGGTCGACGTGCCGCTCGCGCTCGCGATCGTCGCACTGGGTGTCCTCGTCGTGCTCGCGCCCGCAGCGGTTCCGGGCCTCACGAGAGCGATGTGAAACGCGTACAGGAGGGAGAGAAGCAATGACTCACCACAGGACAGGAACGCGCGAAGAGTGGCTGGCAGCCCGGCTCGAGCTGCTCGACGCCGAGAAAGAGCTGACCCGGCGCAGCGACGAGCTCGCCCGGCAGCGGCAGGAGTTGCCGTGGGTCCGGATCGACACGGAGTATCGATTCGAGACCGACGCGGGAAGCGCCTCGCTTCAAGACCTCTTCCGAGGTCGCTCGCAGCTCCTCGTCTACCACTTCATGTTCGGCCCCGACTACACGGCCGGATGCCCGGCCTGCTCGTCGATCGCTGACGGGTTCAACGGCTTCGTCGTGCACCTCGAGAATCACGACGTCGCATTCACGGCGATTTCGCGTGCCCCGCTCGTCCAGCTGCAGGCCTACAAGCGCCGGATGGGGTGGAGCTTTCCGTGGGCGTCGTCGTTCCCAAGCGACTTCAACTACGACTTCAACACGTCCGTCACCGAGGAGCAGCAGCGCGAGGGGATGGTCGAGTACAACTTCCGCACGGTCGACGTGAGGCCGTCTCTCGAAGCCGGCAAGGAAGGGCCGCAGGCCGAGTTCGCCGCGAGGACCGGCACGGACTGGGCGACGTTCACCCGCGAAGCTCCCGGCATGAGCTCCTTCGTGCTCGAGGACGGCGTCGTCTACCACATGTACTCGTCCTACGCGCGTGGGCTCGACGGGCTCTGGGGCATGTACCAGTGGCTCGACCGGGCGCCGCTGGGGCGCAACGAGAACGGGATCTGGTTCCGCCGCCACGACGAGTACGA
>DASTCG010000063.1:0-19865 GCA_035711385.1 Gaiellaceae bacterium
GCAGTCTACGCGAGATAGAAGAATGAATACTCGGACAGCATGGAGCGAACCCGAGCCGTGTCGCACGAGTCTCGCGAGAGAGCGGGAAGACTCAAGACCCAAATACGCCTCTCCGCCGCGGAGGGCGACTCGGCCGACGCCGGCTGCTACTTCGCCGAGCGCTCGATCAGCTCGATCCGGTAGCCGTCGGGGAGATTCCGAACGTTGAGCTGACTGCCCAGCGCTTTAGGACGCCATCGGCGGGTGAAGCTCGTGGCGAAAGCTGCCTGTCCCGAGTGGTTAAAACGACGATCTTCGGGATACGTCGTGGAAATGTCGCAAGGGATTCCGGAGCCGTACTCACGAGGTAGCGGGTGACGGCTTCCAGTTCGGCGGCTTCTTCACAGCAGACATCGGCCCGGGCCTTCCGAGGTCTTGCGCTCGTCTTCCTGCTCTCCTTTCTGAACCTGGTCGGCGTGATTGTGACTGCGACCGCGCTAGGCGGAGTCGCCCCCTGGTCGCGCTGGCAGTTCATCGGCCTCTACGGCGTCATCGAGGCAGCATCCGGGCTCGCGAACGTCATCTCCCCGAACATCTGGCGGCTCCCTGTCGCCGAGCTACAGACGAGCGCGCGCACCCATGTGAAGCTGGCGGCTTCGGCTTTGCTGCTTCCGCATTGGGGCGGTCTCGCTCGCTTCGCTGCCGGGCTCATCTGCGTGGCACTGGCAGCCTGGCAGGAGGGTCTCGGGCCGGCTTCGGCTGCTCTGATTCCGTTCGCTCTTGCTCTCGCCTGGTCGATCCTCGCCCTCTCCGCCGTCATAGCTTGGGCTGGGGTGACTCGGCCGGACATTGACGTCGTCCAGTTCGTGGTGCGCTGGGCCCGGCGGGAAAACGAACTGCCCGCCATCAGCATCGGGGCGTCGGTGCTCCAGTTCCTCCTCAGCATCGCGACGATCCCCACCGTCAAGTTGCTTCCACCCTCAGTGCTGTACCAGCCCGAGATCGGACCGTCCACGGAGGCCTTGCTCGTCATGCTCGCCGCAGCGGCTGCGCTAACGGTGCTCGTCTACGTGCTGTGGTCAGACCGAATCGATATGAAAGCTCCCCCGGGGCAACAGCGCGAGGCCGAAGAGCACAGCTGACCAGATGCGAAAAGAGAAGCCGGGCGAAGCGGAAGACGCGGTAGCGAACGCGACGCCCGGCTCCGCTTTTCGCGATCCAGCAAGCAGTCCTACAGGAGGAAAATGATCAGCAGAATGATCAGGATAAGTAGGAGTACGCCACCACCGATATACATCTTTAGCCTCCTGGTCGCAGTAACAGTCGCCTGATACCCAGTTGAGGGCAAAAAACAACCCTCCAAAATGAGGATCGATGCGCGACTACCACTCACGGCGAACCAACTAAGGGCCGCTAGAGATCTCACCTCCAGCAGTTAGCGACATCGACTTCTAGTTCGCGGCCGACCGCTCGATCAGCTCGATCCGGTAGCCGTCCGGGTCGCGGACGAAGCAGAGCCGCGAGCCACCCTCGCGGACCTGGTACGGCGGGCGCTCGGGCTCGATGCCCTGCTCGGCGAGGCCCGAGAGCGTCGCGTCGAGGTCGTCCACCGTCAGGGCGATGTGCCCGTAGCCGCTGCCGAGCTCGTAGGAGTCGATGCCGAAGTTGTGCGTGAGCTCGAGCTCGGGCACGTCCTTGCCCGGGACGCCGAGGAAGTAGTTGACCGCCTCGTCGCGGATCGGCAGCTCGCGTCTGCGCTCGAGGCCGAGCGCCTCGTAGAACGCGATCGACCGCTCGGGGTCGGTGATGCGGTAGCAGGTGTGGATCAGCTCCATGCCGCGATCCTAGACCTGCTCGAGGAGTCAGCGCCGAGGGGGACGGCTCGACGGATGAATGTGCCGGGCCGTCGCTGAACGGTTACTCCATGACGGGCCTGGCGATCGCGGCGGGCTCGCGGCCGCTGAGGAGCCATCCCGCCGCGGCGGCGGCCAGCGGCACACCGACGACCGTCAGGATCAGGTAGAGGATCGGTACGTCGCTCAGGTAGCCGAGGTCGTCGTAATACGTCGCCCCGAGGACGACATACGCGCCGGCGACGCCGAGAAGTGCGCCGAGGAGGGCAAGGGCTCCGGCGGTGGCGGCCGCCAGGGTACGGCGAATCCGGGAGGTGGCTCCGGTCGCAGTCAGCGTGCGGAGGTCACCGGCGCTCTCGCCGCGGATCAGTCCGACCGTCATCGCGAGAATGGCGAGCGCCAGGAGACCGCCTGCGGCCGTCGCGATGACCATGGCCTTCGTCAGGGAGGCGGCCTCTCGTCGAACCTCGATTGTGAGGCCGGCATTCGCGGCGAGGTCTCGGGCGTCCGCGATCTGATCGCCCGTCAAGGCTTGGCTCGAGTCGACGAGCCAGCCGGCCGGAAGCCGCTTCCAGCCGTGGCGGCGAAGACCGTTGAGCGTGATGAACGTCGGCGGCTTCCGGGCGGCAGACTCATACGGCGCGCCGAAGAGGTGCTGGCCGGTCTCGATCTTCTGGACGTTTTCGACCGGAAGCTCCGCGCGAGCGGCCATGCTCGGGATGACGAGCCCGTTCGTCGACAGGCTGCGGTCGGCGAGGAAGTCCGTACTCGGATCGATCGAGGCCTGATCGATCCCGAGGTACCTGAGGACCGCGGGCGTCGCGACAAAGAGCTGCGAGTCCGCCGCGTACATCTTCCGCCCTGACGGGGAGTCGGATCGCCTCGCGAGGTCGATGGTCGGCAGCACTCGCTTGCCCCCGGCCACAAAGGGTGTCGCCCCGGGTTGGAAGGCGTGCTGGAGCGGGACCACGGTTGCGCGATCGAGTCGGGCGGTGAGCTGTCGGACGCGCACGGCGAGGCGATCGACGCCGGCCAGCGCCTCGACCGGGGTGAGTTCCCGGCCGTCCGACGAGCCCATGTACACGCGGATCTGCCGGTCGGAGAGATTGGGCGGCTGAGCCGCCGACTCCGCCTCCTCGGCGGAGGCGATGACGACGATCGTCGCTGCGATACCGAGAGCAAGGGTGACTGCCGCGAGTGCCGCTCCTGAACGCGCCTGATAACGAACGAGATCTCGCAACGCCAATCGCGGAGCAATGGAGACTCGCCCGGCCAGGCGAGAGAACAGACGTATCGCCAGCGGGCCTAGCAGCAGGCAGCCGAGGATCGCCGCCACGAGCCCGGCAACGATGAGCGGCGGCCTGTCTCGGTTGGACAATGCGAGGCAGCCGATGCCGGCTGCGATCAGCGCCGCTGCCGCGAAGGCCGAGTGGCGTGCGGGCCGCGGTTTGGGCGGCCGCCCTGACAGCGCAAGCGCGACCGGAAGCCGAGCGACCGTTCGCCCCGGCCACCAGGCGGCGGCTGTCGCTCCGAACAGCGCGATGAGGAGGGTCACCGCGATCAGCTCCCACGGCAGGCTGAGCCGTTCGACGCGATGGTCGACGGCGGATTCGAGCGTCGGGCCGGCGGCGACCCACAGCGCAAGGCCCACGATCGTCCCGCAGAGTGCGGCGATCGCGCCGACGATGGCACCGTTGGCCAGCAGCACGAGGCGAAGATGCTTCTGCGTCGCCCCGATCGCGGCGAGCATGCCGAGCTGGCGGAGCCGTCGCTGGGCGACAGCCGCGAAGCCGGCCGCGGCAATGAGCGAGGCCAGGAGGAGGAAGACGGTGGCCACGGAGAACATGGCCAACGTGTCCGGCGGTCGGTCGCTGCCCCGAAGCATCGTTCCGGCGTAGGCCGGTGGGGGGTTCCCGGGTCCGAAGAAGGACTCAACCGACTCCCGACTCGTGTTCACGAGAACCGAGACGTGGTCCGGCGTGGTCGCGGAAGAGAGTGACGTGAGAGCGAACTCGTCGCTGAGCTCGCGGGGGTTCTCGACGATGCCGACGACCGTCCGGCGGAGGCCGTCGAGGGCCAGCGTCGATCCCAGCTCGAGCCGCAGCAGTTTCGCCACCCCGTCGGTGACGGCGACCTCGCCGCGTCCCTGCGGGTAGCGGCCCCGGCGAAGCGCGAGGAGCTCGCCGCCGTAGGCGCCGTGCGGGTCCTGCGAGCGGAAGTCCACCTTGTCGACGCTGCCGGGGACGGCGACCGAGCGGTGGCCGATGACGTCGATCGTCCCGAACGATCTCCGAGCGGAGGCGAGTCCGGCCTGGAGCTTGGGCGGATCGGTGCCGTCGAACTCCAGCACGGTATTGGCCGAGCCGAATTCTGAGTCGACCGCAAGGCCCGTGTTGTAGACGAGCGTGATGCTGCCGATCGCAGCAGCGACGGCGATGGTGAGCAGGGTCACCACCAGGAGCTGCTGCCGCCACTCGCGGCGGAACATCCGCAACGCCCAGCGCACGAGCGCGCGGCGGGCGGGGACGCCGCCGCTACTCGGTCCGCCGAGGGAGGCGGGCTGCGCAAGCGTCGTCATCGCCCGTCAGCTGCCGCGAGCAGCGACTCGGGGCCGGGCGGCGCTGCCGTCTGGTCGACGACGCGGCCGTCGCGGAGGAAGATGACGCGGTCGGCCCAGGACGCAAGCTGCGCCTCGTGGGTGACGACGACCCCGGCGACGCCCCGGTGCGTTGCGCTCTTGAGTAGGCGCATGACCGCCTCGCCGTTCACGGAGTCGAGCGCGCCGGTCGGCTCGTCGGCGAGGAGCAGGCCGCGTCCACCGACGATCGCACGGGCGATCGCCACACGCTGGCGCTCGCCGCCGGAGAGCTCGTCGGGATAGCGATCCGCATGCTCGGCGACATCGAGCTCCTCCATCGCCTCCAGGCCTGCCGCGCGTGCGGCCTTCGCGCGGGTGCCGTCGAGCTCGAGCGGCAGCGTGACGTTCTCGAGCGCCGTCAACCCGGGGAGCAGGTTGAAGTCCTGAAAGACGTAGCCGATCGAGCGACGCCGCATCTTCGCCCGCTCCGACCGGGAGACGGTCCCGACGTCGACGCCGTCCACGAGCACCTGGCCGCTCGTCGGCTCCTCGAGGCTGCCCGCGATCGTGAGCAGCGTGCTCTTGCCGGAGCCGCTCGGCCCCATGATCGCCACGAGCTCGCCGCGCTCGACCGAGACGTCGACGTCCTGGAGCGCATCCACCTCGGTCGGGCCGGAGCCGTAGACCTTCGATACCTGACGCAGTTCGAGTGCGCTGGTCATTGCGGAACCTCCATCGTGCGAGTTGGTTCGACAGGTGCCTCGTCCGGTACGGCCGGAGCGAGCGGTTGCCGCTGCTTCAGGCGGACGTCGGCGGCGTCGAGCCAGCGCACGATCGCCTCCAGCCGGAAGAGCTCGGCATCGGCAACGAGCGCGAGCGCCACCTCGTCCTCAGCGGCGGCTGCCTTGACCTGGGTGTAACGCTGCATCACCTCGATCACGTACCGTCGGTGCACCTGCAGGATCTCGTGGACGTCGGTCCCCGGAACCTGAAGGGCTACGAGCACCTTGATCACGAGCTCGTCACGCGGGGGCGGCACGAGGTCGGGCGGAGTGCGGAGCCAGTCGGCCAGCTCGCCTTCCCCCGCGGAGGTGATCCGGTAGCGCTTCTGCGAGCGCTCGCCTTTACCGTCGTCGCTCTCGACGAACCCGTCCCGCTCGAGGCGCTGCACTGTCGTATAGACCTGCCCGACGTTGAGCGGCCATACCTTGCCGGTCCGCGACTCGAAGTCACTCTGCAGCCGAAGGCCGTACTTCGGCCCCTCGCTCAGGAGGGCAAGAAGGGCGTGACGGACGCTCACGAGTGGCTCCAGAGTCCGAACATACTGAGTATGTATACCAGGTATAGAGCACCTGCACAAGAGCCGCCGCGCTCGCGGCAGGACGAGGCGGGGCGATCCTCGTGACCTACGCTCCCGCCATCTGAAGGAGGTTGACCCTGGCCAAGCTGATCTACTCGGCGATCGCCTCGCTCGACGGCTACATCGAGGACGAGTACGGCAAGTTCGACTGGGCTGAGCCGGCCGAGGAGGTGCATGCATTCGTCAACGACCTCGAACGGTCGGTCGGCACCTTCCTCTTCGGGCGCCGGCTGTACGAGACGATGGCCGTCTGGGAGACCATCGGCCTCGCCGACCAGCCGCCCTTCATCCGCGACTTCGCCGAGATCTGGCGGGGGGCAGACAAGATCGTCTATTCGACGACGTTGGAGTCCGCTTCGACCGCGAGGACGCGGGTCGTGCGCCACTTCGACCCGGGAGCAGTCCGCGAGCTCAAGGAGACCGCGGAACTCGATCTCGCCGTCGGCGGTCCCGAGCTCGCCGCGCACGCCTTCGGGGCCTGGTTGGTGGACGAGTGCCACCTCTTCCTCGTGCCGATTCTCGTCGGGGGCGGCAAGCAGGCCTTCCCCGGCGACGTCCGGCTGGCGCTCGAGCTGGTGGACGAGCGGCGCTTCGGCAACGGGACGGTCTACCTCCGCTACGGCAATCGCGTTGGCTAGGCGCCGAGACGTTCAGTCGCCGTCGAGGCCTTGCTCGGAAAGCCAGGCCTTTGCCACGCGCTTCTGCGCCCGTGTCAACCATGCGCCGGCAACCAGCTCGCGCAGCTCCTCGCGGTCGATCCGCGCCAGATCGGGGATGCGGACGAGCACGGCCGGGTAGCCCCGGAAGTGCGGCGTCGTGAAGTACACGCCGCGTTCGTCGGCGAGGATCAGATCCTTCTCCTCGAGGCTGTCGACGCGGAACATGAGCACGTCGTCCAACCGCTCGCCGGTCTCCGGGTCGATCGCGTCCGGCCGCCGGTTCCGGTGGAAGCAGAACATCTTTCCGTGCACGAGGTACGAGGGCCGGCCGTCGTCGGACACTTCCTTCGTCGTCTGCGGCATGGCCATGGCGAGCTCGTCCAGGTCTGCCATGGTCGTCATGCCTTCACTGTGCCACCGCCTCGCCCGCACCGAGGACCGTGGAAATGCTCGGAGGCGAGGCGTAGAGTCGCCTCAGCGCCGGATGGGGGCGGCGCGGCCGCCGCTCCTTCCGTCGCCACGCCGGCCGACGACCGAAGGAGGGCCGATGCACGTAGCGATCACCGTCAACGGTGTCCGCCGTGAAGCCGACCTGGAGGCGCGCACGCTGCTCGTGGACTTCATCCGCGACCAGGTCGGGCTCACCGGCACGAAGATCGCCTGCGACACGTCTCAGTGCGGGTCGTGCACCGTCGATCTCGACGGCAAGGCGGTGAAGTCGTGCACGGTGCTGGCCGTCCAGGCGGACGGCGGCGCCGTCACCACCATCGAAGGACTGGCGTCGAACGGCGCGCTCCACGCGGTGCAAGAGGCCTTCCGCGAGACGCACGGCCTGCAGTGCGGCTTCTGCACGCCGGGGATGATCATGGCCACCGTCGACCTGCTCGCCGAGAGCCCGTCGCCGTCCGACGACGAGATCCGGCACGCCCTCGAGGGGAACCTGTGCCGGTGCACGGGCTACGAGAACATCGTCCGAGCCGTTCACGAAGCCGCGGAGGTGTCGCGATGACGACGGTTGCAGAGGAAACGGCAACGCTCGTCGGCGCACCGGTCAAGCGCGTCGAGGACGCGCGACTGATCACCGGCGCCGCGAAGTACCTCGACGATCTCAAGCTGCCGGGGATGACGTACGTCGCGATCCTGCGCTCGCCGTACGCGCATGCCCGGATCAAGAGCATCGACACCACCAAGGCGGCCGAGGCCCCGGGCGTGATCGGCGTCTACACCGGCAAGGACTTCGAGCACCTGCCCGCGCTTCCGTGCGCCTGGCAGGCCGGCGGGGTCGAGAACCTCGTCAACACCCCGAGGGCGCTCGAGATCGACCGCGTCACGTTCACGGGCGCCGGCGTCGCGGCCGTCGTGGCCGAGACGCGCTACGCGGCGGAGGACGCGCTCGAGCTGATCGACGTTGACTGGGAGCCCCTGGACGTCGTGGTCGACGTCGAGCAAGCCGCGGCCGAGGGCGCGCCGCAGCTACACGAGAACGCGCCCGGCAACATCGTCATGGACTGGTCCACGGGGGACGCGGCTGCGACCGACCAGGCGCTGGCGGACGCGGAGGTCGTGGTCAAGCAGCGGCTCGTCAACCAGCGTCTGATCCCGACGCCGATGGAGGTACGCGGCGCGGCCGCGACGTACGAGCCGGCGACCGGGGAGTACACGGTCTGGATGTCCTCGCAGGACCCGCACATCATGCGCCTGTTGATGACCGCGTTCGTCTTCGGGATCCCGGAGACGAAGATGCGCTGCATCGCCCTCCACGTCGGCGGCGGCTTCGGGACGAAGATCTTCCTCTACCACGAGTACGTGCTCATGGCGGCCCTGGCCGAGAAGGTCGGCCGGCCGGTGAAGTGGATCGAGACGAGAAGCGAGAACTACGCCGCGACCACCCACGGCCGCGACCACGTCACCTACGTCGAGATCGGCGCCGACCGCGACGGCACGATCACGGCGCTGAAGGCGAAGACCTACGCGAACCTCGGCGGCGTCCTCTCGACGATCGCTCCCGGCATCCCGACGACGCTCTACGGGCGGATGCTCTCCGGCGCGTACCGCATCCCGAACATCCACTGCCAGGTGCTCGGCGTCTACACGAACACCGGCATGGTCGACGCGTACCGCGGTGCGGGCAGGCCGGAGGCGACGTACGTCGTCGAGCGGGCCGTCGACCTCGTCGCGAACGAGCTCGGCCTTGACCCGGTCGACGTCCGCCGCCGGAACTTCATCCCGCCCGACGCCTTCCCCTACGACCCCGTCGGGATCCTCAGGGGGCTCCGGTACGACAGCGGCGAGTACGAGAAGCCGCTCGACCGGGCCCTCGAGATCGTCGACTACGACGGCTTCCGGGCCGAGCAGGCAGAGGCCCGCAAGCAGGGCCGCTACCGCGGGATCGGCTTCTCCACGTACGTCGAGATCTGCGGCGCGGCGCCGTCGGCGTGGATCGGGACGGTCGGCGAGGGCTGGGGCGCGTCGATGTGGGAGAGCGCGAACATCCGTGTGCACCTGACCGGCAAGGTCGCGGTCACCATCGGGACCCAGCCGCAAGGACAGGGGCACCAGACGACGGTGTCGCAGGTGGTCGCGTCCGAGCTCGGGATCCCGATCGAGGACGTCACCGTCGAGATCGGCGACACCCTCAACACGCCCTTCGGCTACGGGACCTACGCGAGCAGAAGCGCCGCCGTCGGTGCGGTCGCGGTCTACAACAGCCTCCAGAAGATCAAGGCGAAGGCTCGCCGGATCGCGGCCCACATGCTCGAGGCCGACGTCGACGACATCGTCTTCGAGGAGGGCAAGGCGTACGTCAAGGGCTCGCCGGAGAGCGCGAAGACGATCCAGGAGATCGCGGGCGCCGCGGCGCTCGCGTACGACCTGCCCGAGGGCGAGGAGCCGTTCCTCGACGACACGACCTACTACGACCCGCCGAACTGCACCTTCCCGTTCGGAACGCACATCGCAGTGGTCGAGATCGACGCGGAGACCGGCGAGACGAGGCTCGAGCGCTACGTCGCAGTCGACGACGTCGGCAAGGTGATCAACCCGATGATCGTCGACGGCCAGGTGCACGGCGGGATCGCGCAAGGGATCGCACAGGCGCTGTGGGAGTACGGCGTCTACGACGAGAACGGCCAGCTCACGACGGCGAGCCTGATGGACTACGCCGTCCCGAAGGCCGACTTCTTCCCCTCGTTCGAGGTCGACCGCACCGAGACCCCGACCGACGTCAATCCGATGGGCGTCAAGGGCGCCGGCGAGACGGGGACGATCGCCTCCACACCGGCGGTCGTGAACGCGGTCATGGACGCACTCGCCCCGCTCGGGATCCGCCACCTCGACATGCCGCTCACGCCGGAACGCGTGTGGCGGGCGATGGAACAGGCGAAGGGATAGGAGGCGCGATGTACACGATGCGTCCAGCCGAGTTCGAGTACCACCGGGCGACGAGCCTCGACGAGGCGATCTCCCTCCTCGGCGAGCTTCCGGATTCGCGGCCGCTCGCGGGGGGCCACAGCCTGCTGCCGATGATGCGGCTCCGACTCGCGACGCCGGCCGCGCTCGTCGACATCGGCCGGATTTCCGGCCTCGACGGGATCTCGGGCAACGGCGGCCTCACGATCGGGGCGCTCGCCACCCACGCCGAGGTCGCGGGCTCCGAGGTCGCGATCGGGATCGCTCCGGTGATCCCCGAGACGGCCGCGATGATCGGCGACCGCCAGGTGCGAAGCTGCGGCACGATGGGCGGAAGCGTCGCCCACGCGGATCCGGGCGCGGACTACCCGACGGTGCTGAAGGCGCTCGGAGCGACGATCACCGCAACCGGCAAAGGCGGGGAGCGCGACATCGCAGCCGACGACTTCTTCCTCGGGATCCTGGAGACGGCGCTGGAGCCCGGAGAGCTCGTCACGTCGGTCACGGTTCCGGAGACGGCGTCGGGGACCGGGGCGGCGTACGTCAAGCACGGTCATCCTGCGTCGCGCTATGCGGTCGTCGGCGTCGCCGCGGTCGTGGCCGTGGAGGACGGCACGTGCACGAGTGCGCAGCTGACCGTCGGCGGCGCGGTGTCTCCGCCGGCGCACGCGACCTCCGCGGCCGAGGCGCTCGTCGGCGGCCCGGCCTCGGAGGAGGCGATCGCGGCGGCGGCGGAGAAGGTGGGAGAGTCGCTTCCCGAAGCGATCGGCGACAACTACGCCTCCGCCGAGTACCGCACCCACCTCGCCGAGGTGTTGGCGAAGCGCGCTCTCGCGAGGGCCTTCGAGCGAGCCGCTCCCTAGCTCCTAGGTCACAGGTCGAGCCTCGAGAGCTCGATTCCGAGCTCCTCGAGGCTCGCCAGGTTGTGCCCGGCGGCGAAGAGGTCGACGTACGGAAGCGCCGCGCTCATCCCACGCGCGAGCGGCTCGTACGCCTCGTGCCCCTTGAGCGGATTGAGCCAGATCACGCGGTAGGCGAGTCGGTTGAGACGCGCCATCTGCTCGGCGAGGAGCTCCGGATCGCCGATCTCGAGGCCGTCCGAGCAGAGCACGACGACGGCGCCGCGTACGAGCCCTCGGTGCCCGTACTCGTCGAGGAGCCCCTTCAGGGACTCGCCGATCCGCGTGCCGCCGCTCCAGTCGACGACTTCGGCGGCGGCGCGCTCCAGTGCCTCGTCCGGGCGCGAGACCGCAAGCGCGCGCGTCACCCGCGTCAGCCGCGTGCCGAAGCAGAACGCCTCCCACCGTCGGTCGGCCCGAAGCGCCGCGTGGGCGAACACGAGCAGCGCCCGCGAGTAGTCCGCCATCGAGCCGGACACATCGAGGACGAGGACGAGCCGCCGCTGCCGGCTGCGCCGGGCGCGGAAGCGGCGCTCGAGCGGCTCGCCGCCGGTCCGGAACGAGCGGCGCAGCGTCCGGCGAAGATCCGGCACACCCGATCGAGCCGGCGCGAAGCGGCGGGTGCGCCGGCGCGGCACGATCACCCTGAGCTGCGCCAGCAGTGCGGCCAGCTCCGCGAGCTCCTCCCGGGAGCACCGCGCGAAGCTCTTGTGCCTGAGCAGCTCGACCGGGCTCGCGAGACCGAGCTCCTGCTCGACGACCACGGCGTCCGAGGGCCGCGGCGGCGGAAGGTCATCCGGAGCGGCCTCAGCTCCGAAGAAGCCACGGAAGACCCGGTCGTAGACGGGAATGTGCTCGCGGCGCCCGAGGAGCGTCGCACGCCCTGCCCAGTAGAGATCGCCCGGCGGGAGCAGCGCCGCCGCCCGGCAGAAGGAGGCGATGCGCCCGGTGCCTACGGGAACGCCCTCGCCCCGCAGGGCCCGCCCGAAGGCGGTCAGCGCGCCGATGCCGTCACTCACGGCGCCGGGAGGGTCGCCTCCGCACGGGCGAGGTCCTCGCGGTTCTTGATCACCCAGCCGAGCGTCTCGCGTGCCTGCTCTCCGTCCGCGGACTCGGCGCCGAGGTGGGCGAGCGCCTGCGACCAGTCGATCGCCTCGGCGATCCCCGGCAGCTTGACGAGGTCGAGCTCGCGCAGGCGCGCCACGGCCTCCGCGACCGAGCGTGCGAGATGATCGGAGACGCCCGGAGCGCGGAGGCGGATAATCTCCACCTCGCGCTCGAGGTTCGGGAAGTCGATCCAGTGGTAGAGGCAGCGCCGTTTGAGGGCATCGTGGAGCTCGCGCGTGCGGTTCGAGGTGATCACGACCGCGGGCGGCTCGGGTGCGCCGATCGTGCCGAGCTCGGGAACCGTGACCGAGAAGTCGGAGAGCACCTCGAGCAGGAACGCCTCGAACTCGTCGTCGGCCCGGTCGAGCTCGTCGATCAGGAGCAGGGCACCTGCGCCGGAGCGGATCGCCCGGAGCAGGGGCCGCTCGACGAGGAAGTCGGGGCCGTAGAGCTCCGCGACGCGCTTGTCGGCCTCGACCTCGCCGGCCTGGAGCGTCCGCGCGTAGAGCAGCTGGCGCGCGTAGTCCCACTCGTAGAGCGCCTGTGAGGCGTCGATCCCCTCGTAGCACTGGAGGCGGATCAGCTCCGCGTCGAGGATGCGGGCGAGCGTCTTGCCGACCTCCGTCTTGCCGACGCCGGCCTCGCCCTCGAGGAGCAGGGGACGGCGCATCGCGAACGCGAGGAAGACGGCGGTCGCGAGGCCGCGGTCGGGCAGGTACGACTCCCGGGAGAGGGCACGCTCGACGTCGTCGATAGATGCGAACACGAAGAGATCGTAGGCGGCCTGGGGCTACCTCGGGCCGACCCGGCTCAGCTTCGAGCCCATGGCCTTCGTCGTGCCGGATCGTCGTCGGTGCACATCCAGATGTAGAAGTAGATCGCACCGCCGAGCAGCGCCGAGACCACGAACGCGCTCGGGCCCGACACGTCGAGGGCGAGCATCCCGAGCCATAGGTAGAGGAAGAAGAAGATCGCCCAGAGGGCTGCGACGAGACGCTTGTGCCGCGCGAGGCTCGAGCGCATCGCGGTGGCGCCGAGCCGGAGGCCGGAGACGGGGCGCGGCTGCACGGGGTCGGGCGCCTCGGCGGACGAGCTCTCCGGGTTCGTGACGAGCTGCTGCTCGAGGCAGTCCGCGAAGCTCTGCAGCAGCTGGGCGGTGACGTCCTGGATCAGGCCACGGCCGAACTGCGCGGCCATTCCCGTCAGCGCCAGGTCCGTGGCGGTCGTCACGCGCGTGCCGCCGTCGGCGTTCGCGAGCGACGACTCGATCGTCGCGTTGGCGGCTCCTCGTCCGCGCTCCTCGCGCGCGCTGGTCGCGAGCACGACTCTGCGCCCGGTCTCGTCGACCTCCTGTCGCGTGACGTCGGTGAGAAACGAGAGTGAGATGGGCCCGAGCTTCACCCGCATCCTCGCCTTCCAGTGCGAGTCGTCGATCGTCTCGACGAGCTCGGCGCCGGGCATGCACGGGATCACGCGCGGGACGTCCATGAGCAGCTCCCATGCCGCCTCGGTCGAGGCGGCGACCTCGAAGGAGTTCTCGAGCTTCACGCCGTCGCGAGGTAGCGCTCGGGATCTGCCTCGAAGCGGCTGCGACACCCCGCGCCGCAGAAGTAGTACGTGCGGCCGTCGTGCTCGGCAGTCTCGCGCGCGCCTGCGATCGAGACGGTCATCCCGCAAACCGGGTCGACGGCCTCGACGAGCTCGGTCACGGCCGACCCCGGCTTCGTGTGCCGCCAGGCGACGAGCTCGGCGAGGATCGCGACAGCGATCTCCTCCTGGGTCGAAGGCCCGAGATCGAGGCCTGCCGGACAGCGGACGCGGGCAACAGTCTCCTCGTCGAGCCCCCGGGAGCGAAGGTCGGCCAGGACGGCCGATCCCCGCTTGGCGCTCGCAACCAGGCCCACGTAGTCGGCCTCGCTTGCCAGGGCGACCTCCAGCGCGTTCTCGTCGCCCTGTCCCATCGAGGCGACGACGACGGCGTCGGCTCCATGCCCGAGCTCGCCCGAGACGCGCCACCCGATCGCACGGGCGAGCTCGCCCAGGGTCCGCGCAGCCGGGCTCTCGCCGATCACTGCGAGGAGGGGCGCAGGGAGTTGCGGTTCCACCAGCACCTCGATCGTGCCCTCCGATTCACAGCCGCCTTCGACGCGCACGACCCGCGACTCCCCGTCGGCGAGCGCGGCGAGCGCCTCGCGGACGACGGTGGGCTCGGTGCATGCGCCTCCGACCCAGCCGCGCAGCGCACCGTCCTGCGTCACGACCGCGTGGTCGCCCCGCCGCGCCGACGCCGGTCGCTCGACGTCGACGACCGTCGCGAGCGCGAACGGCCTCCCCTCCGCGGCGAGCCGCCCGGCCTCCACGAGGATGTTCACTCGGCCAGCCCCGCCTCGTTCAGCGCCTCCCAGACCTTGTCGGACGTCAGGGGCATGCCGATCTCCCGGACGCCCGCGTGCTGGAGCGCGTCGACGACGGCGTTCACGAAGGCCGCGGGCGACCCGACCGTCGCCGACTCGCCGACGCCCTTCGCGCCGATCGGATGATGGGGCGAGGGTGTCACGGTCTCGCCGAGCTCGAAGCTCGGCGTCTCCCACGCCGTCGGCAGCAGGTAGTCCATGAAGTTGGCGCCGATGCAGTTGCCCTCCTCGTCGAAGGTGATCAGCTCCATCGCCGCCATGCCGAAGCCCTCGGTGAGGCCGCCCATGATCTGGCCCTCGACGATCATCGGGTTGATCCGCGTTCCGCAGTCGTCGACGGCGACGACCTTCTTCACGTCCCACTGGCCCGTGCCGCGGTCGATCTCGACGACGACCGCGTAGGTGCCGAACGGATACGTCATGTTCGGCGGGTCGTAGTAGTTCGTCGCCTCGAGTCCCGCCTCCATCCCCTCCGGATGATCCGTGTACGCGGCGAAGGCGATCTCCTGGATCGTCTTCGCCCGGTCGGGCGCACCCTTGACCGAGAACCCGGCGCCGGACCATTCGAGGTCGTCCTCGGCCGCCTCGAGGAGGTGCGCGGCGAGCTTCTTCGCCTTTTCGCGGACCTTGCGCGCCGCCACGGACGTCGCCGCGCCCGCCGTGGGCGTCGAGCGCGACGCGTAGGTGCCGAGGCCGTACGGCGTGTTGTCCGTGTCGCCCTCCTGCACCGTGACGTCCTCGGGCGGGATGCCGAGCTCGTGGGCGACGATCTGCGCGAACGTCGTCTCGTGTCCCTGGCCCTGGGACTTGACCCCGAGCTTGAGGATCGCCTTCCCGGTCGGGTGCACGCGCAGCTCGGCGGAGTCGAACATCTTGATCCCGAGGATGTCGTACTGACGGCTCGGGCCCGCCCCGACGACCTCCGTGAAGCTTGCGAGGCCGATCCCGAGCAGCCGTCCTTCCTCGCGGGCCTGCCGCTGCTCCTCGCGCAGCGCCTCGTAGCCGATCCGTTCCAGCGCCTGGTCGAGGGCCGGCTCGTAATCACCGGAGTCGTACTCGAAGCCTGTCGCCGACGTGTAGGGGAACTTCTCGGGCGGGATGAAGTTCTTCCGCCGCAGCTCGGCGGGGTCGACTCCGAGCTCGTACGCGGCCGTCTGGACGAGCCGCTCGATGAAGTACGAGGCCTCCGTGACGCGGAACGAGCACCGATAGGCCACGCCGCCGGGTGCCTTGTTCGTGTACGCGCCCTCGGTGACGACGTGCGCGGCCGGAATGTCGTAGGAGCCGGTGACGATGTGAAAGAGCCCGGCCTTGAACTTCGAGGGCTGCGCATCGGCGTACGCGTAGCCCTGATCCGAGAGCATCTTCACGCGGAGGCCCGTCATCGTCCCGTCCTCGCTCAGCGCCAGCTCGCCGTCCATGTAGAAGTCGCGCGCGAACCCGGTGGAGATCAGGTTGCCGGTGCGATCCTCGATCCACTTCACCGGCCGGCCGAGCAGCAGCGACGCAGCGGTCGCGACGACGTAGCCCGGGTACACGGGCACCTTGTTGCCGAACCCCCCGCCGATGTCGGGGGAGATGATCTGGATGTTCTGCTCCGGCAGGCCCGCGACGAGCGCGAACACGGTCCGGTGTAGATGCGGCGCCTGCGAGGTCATGTAGATCGTCGCCTTGCCCGTTGTCGGGTTGACGTCGGCGACGCAGCCACAGCACTCGAGCGGCGCGGGGTGGCAACGCGGGTAGTGGGTGACGAGCCGCACGACCTTGTCGGCGTCCGCGAACGCCTTCTCGGTGGCCTCGGCGTCTCCCGCTTCCCAGTGGTAGACCCTGTTGTCGGTCTGGTCTTCCTTGTCGTCCCGGATCAGGGGGGCCGTCGGGTCGAGCGCAGCCTGCGGACTGATCACAACCGGAAGCGGGTCGTAATCGACGGCGATCAGCTCGAGCGCGTCATGCGCGATGTACGGGTCCTCGGCGATCACGCACGCGACCTCCTGGCCTTGCATGCGCACCTTGTCCGTCGCGAGCACGGCCTGCGTATCGCCGGAGAGCGTTGGCATCCAGGCGAGCTTGTGCTCGGCGAGGAGCTCGCCGGTGACGACGGCGACGACGCCCGGCAGCTCGCCGGCGGCCGACGTGTCGATCGAGTTGATCTTGGCGTGCGCGAACGGGCTGCGCAGGATCGCCATGTGCAGCATGTTGGGCAGCTTGATGTCCTCGATGTAGTTGCCCCGGCCCGCGATGAAGCGTGCGTCCTCGACACGCTTGACGCTGCGGCCGAGCCAGCCCTTGTGTTCGGACTCGACGGCGGTCATGACGACTCCTCCATCCTCTTCGCGGCCCACTGCACCGCCTTGACGATGTTCTGGTAGCCCGTGCAGCGGCAGATGTTCCCGGAGATCGCCCAGCGGATCTCCTCCTCGCTGGGGTTCGGGTTCTCCTCGAGCAGCGCCGAGCTCACGAGCATCATCCCGGGCGTGCAGAACCCGCACTGCAGCCCGTGCTCTTCTCTGAAGCCCTCCTGAATCGGATGCAGCTGGCCGCCACCGGCCAGCCCTTCCACGGTCTGCACCGCCTTCCCGTCGACCTGGACGGCGAAGTGCGTGCACGACTTGATCGGGACGCCGTCCACCAGCACCGTGCAGGCCCCGCAGTTCGTCGTGTCGCAACCGACGTGGGTGCCGGTGAGCCCGAGCTTCTCGCGCAGGAAATGGACGAGCAGCAGCCGTGGCTCGACCTCGAGTGAGCGCTCCGCGCCGTTGACGGTGACGGTGATCTCGATTGTCGTTGGTTTCGCCTGAGTGATCACGACTGGCTCTGCTCCTTGTCCTCGATCTCGTCCATCACGCCCTCGACGGTCGTCTCGCCGGAGAAGGTCTCCGGGGCGTGATCAGGAATGGGTGCGCCGCCCTGATCCTCAGCGCGACCTTCCGGTGAGACGCCTGCCTCGAGCCGGCCGGTCTCGAGGCTCACGCGGGCCCCGCAGTTCGGGCAGTCGACGACTTCGGCGGTTGGGACGACGGCGTGCTGGCCTGCCTCTTCCAGCAGCGTCTGGCCGCAGTTCGGACAGTTCATCCGGCCACCTCCGCCGCCTGCCGGAGCCCCCGCTCGGTGAAGACGCGCACCACGTTGCGCTTGTACTCCTCCGTCCCTCGGACGTCGGTGCGCGGCCGCGCCGCCTCGGCTGCGAGTCGGGCGGCCGCAGAGACGGCCTGCTCGTCGAGTGCCTGTCCCACGAGCGCCTGCTCCGCCGCCTCTGCGCGGAGGTTCATCGCGCCGACGCCGGTCAGGGCGATGCCGGCATTCGCCACCGAGCCGTTCGAGAACGACACGTGGACCGCGACGCCGACGGTGGCGAAATCTCCGACCTTGCGCTCGAGCTTGTGGTACGAGCCCCCGGCACGTGCTCCCGGGTCGGCGATCCGCACCTCGGTGAGGATCTCCGTCGGCTCGAGCGCCGTCGTGAACGGCCCCTGGAAGAACTCGTCGATGGGGATCGTGCGTGTCCCCGTCGGGCCGCGAGCGGTGATCTCGGCGCGCATCGCGAGCATCACGGAGCCCCAGTCGCCCTGGGGATCGGCATGCGCGAGCGAGCCCCCGACCGTGCCGAGGTTGCGCACGATGGGGTCCGAGATGAGCGGCGCGGCAGCACCGAGCGTGCCGAAGCGGCCGCGCAGCAGTTCGGACCGCTCGCATGCCTTGTGGCGTACGAGCGCGCCCAGGCGCAGCCCGCCCTCCTCCTCGAGCTGTCCGAGCTCGGAGATGCCGTTGATATCGACGATCACGCGCGGCGCCGCGAAGCGAAGCTTCATGAGCGGGATCAGGCTCTGCCCTCCGGCGAGGACCTTCGCCTCGTCTCCGTACTGCTCGAGCAGGGCCAGCGCCTCGTCCAGGGTCGAGGGCGCGAAGTAGTCGAAGCTGGCCGGGTACATGAGCCGCCTCCCTGTCCGCAGGAATCTGCTGGTGGCGAGGATACGCCTCCCGAGGTGACGAATGCCACGTCGTCCTTGCCTACGAGCTCCGCCTGCGGATCGGTTCTGTGGAGGAAGGGCGCCGCGGTACGCTAGGCGTACCGGCCGTGAAGGAGATCCTCGACACCCTCGAGCGCTGGACTGCGGAAGGCCAGCGGGTCGCGACTGCGACGGTCGTCAAGACGGAGCGCTCGGCGCCCCGCGACCCCGGGGCCGTGCTCGCGGTCTCCGAGAGCGGCGAGGTGGCCGGCTCGGTCACGGGCGGCTGCGTGGAGCCGGCCGTCTACGAGGAGGCGCGAGAGGTCCTCGCGGGCGGCGAGCCACGCCTGCGGACGTACGGGATCGCCGACGACGAGGCCTTCGAGGTTGGCCTGCCGTGCGGCGGCACCGTCCATATCTTCATCGACGCGCTCGACAAGACTCTCGTCTCGCCGCTCGCCGAGGCTCTTCGCGAGGAGCGCCCGGTCGCCCTCGAGGTTGCGATCTCCGGGCCGCGGGCCGGCGCCAAGCGCCTCGTCTCGGGCGATGACGGGGTTAGCGGCAAGCTTCTCGCCCGCGGCGAGACCGCGATCGTCGAGACCGACGACGGCGAGCTCTTCGTCAACTCGTTTGCGCCCAGGCCCGACATGTACGTCTTCGGCGCCGTCGACCACGCGGCCGCCGTCGCGGATGTCGGCCGGTTTCTCGGCTACCGCGTCACGGTTTGCGACGCGCGCGCCAAGTTCGCGACGCGTGAGCGCTTCCCCGACGTGGACGAGCTCGTCGTCGAGTGGCCGGATCGCTTTCTGGCCCAGGCGCGGGTAGACGAGCGGACCGTGATCTGCGTCCTCACCCACGACCACAAGTTCGACGTCCCGCTGCTGAAGGTCGCGCTCGAGACACCGGCCGGCTACATCGGCGCCATGGGAAGCCGGCGGACGAAGGAGACACGGGCCGAGCGTTTGAAGGCAGAGGGCGTCACCGACGAGCAGCTCGCCCGCATCAAGGCGCCGATCGGGATCGACATCGGCTCACGGACGCCGGAGGAGGTTGCGATCGCGGTCGCGGCGGAGGTCGTCGGCACGTTCCGCAAGGGTCAGAGGAAGGAGCCGGTCCCAACGCCGGCCTGATCGCTTCCAGCGTCAACTCGATGCCTAGGGAGATCGAGGTCCGGAGGCACACCGACGCCGACGGCGACGTTCTCACCGCCGAAGGGGTACGGGCCGCGATGGCAATCGGCTTCCGCCTCAGAGGGAACTACGACCTGGCCGTCTCTACGGGCGCCCAACGCGCCACGCAGACACTCGCCTGCTTCCTCGCGGCACGCGGCGAGAAGGTGCCGGGCGGCGTCGTCGTCGAACCCGGCCTGCGGTCGGAGGTGGAGGACCGCTGGCGCGCGGCGTACCAGGTCGCGGGAAGCGGCACGCTCCAGGCGTTGCGCGACGCCGATCCCGAACTCGTCGCCGAAGACTCGGAGCGGCTCGGGGGCGCGCTGCGCCGCGTGCTCGACCGCCTACCCGACGGCGGACGCGCCCTCGTCGTCGGCCACAGCCCGACGAACGAGGCAGCGGTCCTCGGCCTCACCGGTGAGATCGTGCCGCTGCTAGGGAAGGGCGCCGGCGTCCTCGTCGTCGCCGGCGACGACGGGTACTCGGTCGACC
>DASTCG010000064.1:0-4632 GCA_035711385.1 Gaiellaceae bacterium
GCGGCGGAACCGGAGCATCAACGTGCTGCGCGGAACGCCCAGGTCGCCGGCGAGCTCGGTCGGCGTGGCCGGCCCGTGCGTGGCGAGCCGGCTGTAGAGCGCGTAGTCCTCCGCGGCGATCTCGGCCCCGGCGAGCTCCTCGTGGAGGAGCTGCCCCACGCGCTGGGAGGCGACGTAGAGCTCCCACATGAACGACGGAGGTCGCGATTCGGCCATGCGCAACTTATAGCAGTTCTGTCGTAACTACAACAGACCTGCTCTACCTGCGCCGACGGGAACCTGCTCCGCGTGCGCGGTGTAGGAAGCGATATGAAACTCCTGACGAGCGCGGCCGCGCTGCTCGCGACCGGCGCGGCCGCGCTCTCGGCGTCGGCAGGCCCGGCCGCGACGCCGCGCCTCGTCTCGAGCCCGCCCGCCCAGCTCGGCCCGGACGGCACCGTCTACGCGGCCGTCTACGGCGACAACGGCATCTTCAGGATCGGGCCCAGCGGCGCGGCGACCCGGATCGCCGACGCAGTCGGCCCGAGCGCCGTCGCCGTCGCGGCCGACGGAACCGTCTACTACACCGAGCGCGGACGCCCGGGGGTCAGACGCGCGTCGACGCCTCGTCTCGCGAAGCTCAGGACAGCCCGCGCGGGCGTGCCCTGGAGCGCGGTCGTCGGCGCCAAGCGGCGCCCGAGGGTCACGGCGCGGAACGGCGTGACGACGCAGCCGATCGCCGTCCGCGCGGCGGGCGGGGGCCGGTACCGGCTTCGCGCCGTCTTCCCCTTCTCGGGTCGCTGGCAGCTGCTTGCGGGGAAGCGCCGGCTCGGGACGGTCACGGTGCTTCCTGCCGCGCCTCTCCGGTCGATCCTCCCGGGCGCCGACGCCTTCCCGCTCTGCGGCGGGACGGGAGCGCCGTACCCCCAGTACGCGGTCTCGTGGGACCAGCCCACGGGGATCTGGGTGGCGTGCCGCCTCCAGGGACAGCTGCGCCGCGTCGACACGAGCACCGGCGAAACGCGTGCGATCCTCCGGCTGCCGAGCGTTCCGTTCTCGATCGCGGCCGGGCTCGGCGCAGCGTGGAGCGCAGACCAGGGGCCGGTCGTCAGCCGGATCGACCTGCGCACGGGGCGGGCGACGACCGCCGTGACAGGCGGCGACTTCGCGTACGTCTGGACCGCGGCGGGCTCCGTCTGGGCCGCCGACGACGCGGCGAGCTCGCTCCTGCGCTACGACCCCGCGACACGAAGCGTCACGGCGAGGATCCCCACCGGCAACGGCACGGCGGCGCTCGTGGAGGATGCGGGCCGCATCTGGATTCTCAACCACCGCGATGGAACCTTGCAGCGGATCGACACCGCCACGAACGCGATCACGACGCTCTCAAGGCTGCCGGGTGACGCGCCCGAGCGGATGGTCTACGCGGAAGGCTCGCTGTGGGTGACCGGACGGGGCACGGACCTCTTGCGCGTGAACCCGGACACCGGAGCCGTGCAGACGATCTTCGAGATCGGCGCGGGCGGGATCGACGTCCGTGCCGCCGCGCACAGCATCTGGCTCGCGGCCGCGACCGACGACGAGGACCGGCGCGGGAACCCGGTTCTCGACCGGCTCCTCCGCATCGATCCGCTGACGAACACCGTCGTCGAGACGCAGAGGCCGAGCGGCCGCCTCGTCGTGAACGGCGCCGTCTCGACGGGAAACTCGCTCTGGATCGCCGACACCGCGGGCGGCAGGCTCTACCGCATTACGCGGGGGCATCCTCGCTGAACATCCAGCGGTGCCCTTCGGGGTCCTCGGCGCGGTAGTGGCGCCCCACCGGCGTGTCCTCCACCCCGGAGAGGATCGTCGCGCCGGCCTCGTGCGCCCGCGCGAAATGGACGTCCACGTCCTCGACCGCGACCCAGACCCCGTCGATCACGTACGGCACGTGCGACCACCGTGCAGCCGAGGCGCACTCCTCCCGGTGCCGGCGCGGACTCCGGTAGTCGGGGCCCGGATGCCCGAGGAAGACGACGCCGTCACCGAGCCGTAGCTCCACGTGCGTGACGGTCCCCTCGTCGTCCGCGTAGCGCTCGCGCTCCTCGAAGCCGAAGGCCCGGCAGAGCCATTCGGCCGAGGCGCCGCAGTCTTCGTACGAGAGCATCGGGACGACTCGCGGGAAGGAACTCATGTGGTCATCTTGCCGCGGGTCGTCCCGGCGAGCTACTCGAGCGTCGCGCCCGGATTCTCGTCCGAGTCGTCGTTGCCCGACTTCTCCTCGGCTCCTGCCTCGTCATCCTGACCCGTGTCCGACCTGAAGTCCGGCGCACCGGGGTCCGGAGAGATCAGAGACATCGCCTCCCGAGCTGGGAGGACAGTCGGCTTCAGCTCTTCTCGCTTCTCCGGCTGATGCTCGTCCTCTCTCATGCTCAGGTGCTTCCCCTTCTTGGGTCGCCTCACACACGCTTCAACCGTGGTCGGGTGCGGGCGGAAGCTCACCCGACTCGAGCTTTCGCGCAGTGCGGTCGCACCAGTCGCGCATCCACTCGAGGAGCTCGATGCCGTAGAGGAGGCTCATGTAGGGGTAGAGCTGGTCGTCGGTGAAGAAGCCTGTCCGCGCCTTGGGCTCGATGCCGCGAAACAGCTCGAGGGAGCGGACGCACCACGCCTCCTTCGCCCGCAGGTTGGTGACGACGTCCTCCCGTGCGAGCAGGTCGCCGAAGAAGAGCTTCAGAACTCCCTCGTCGCGGGTCTCGAAGAGGAACGAGTCGTCGTCCCGAAGCCAGGTGCGAAGCTCGTTCTCACCTGCCGGCGTCAGCGTGTAGGACGTCCGCCGCCGGCCGCCCATCGGGTCGGGCGTGGCCCGCACGAGGCCACGCTCCTCCAACCGATGCAGCTCCGGGTAGATCTGCCCGTAGCTCGCTCCCCAGAAGAAGCGCGTCGACAGGTCGATCGCGCGCTTGATGTCGTAGCCCGTGCGGGCGCCGAGCGCGAGCATGCCGAGGATCACGCGTGCGGTCGGAGTGAGGCTTGACATATCTCCCCGATACATACTAACATCTCTGCCAGATAGATGAACGCGGTGCGCGTAGAGGGGCTGAGGAAGTCCTACGACGGCGTCGAGGCGGTTCGCGGCGTCTCTTTCTCCATCGCGGCCGGTGAGGTCTTCAGCCTGCTCGGGCCGAATGGGGCCGGGAAGACGACCACCGTCGAGATCCTCGAGGGGTACAGGCGCGCAGACGCGGGCGACGTGGAGGTGCTGGGCATCGATCCCCGCAAGGCCGGCACCGGCTGGCGCCAGCGCATCGGCGTCGTCCCGCAGACAGGCGATCTCTTCCCGAACCTCACGGTGCGCGAGCACCTCGACCTCTTCGCCGGCTACTTCGAGCACCCGCGCCCGCTCGAGGAAGTGATGAGGCTCATCGGCCTCGACGAGAAGGCCGGAGCGCGCGCGCGGACACTTTCGGGTGGTCAACGCCGACGCCTCGACCTCGGGATCGCGCTCATCGGCGATCCCGAGCTCGTGTTCCTCGACGAGCCCACGACGGGGTTCGACCCCGGCGCGCGGCGGGCGGCCTGGGAGACGATCCGGTCGCTCCGCTCCCTCGGCAAGACGATCCTGCTCACGACGCACTACATCGAGGAGGCGCAGCGGCTCTCCGATCGGGTGGCGGTGCTCCGGCACGGCGAGATCGTGGCGGCGGGGACGCCGGCCGAGCTCACGGCGGCCGCGCCGGCGACGCGGATCAGCTACCGGCGCGACGGCAAGGACGTCGTGCTCGAGACCGAGGAGCCGACCCGCGTCCTGCACGAGCTGACGGCAGAGGCGCTTCGATCCGGCCAGGACCTCGAGCGGCTCGAGGTTCACCGCCCGACGCTCGAGGACGTCTACCTGTCGCTGACGGAGGAGCGGCGGGAATGAGGCTCCTCCTGCACCAGTTCAAGGCGGAGCAGCGGCTCTTCTGGAGGAGCCGGGAGCTCGCGTTCTTCACGTTCCTGCTCCCGATCCTCTTCTACCTGATCCTCGCCTCGGCGTACGGCGACGAGGACATCGACGGAGCCAACGGCTACCTCTACCTCGTCTCCGGGATGATCGGCTACGGAGCCGCCGCGACCGCGTTCGCAGGCCTCGCACTCCTGCTCGTGATCCGTCGCGAGGCGGGCCTGCTCAAGCGACTTCGCGCCACGCCGCTGCCGGGCAGCACCTACATCGCCGCCGTACTCGGGTCGATCATCTTCATCTTCTTCCTGGAGGCGATCTCGCTGATCGTGCTCGCCCGGCTCGCGTTCGGCGTGCCGTTCCCCGGGAACGCGCTGTCGATCGCGGCGGTGCTCACGCTCGGCGCCGCCTCCTTCGCTGCCCTCGGCGTCGGCTTCACGACGCTGATCCGCAGCGCCGAGGGATCCTCGGCCGTCGTGAACGCGATCTACCTCCCGGTGACGTTCATCTCCGGGGCGTTCTTCTCGTCGGACACCTTCCCGAGCGCCCTTCGCGCCGTCGCCGAGCTGCTTCCACTCGTCCACTTTATCCGGCTCGTGCGCGACGTGATGGTGTTCGACGAACCGTTCTGGCAGCACCCGGCGGCGATCGCGATCGTCGCGGCCTGGGGCGTCGCCGGCGCTGTGCTCGCTGTCCGGAGGTTCCGGTGGGAGCCGCGCGAACGTTAG
>DASTCG010000065.1:0-29836 GCA_035711385.1 Gaiellaceae bacterium
ACCGATCTCACGGACGCCATCTCCACGTTCACCTTCACGTTCTACGAGCAGCACTCGTGTGGCGAGGGAACGCCGAGGATCTTCGTGACCGCGAGCAACGGGATCTACGAGAGCCCGCTCACGGACATCGGCGCCTCCTTCCCGGTCGCTCCGACCTCGAAGTCCCCGACCGCCGAGATCGTCGCGCCCTACAACGGTGCGACCTTCCGCGTCGGCACCACGATCCCCTACTACGGCACGGGGCTGGATCCGGAGGACGGCTCCCTCACCGGTTCGGCGCTGACGTGGTACCTGGACGGCGCGCCTCTCGGGCAGACGGGAACGACGTTCGATCGGGTCGCGCCGGCGCCCGGGACGCACACCGTGACGCTCCGGGCAACGGACGCCCAGGGCCACATCTCTGAGACATCTGTGACGATCCACGTCGCCACAGACACATCGGCGCCGCAGGTAGCGCTGACACTGCCCGCGCCGAACGGCAATCCGCCCTGGAACACGACACTTCCCGCCATCCAGCTCAACATCGGCGACAACGACGGACTGGCGTCATTCGTCTGCTTCGAGGACTCGACGCTGCTCTCGTTCAAGATGTTCGTTCCGGCGGTGCCGGCGTATAGCGAGCAGCTGCATCCCTCGATCGACGGAATCGAGCAGATCTCGTGCACGGCGACCGACAGCGCCGGGAACCAGACGACCGTCAACGACTACATCTACATCGACACGACTGGGCCGGTCCTCAGTCCCACCGTTACGCCGAATCCGGTTGTCCTCAACGGGACGGCGACGGCAAGCGCGAACGCCTCCGACCCGACGTCGGGAGTCGCCTCACAGAGGTGCGACCCGGTCGTGACGAGCGCGGTCGGCACCTTTACCGTCACGTGCACCGCGACCGACGTCGCCGGGAACACGAGCACCGCGACTGCCACCTACACCGTGGTGTTTGCGTCCGGCATCTGCCTCGGCGAGCCGAGCCATGCGATCCTGCAGCCGATCAACGCGGACGGGTCGAGCGTGTTCAGGCAGCGGAGCACGGTCGCGGTGAAATTCCGCGTCTGCGACGCGGCCGGTTTGGCGATCGATGCCGCGGACGTCGTCATTCCGCCGAGCCCGAGCACGCACCCGGCGGACTGCACGGTGCCGCTGCCATCGCCGACGCCGACAACGCGTGCCCCGGTTCTCTGCACGCGAGTCCCAACCTCCCCCGGAAACGTCAACGAGGCGGTCGACTCGACGACGCCGGATACGAACTTCCGGTTCAACGGCTCCGGCAAGAACTGGATCTTCAACCTGGGAACCAAGAACCTGAGCGCCAACGTCGTGTACGGCTACTACATCCCGCTCAAGGACGGAACGATCATCCGCTTCAGCTTTGCTCTCAAGTAGGCCGATTCAGGAAGGAGACCGCGTGAAACGATTCTTCGCACTCTTGGCCGTCGGCGCTGCGGCCGCGGCACTGCTCCCGGTATCTTCGAACGCCGTCGATACGCAGGGGCCGGCGTGCGCCGACATCACGTTTGGCGACGGTGGCTACTCGTACTTCGCCACGGAGCCGCCATCATCGTTGCTGGACTGGCGGTTCGACCTTGCCGCGCCGAGCTGCGCCGGAGTCACCTACACGCTCTACATCTACGACTCGACGGGCAATACGCTCCTCGAAACGGAGACGGTCAGCGGCGTCGACGGCGCACCGAGCATCAGCTTCAGCGAGGCGTTCGTCGGAGCGACGGCCGACCCAGACGGCGTCTGCCTGGTCGGCACCACCTCGCGCGGCAGGCACGTAGCCGATCGGGCCCCAGACCAGAGCTGCGCTCCGCTCACGCCCGGCGGCAGCGGCGGCGTCGGCTTCCAGTAGACGATCAGGCGAGCGAGCGGGCCTCGGCACGGAGCGTGTCGGCCCGCTCGCCCTCGCCGTTCTGCTCGAGGGCGTCCGCTGCAAGCTCGAGCGATTCGGCCTCCCATCGCGTGATCCCCATCTCGCCGAAGAGCTTCGCGGCTTCCTGGGCCTGAGCGGCCGCATCGGCAAACTCGCCCTGCTCCAGGCGGATGCGCGAGGCGGTTCGTAGCGCGTCTGCGACCGTGACCGAGTTGCCAATCGCACGTGAGAGCTCCAGCGCTTTCGCGCACTGCTCGAGAGCCTCGTCGTAGTCCTCCTGGAGTGCGAGCTTCTCCGCCAGATTCGCGTAGCCCGCCGCCCGGCCGGTTCCGTGGCCGATGCGCTCGAACTCCTCGATCGCCCGTCGATCACATGCGATCGCCTCGGCAAGCTCGCCGCGCTCCATCTCGGCGAGGCCGAGGTTGATCAGGCAGGCCCCGATCTCCTCGGCGCTCCCCACGCGCTCGGCGAGCGCGAGCCCGCGGCGAAGCGCCTGGGCGGCTTCTTCGGGTCTTCCGGCGTCGCGATGAGCGTCTCCGATGATGCGGAGCGCCGACGCGAGGCCGCGGGGATCGTCCCGATACGTGAAGATACGCTCCGCGGCCAACGCGTGCTCGAGCGCCGAATCGTGCACGCCAAGTAGCGTTTCCGCGCGTGCCGTCTGGAGGAGCAGCTGGCCTGCGACCTCGTCGTCCTTTTGTTCGTCGATGATCAAGCCCGCCTCGAGGGCGTCGACTCCCTCGTCGTAGCGGCCCATGACCGAGAGCGTCCATCCCCGCTCGAGCCAGAGCGGCCGCAGATCCCGACCGGCGAGAGCATCCGTCGAGAAGGCCTGGTCGACGACCGCCAGCGCCTCCATGAACTCGCCCCGCTTTCGATGGGTCGAGGCAAGGCCGCGCCATGCCCGCACGTCCTGCGTTTCGTCTCTGACCTCCGCGTACAGCTCGAGCGCCTCGTCGTAGTCCCCGATGTGCTCATGCAGGTCTGCGAGCTCGAGCAGCATGGCCGGCAGGCGGCCCGCGAGGGCGGCGTCACCGCGCGCAACCTCGACGGCGCGGCTGTAGTGGAGGATGGCCTCCGCGTTTGCGAACAGCCGGCGGGCGCGCGCCCCAGCCCGGACCAGGTACTCGGCTGCCTTCTCCCCCGCTTCCCCGAGGTAGAGATGGCGCGCCAGGAGGTCGATGGTCTCGTCACCGCCCCCGTAGAGCGACTCGGCGACCTCGGCAACCCGCAGATGCAGGGTCCGCCGTTGGCGACGGAGCAGGCGGGAATAGGCGGCGTCCTGTACGAGTGCATGGTGGAACATCACGACGTCTTCGCCTTCATCGCGGCCGCGCTCCAGCAGGCCGCTCTCGAGCAGGTGAGCGAGAGCCGGCTCGATCTCCGCAGGCCGCTCCTCGACGGCCTCGAGAAGCGGAAGGCGAACGCGCCGCCCGATCACGGAGACGGTCTGGAGCAGGGCCGCCGCGGGTCTGGGCAGAGCGTCGAAGCGGGCCGAGAGGACCTCTTCGATCGTCGCGGGCAGCGACCGGGCGTCCCAGCCGAGGCGCATGCGCCAGCCGCCGTCAGCCGGAACGAGTACGTCCTCATCCTGCAAAGAGCGCACGAGCTCCTGCACGAAGAACGGGTTGCCGACGGAGCGGGCCGTCACGAACTCCTCGAGACCGCTCGGGATCTCATCTCCCAGCAGGTTCGCCAAGAGCGAGTGGATGCCCGTCGCGTCAAGCGCCTCGAGGCGGAGACTCACGGAGCGCTCGTCCCCGATCGAAGTCGCGAGCTCTGCGGATTCCGGACGACCGATCAGATAGAGCGCCGCTCGCTCGTTCTCGCATACGCGCGCGAGCTCTCTGACGAGCGCGATCGTCGAGTTGTCCGCCCAGTGCAGGTCCTCGAGCTCGAGCAGGACCGGGTTCTCGGCTGCGAGCGCCCGCAGCCAGGACGCAAACGCGTCGTGGAGCCCGCGGCGAAACGCCTCGGGCTCGAGCGCCGCTACGCCGTCGCCTTCGGGTGTCGGCAGCGAGAGGAGTCGAGCAAAGTACGGAACGGCGTTCGGGACGGCGCGAAGCAAGATCTGAAGTCTCATGGCCGCCTCGCTGGGATCGAGCTCGCTCCGCAGATCCGCCGTCCGTCGCACGAGATCGATGAGGGGCCAGTACGCGAGCTCCGCTCCGTACGAGAGGCAGCGGGCGTTCAACCAGCGGATGCCGAGTGCCTCTGCGCGCTGCCGCATCGCATCCGTCAGCCGAGATTTTCCGACGCCGGCCTCGCCGGTGAGAGCGACGACGGCGCCTTTGCCCTCGACGAGTGCCGCCAGAATCTCCTCCAGCATCGCGAGCTCGCGGTCGCGCCCGACGAGCGCAGACCGGAGGGATGCCGGCGTCGCGCGCTCTCCGACGACCCGCCACGCGCGCACGGGCTCGCTCTTGCCTTTCAGGGTCAGCTCGCCGATCAGCTCGAAGTCGAATTTGTCTTGGGTCAGGCGGTAGGTCAGGTCGCTGACATAGGTCTCGTTTGGCGGCGCCACCGATTCGAGCCGCTGCGCGAGGATGATCGAGTCGCCGAGGACGCCGTAGTCCAGTCGGGCTTCACTGCCGAGGATCCGCGCAATCGCGTGTCCGGAGTTGACGCCGACGTGAAGCGTGAGCTCCGGGTCATAAGGGAGCTCGCGACAGACACGCTTGAGCTCCCGATGCATCTCGAGTGCCACGAGAAGAGCCCTCGCAGCGTCGTCCTCGTGGCTGATCGGCGCCCCGAAGAGCGCAAGCAGCGCGTCGCCCGCGTACTTCTCGACGTACCCGTCGTACCGGCCGACGATGTCGCTGAGGGTCGTGATCACCGGGTCGATCACCTCGATCAGCTGCTCGGGATCGAGGCGATCGGCCAGCGACGTGAAGCCGGAGACGTCGGCAAACAGGGCAGTTACAAGACGCCGCTCCTCGGGAAGCTGGCCGCCCGTCTCGACGATGCGGTCGGCGACCCGGCCGGTGACGAAGCTACGGAGCGCCGACGCGACGTCGGTTTCGTCTGCCGCCGGCTCGCCGACAGCCTCAGCTGAAGCCTCTGCAGCAGGCGTGCCGCAGTGCCCGCAGAAGCGCATTCCCGACGGGTTCTCTCCGCCGCACGAGCCGCAAAGCCAGGTCTCGTCCGCAGCCACGACGCAAGGATATGCGTCGACACGATCGGCCCTGCTCAGAGACGCTTTTGTCGGGTCGGAGCGGCAGCGACCGGTCAACGCGGAGCGTACGCCGGCGAGCGGGAGCGGAAACCGCGAACGGCGGGCAGGAAGGCGACGAGTACGCTCGAGGCCACAGCGAACGCCGCGATCGCGAAGAGCGCGTCCTGCGTCCCCACGGCGTCGGCCGCAGGCCCGGCGATCGCGAACCCGATCGGCATGAACACGAACGAGCCGAGGGCGTCGTAGGCGCTGACCCGGGCCAGCGCGGCCGGGGTGACCCGCTGCTGCAGCGCAGTGATCCAGATCACCTCGAAGAGTCCGTGGCCCACACCCTCGGCGAACGTGGCCGCCGCGATCAGGGCGACGGGCAGGGCAAGGCCGAGCGAGACGGCGAAGAGCGCCGATGCCGAGCCGAGGATGACCGCCACGAACATCGGCCGCGCCGGACGGAGCCGGGCGGCGGCAAGACTCCCCACGATGACGCCGATCCCGGATGAGGCGGTGATCAGTCCCCAGTCGGCAGCACCTCCGAGCTCGCTGTCGGCGACGACCGGCCCCAGCACCTTCAGCGGGGCGACGACGAGCATCAGGAACAGGGACGCCCATGCCACCACGACCCAGAGCCAGGTCCGGGAGGCGAACTCGCGCCAGCCCTCGCGGAGCTCGGTCAGGAACGAGAGGTGCCCGGCCGGCTCCTGAAGACGCGGTACCCGGAGCGTGAGCAGCGCCGCGGCGCTGACCGCGAAGGTGGCGGCATCGACAGCGATTGCGATCCCCGGGCTCGAGGTGGCAACGATCAGCCCGGCGACGGCAGGTCCGACGGTGTAGGCGCCGTTGACGGCGACCGCCAGGAGCGAGTTCGCCCGCTGGAGCCCCTCGGCCGGCACGAGGCTCGGTAGCAGTGCCGTCGAAGCCGGGCGCCAGAACGCCTCCGCGGCGCCGTAGACCGACTGGAGGACGAGCAGGTGCCAGAGCTCGGCGCTTCCGGTCAGAAGCAGGACGGCGAGCACGGCCTGCGTCGCGCCGCGGACGACGTCCGACGCGATCATCACCCACTGCCGGGGAAGCCGGTCCGCCCAGACACCGCCGGCCAGGACGAAGATGCTCACCGAGATCAGCTGCACGGCGAGCACGAGCCCGAGGTCCGAGGCGGAGCCGGTCAGCTCGAGGACGGCGAACGAGATCGCCACTGGCAGGAGCCCGTCGCCTAGCCACGACGTCGTCTGGCCGAGGAAGTACCGGCGGAACTGCCGGTCGGCCAGGACGCCGAGGCCGCTCAGGGGCCTACTCGCGCGAACGCTGCTTCAGGGCGCGCTGCACCTCGCGGTCCATGTCGCGCTTCGCGATGTCGCGCCGCTTGTCGCGCACGTCCTTGCCGCGGGCGAGCGCGATCTCGACTTTCGCCTTGCCGTCCTTGAAGTAGAGCCGGGTGGGAACGAGCGTGAAGCCGCGCTCCTGCACCTTGCCGACGAGCTGGGCGATCTCCCGGCGATGCAGCAGGAGCTTCCGGTCCCGGTCGGGTTCGTGGTTCCGTTCGCCCGCCTGCTCGTAGGGCGCGATGTGGGCGCCGACGAGCCAGAGCTCGCCGTCGCGGATGTCCGCGAACGAACGCTGCAGGTGGGCCTGCCCCTGGCGGAGGGACTTGACCTCGCTCCCGGTCAGGACGAGGCCCGCCTCGTGCCGCTCCAGGAGGTGGTACTCGTGACGCGCCTTCCGGTTCTCTGCGATCAGCTTCTCGCCGGCCATGCAGTCATTGTTCCTTCAGTCGAACCTCGATCTTGCCCTCGGCGCGACTCACCTCGCCGACCACGACCTCGATTGGATCGCCGAGCCGGTACGTCCGCTTCGTCCGCCGGCCGACGAGCGCGGTGGCGAGCTCGTTCAGCTCGTAGTAGTCGCCGCTCAGGCGCCGCGCCGGCAGGTAGCCCTCGAACACCTCGCCGAACCGGACGAAGAGGCCCGAGCCGATGACGCCGTTGATCTCGCCCTCGAACGACGCGTCCCAGCCGCGCTCGAGGAGCACGTCCTCGAGCAGCCATGCGAGGCAGATGTCATCGGCGCGGAACTCGATGTCGGCGTAGCGGCGCTCGGCCGCCGACGTGTGCTCGGCGAGCTCCGGAAGCTCGTCCGGGAGCGGCTCCTCGGAGGCGCCGAGCTCACGCAGCAGCGCGCGGTGGACGACGAGGTCGGGGTAGCGCCGGATCGGCGAGGTGAAGTGGCAGTAGGCAGGGCTCGCGAGCCCCGAGTGGCCGAAGTTGCGGACGTCGTACCGCGCCTGCTTCAGCGCCCGCAGCACGAGAGCCGGAAAGGCCTCCCTCCCCCGGCCCGCCTGCTCGACGTAGGCTGAGACCGACTCGCTGATCGCGGCCGCGAGCCGCGCGGCGAGCCCAGGAGTCAGGTGTTTCTCGTCCGGGGCCGGCGGAGTCGGTACCTCCAGGTCGGCAAGCTTCGCGAGGAGGTGGCCGATCGCCTGCGGGTCGGGCCGCTCGTGCACCCGGTAGAGCGCCTCCCGGCGGCGTCCCGCGAGCAGCTGCGCAACGGCCTCGTTGGCGAGGATCATCAGCTCCTCCACGAGCATGTGGGCGTGCGGCTCCGACTCGAGCCTCGCCCCCGCGACGCCGCCCTCTCCGTCGAACTCGAAGGCGATCTCCCTCGTCGTGATCCGGAGCGCTCCGCGCGCGAAACGACGCCGGCGCAGCTCGAGCGCGAGGCGCTCGGCAAGGCGGAGCGCCTCGATCAGAGCGTCGTCGGCGCGCTCGTCGCCGCGCAGGATCCGCTCCGCACGGCCGTAGGTCAGCCGCTCGCTGCTTCGGATGACCGACCGGTAGAACGAGGCCTCGCCGGCCTGGAGGTCGCCGTCGAACGGGATCTCGACGGTGAGGCACAGCCGGTCCTGGTGCGGGCGGAGGCTGCAGAGGTCGTCGGCGAGCTCGGGGGGCAGCATCGGCGCGACTCGGCCGGGCACGTAGACCGAGAAGGCGCGCTGGGCGGCTCCCCGGTCGAGCGGCGTGCCGGCAGGGACGAAATGCGCGACGTCGGCGATATGCACCCAGGCGCGCAGCCCCTCCCCCTCTTGCCGGACGGCGATCGCGTCGTCGAAGTCCCTCGCCGTCTCCGGATCGATCGTGAACGTGACGGCCTGCCGCAGATCGACCCGGCCCTCCGGGTCCGGCGGGGGCGGGTCGTGCGGCTCGTGCGGCCCGCGGACGCCCTCGTGCTCGAGCAACGCCTCGAGCACGGTCTCGATGCGGTCGGCCGGCCCGAGTGTGCGCTCCAGGCGCGCGCGCCCGCGCCCGGTCCGCACGACGGCGAGCTCGCCGGGGGCCGCGTCGGCAAGGCCCCGCCTGTCGAGGGTCACCGGAACGCCCGGCACGAAGAACGGCTCGCCCACGACGAAGCGCCCGCGGCGGGCAAGCTCGACGACGGCCCGATCGCTCGTGACTAGTGCCCCATCACGCAATACATGCCTGCTTCTGGCCCGCGATCACGCGGCGCCAGAGCCGACCCTCCTCCTCACCAAGGCTTTCCAGCCTTGGCTCGTCGGAGTGCGCGCTCTGGCTTGGTGCTCGCGACCCAGAAGCGGGCGGCATTACCTGAAGGGGCACTAGACCCGCAGGAAGCGGCGGAGCGTGAGCCCGGAGCCGGCGGCGCCCAGCAGCAGCCCGAGGCCGAGGAGGATCAGCGCGTTGAGCCAGAAGGCGAGCGCCTGCACGCTCGGGTCGCTCGTCAGCCGCGGCAGCAGCGACGGCAGGACGGCCTCCTTGCTCACGAAGAGCAGGATCACGGCCACGAGCGAGCCCACGAGCCCGCAGATCAGCCCCTCGAGCATGAACGGACCGCGAACGAACCAGTTCGTCGCCCCGACGAGCTTCATCACCTCGATCTCACGACGCCGGGCGAAGATCGAGAGGCGGATCGTGTTCGCGATCAGGATCGCGGCGGCGGAGAGGAGCACGAGGACGGCGATGCCGAAGATCGCGTTGATGATGTTCGCGACCTTCAGGATCCGCTTCGCCTTCTCCTTCCCGTAGGTCACGTTGTGGACCCCCGCCGGGTAGGGGCTGGCCTTCGTCCCCTGTCCGATCGCGTCGGCGATCTCCTGGACGTACTCCGCCTTCGTCGGATAGACCGTCCAGGCGGGGCCGAGCGGGTTGTAGGGCAGGTCGGTGCCGAAGAGGTCGGGGCGCTCACGGCGCATCTGCGCGAGCCCTTCCTCGGCCGAGACGAACTCGATCCGGTTCTGGTCCACGTGCGGGTTCTTCTCGAGCATCACGCGCACGGCGTTCACCTGCTGGGGTGTCGCGTCGCGGTCGTGGAAGACCTTCACGACGAGGCCGGCCTTGACGTCGTCGCTCCACGAGCGGGCATAGGTCGCGAAGGCGATCACGAGCCCGAGCAGGAACATCCCGATCAGCACGGTCATCGTCGCCGCGACCGTCGTCGAGAGGTTCGCCCCGATCGAGCGCACCGCCTCCCCGAGCATCATCTTCAGCCTCATTCGGAGGCGTACCCTCCACGCCGCTCGTCGCGCGCGATGCGGCCGTCCTCGAGCGCGATCACGCGCCGGCGCATCTTGTCGACCATCTCCCGGTCGTGCGTCGCCATCAGGATCGTGGTTCCCGACCGGTTGATCCGATAGAGGAGCTGCATGATCCCGACGGACGTGTCGGGGTCGAGGTTCCCGGTTGGCTCGTCGCAGACGAGCAGCGGCGGATGGTTGACGAACGCGCGCGCGATCGAGACGCGCTGCTGCTCGCCGCCCGACAGCTCGTCCGGGTACGAGTTCGACTTGTGGTTGAGGCCGACGAGGCCGAGGACCTCCGGAACCTTGCGCCGGATCGCGTTTCGGCTCTCGCCCTGCACCTTGAGCGCGTAGGCGACGTTCTCCGACGCCGTCCGGTCGGAGAGCAGCTTGAAGTCCTGGAAGACGCAGCCGACGTTGCGGCGCAGCTGCGGGACCTTTCGGTGCGGGAGGCGGCCGAGGTCGCGGCCGCCGATGACGATGCGGCCGGTGGTCGGCTCGATCTCCTTGAGCAAGAGCCGGATCAGCGTCGACTTGCCGGAGCCCGATGGGCCCACGAGGAAGACGAACTCGCCCTTCTCGATCACGAACGACGCGGCCTCGAGGGCGACGACGTTCGGGTCGTACACCTTCGAGACGCTCTCGAAGACGAGCATCGCGCCGGCGGCGGGGGCGGCCTGCGGGGTCTCGGGTCCGCCCGGCTCTGCCAGGGCGGTGGGTGTGTCTGTCACCTGGGTCTCTTCCTCTAGCGCGGTCATCGCTCACGCGCTTTCGCGGCGCGCCGGTTCTGCTCTTCGACGACGGCGGAGTCTAGCGAAAGGCCCTGCTAGACGACCTTTCCGGCCGCCTTCTCCAGGAGGTACGCCTGGATGAACGGGTCGAGGTCTCCGTCGAGCACGGCGTCGACGTTTCCCGTCTCATGCTCGGTTCGATGGTCTTTGACCATCTGGTACGGGTGGAGGACGTAGCTCCTGATCTGGCTCCCGAAGCCGGTGTTCTGCGCCGCGCCGCGCTCGAGTGCGAGTGCGGCCTCGCGCTCCTCCTCGGCGACCTCCGCGAGCCGTGAGCGAAGCATCCGCATCGCCGTCTGCTTGTTCGACGACTGGGAGCGCTCGTTCTGGCACTGGACGACGATCCCGGTCGGGATGTGGGTGATCCGGACGGCCGAGTCCGTCTTGTTGACGTGCTGGCCGCCCGCGCCGCTCGCCCGGTACGTATCGATGCGGAGGTCGTTCTCGTCGAGCTCGAGCTCGGCGTCGTCGGTCACGAGCGGAGCGACGATGACCTGGGCGAACGACGTCTGCCTCCGGTGCGCGGAGTCGAAGGGCGAGAGCCGCACGAGCCGGTGGACGCCACGCTCGGCCTTGAGCGTTCCGTAGGCGTTCTCTCCGGAGACCGTGATCGCCGCCGACTTCAGGCCCGCCTCCTCGCCCGGGCTCGCCTCGACGAGGTCGGCCTTGAACCCGCGCCGCTCGGCCCAGCGGAGGTACATGCGGACGATCATCTCGGCCCAGTCCTGCGCGTCAGTGCCTCCTTCACCGGCATGGATCGTGACCAGGGCGTCGCCCGCGTCGTAGTCGCCCGAGAAGAGGGCGTCCTCCCGGAGGCGGTCGAGATCCTGCTCGATCGGGCGGAGGTGGTCGTCGAGCTCTGCGGCGAGGTCCCCGTCGAGGGAGAGCAGCTCCTGCGCGTCCTCGTACTCGCTGACGAGTCGCTCGTAGCGCTCGAGCCGTCTCGTCAGTCTCGCGTGCTCGGCGGAGACGTCGGCGGCGCGGCGCTGCTCGTCCCAGAAGCCGGGCTCGCCCATCGTCCGCTCGAGTTCGGCGGCACGCGATTCGAGCGCGGCGGGGTCAAAGGTAATCACGGACCCAGGCGAGCTGGGCCCCGATCTCTCGCAGACGCTCCTCGACGGTCTGTGTGCTCTCGGCCATCGCGGGCTGATGCTAGCTGTGGCGCCACATCGGTCCGCAGCCGACCGACGGCCGGCGCAGCGCAGTCGGCTGCTGACCGAAGGGCCACGGTCGTTGCCGACCGTCAGTCCAGCAGCCGACGCCGGCAAACCACGATCGGTGGGACGACCTGGCACGAATTCGTCACGGAAGCCACGTCCGTACCAGCCGGGTCCGAGGGACAGTCCCTCGCGCGCCGCCGCGGGATCGCCAAGCAGTCTTTTGCCGCGGAGCGGCGTACCCGTTCCGCTTACCAGCAATGTCGGAGAGCGGAGCCTCCGCAGAGCCGGCTCCGCCGGCTCAAGCTCCGTGGCACTTCTTGAACTTCTTGCCCGAGCCGCAGGGGCAGGGATCGTTGCGCCCCACCTTGTCGAACTCGGACGCGACGCGCTGCTGCGTCACCGTCGAGGTGGCGCCGCCGCCGATCGTGCCTGCGGCGACTCCGGCGGCAGGAGCGCCGACCGCAGCCGTCTCCCCGGCGGCGGCGATCGCCTCCGAGCCGGCGAGCGACTGGTGCTCGTACGCATAGCCGTCCCCGTCGCCTTCGAACTCCTGCAGCTCCTGGAGCGCCTGCGCATCCTCGGCCTGAACCTCGGCGTGGAAGAGCAGCGAGACGACCTCGCTGCGGATCAGCCGGCCGAGCTCCTCGAACATCAGGTGGCCCTCGTGGCGATACTCCACGAGCGGGTCCTTCTGCGCCATCGCCCTGAGGTGCACGCCCTCGCGGAGGTAGTCCATGCTCTCGAGGTGCTCCCGCCAGCGTTGATCGACGACCTGGAGGATCACGTAGCGCTCGACTTGACGCGCGACCTCGTCGCTCCACGCCTTGACGCGCTCGTCGTACTCCTCCTGCGCGGTCTCGGCGAAGTCGTCGACGAGCGCCTCGCGCGTGAGCTCCGGGAGGTCCTCTCGAATCTCCTCCTCGGTCATGTCGGTCCCGAACATGTCGTTCATCGCCTTGACGAGCTCGGCGATGTCCCACTCCTCGACGAACTCCTCGGCCGTGTACTCCGCGACCAGGCTCTCGACGACCTCGTCGATCCAAGCCTTGACGTCGTCGGAGAGGTCGTCGCCCTCGAGCACCCGGCGGCGCTGCTCGTAGATCACCTGCCGCTGCGTGTTGAGGACGTCGTCGTACTTGAGGACGTTCTTCCGCATGACGAAGTTCTGCTCCTCGACCTTCTTCTGCGCGTTCTCGATCTGCTTCGAGAGGATCGAGGCCTCCATGGGTTGATCGTCCGGGAGCTTGAAGCGCTCCATGATGTTGTAGATCCGGTCGCCGGCGAAAAGGCGGACGACCTGGTCCTGCCCCGAGAGGTAGTAGCGCGACTCGCCGGAGTCGCCCTGGCGGCCTGAGCGGCCGCGCAGCTGGTTGTCGATCCGGCGCGCCTCGTGTCGCTCGGTGCCGAGGACGTAGAGCCCGCCCAGGTCGAGCACGCCCTCGCCGAGCTTGATGTCGACGCCTCGGCCGGCCATGTTCGTCGCGATCGTCACCGCGCCGACCTGGCCCGCGTCCTTGATGATCTCCGCCTCCCGCTCGTGCTGCTTCGCGTTCAGCACGTTGTGCGGGATCCCCCGCCGCTGCAGCCGCTGGGCGAGATGCTCCGAGGTCTCGACGTCGATCGTTCCGACGAGGACCGGCTGGCCCGCCTCGTGGCGCTCGACGATGTCGTCGACGACGGCCTCGAACTTCGCGTCCTTCGTCTTGAAGATCAGGTCGTTCATGTCCTCGCGCGCGACCGCCACGTTCGTCGGGATCTCGACGACGTTCAGCCCGTAGATCTCGACGAACTCCTTCTCCTCGGTCTTCGCCGTGCCGGTCATGCCGGCGAGCTTCTCGTAGAGGCGGAAGTAGTTCTGGAGCGTGATCGTCGCGAGGGTGACGTTCTCCTCCTGGATCCGCACGCCCTCCTTGGCCTCGATCGCCTGGTGGAGGCCCTCGGACCAGCGGCGTCCCTCCATGATCCGACCGGTGAACTCGTCGACGATCTTCACCTCGCCGTCCTGGATCACGTAATCCTGGTCGCGGTGGTAGAGCGCCTGGGCCTTCAGCGCCTGGTTCAGGTGGTTGACCAGCTGCACGTTCCGGGGGTCGTAGAGGTTCTCGATCCCGAGCGCGCGCTCGACCTTGTCGATCGCCGACTGGCTCGGCGACACCGTCTTGTGCTTCTCGTCGAAGGTGAAGTCGAGCCCCGACTGCTCCGTCTCGTCGATGCCCTTCGGAGTGAGGCCCTCACTCTGACGCCCTTCCATCGTCCTCACGACGCGGGCGAAGTCGTAGTAGACCTGTGCAGCTACCTCAGGCTCGCCGGAGATGATCAGCGGCGTCCGCGCCTCGTCGATGAGGATCGAGTCGACCTCGTCCACGATCGCGTAGGCGTGCCCGCGCTGGACGGTCCCCTCCAGGGAGACGGCCATGTTGTCGCGGAGGTAGTCGAAGCCGAACTCGGAGTTCGTCCCGTAAGTCACGTCGCACTCGTAGGCCCGGCGCCGCTCGGCGAACGGCATCATGTTCTGGATGAAGCCGACGCTCATGCCGAGCTCGTCCCAGACGGGCTTCGTCCACTCGGGGTCGCGCTTGGCGAGGTAGTCGTTGACCGTGACGAGGTGGACGTTCGCTCCCGTGAGTGCGTTCAGGTAGAGCGGCTGCACTGCGACGAACGTCTTCCCCTCACCGGTCTTCAACTCGGCGATGTCGCCCTCGTGGAGCGCGATGCCGCCCATCAACTGGACGTCGAAGAGGCGCACGCCCATCGTCCGCTTGAAGGCCTCGCGGACTGCGGCGTAGGCCTCGAAGAGGACGTCCTCGGGCGACTCGCCGTTCTCGATCCGCTGACGGAACTCGGCCGTCTTCGCCTGCAGGTCGGCGCCCTCGAACTCGTCCTCGAGCGATCCGATGTAGACGGCCTGATTCTTCAGGCGCTTGAGCCGCCGGCCTTCGCCGACGCGCAGGAATCGCTCGAAGCTGCCGAGATCGGTGGACACGAAACTAGGGTATCGGAGTCGGGCGGCGTGACCCTGAGCGCGGCCCGCGGCTCACAAAGGGTTTACCTCGACGGCCCAGAGGCTCCCCTCGAGGCGTTCGGCGGTCAGGACGAAGTCGCTGTGTGCCCCAGCGCCGTAGGCTTCGAGCGCAGGAATGCTCTCCCAGGCGGGGCGACCGTCCACGAGAAGCGTGCGCTCGCCCTGCTGCACGGCGAGGCTCACCGTGTCGCCGGAGATCTCCTGCTCGACGTCGATGACCTGCATCGAGCGGGCGGCGACACCCCACACAGAGCCGTCGCGCCGCACAGCGACGGCACGGTAGGGCGGTTGGAGCGCCTGCTCGACGGCCTCGGCCAGCGGGGCGAGCGCCCCTTCGGCGACCTCCTCGTCTACGAGAACCGTGCCGTCGGTAAGGACTGCGAACTCGAGCTCGGAACCGGGGAGCTCGGGCGCCTCCGCGGTCGCGACCGCGTCCCACTCGCGCTGACGTCCGCCGTGGAGGACGTCGAACATCCCTTCGACGGTCGATCGGGGGCTGTCCGACTGCGGCTTCCACTCGAGAAGCTCGGTGCCCTCGGCGAGCTCCTCATGGAGGCTCTTTCGGCGCCGGCGCCAGAGCGGCACGCTACGTCTGCGGCTCGATCAGGCCGTAGGCGCCGTCACGCCGGCGGTACACGACGTTGACGTCGCCTGTATCGGCGTTCTGGAACACGAAGAAGTCGTGGCCGACCAGCTCGAGCTGGAGCACCGCCTCCTCCGGGCTCATCGGCTTGATCGCGAAGCGCTTCGACTTGACGATCCTCGGCTCCTCGTCGACGGGAATCCCGTCCTCGGGGAGCCCGGCCTCGGGGAGGGGGCCCCTTCCGCGGGGGCGCCGCTTCTGGCGGTATCGCTTCACCTGCCGTTCCAGCTTGTCGACGAGCTGATCGATCGAGACCTTGTGATCCGCCGACGCTTCACGTGCCCGGAGGATCGGGCCCTTGGTCCAGATCGTCGCCTCGGCGACGTGATTCTGCGAGATCGAGGGATTCCGCTCGACCGCGAGCTCGAGCTCCACCCGCGTCGGGTCCGCCAGCTGGCGGCCGAGCTTCGAGAGCTTCTCCTCCGCGTACTCGCGCATCGAGTCGGTGACCTCGACGTTCTTGCCCTTCACCTGGAGTCGCACCAAGCCCTCCCGAGATCGCCGTTTCGGGTCGCGGTATCGATTGTATTGACCGGACGGTGCGTGCGAAGGTAACCACCTCCACCCGGGCCGCTCCTGCCTTCCGCAACGCCGAGGCGGCCGCCGAGACCGTTGCTCCCGTGGTGTACACGTCGTCCACGAGCACGAGGCGTCGCGGAACCCGTCGCCGAGCCGAGAACGAGCCGCGGACGTTCCGCCGCCGCTCCTGGAGCGTCAGGCCGCGCTGCGGACGCGGAGCCCGCGTGCGGGCAAGGCAGGCCTCGACGGGCAGCGACCAGCGCCGGCCGAGCTCGCGGGCGAAGCGCTCCGCCGGGTGATGGCCGCGGCGGACGCTCCGATCCCCGTCCGGGGGGATGAAGGCGACGACGTCGGCGACCGGGGGCGGGAAGCAGTCCGCGACGACGTCCGCCGCCAGCTCCGCGAGCCGGCGCAGGCCGCGCTCCTTCCACGCGGAGACCACGGCGGGAACTGGCACCTCGTAGGCCACGGCGGCCCTAGCGGAGGCGAACGCGAGCCTGCGGCCCGCGCATTCGCGGCAACGCCGCACCGGCCAGGCTGTCGGCGCGCCGCAACGGTCGCACCGGGTGCCGAGGAGGAGGGGGAGCCTAGCCTGGCAAAGAGCGCAGACGTCCTCACCCAGCCTGGAGCAGACAACACAACGGCGAGGTACGAGCAGGTCGAGCAGCACATCGCCTCGACGCTAGCTCGGAACGTCGTTCGCATGGCATACGAGTGTGCGCCGAAACTGTGAAGTCCGGACGCGCGCCCGCTTAGGCAGCCCGTCGCTGCCGCTCGGCGTAGTACACCGCGAACCGGCCGATGGAGGAGGCGAGCCACGTGGCGAGCTCTTCGTCGAAGCGCTCCGCTTCGAGACGGATCTGCATGCCTTCGTGGGCGAGCCTGCGCTCTTCCTCGCAGACATGCTCTGACTGGTCACGGCGGGCGATCGACTCGCCGCAGCGAGGGCAGGGTCGGAAGAGGGGCTCGGGGAGAAAGCCGAACATGATCGTTGGACGCCGGTTCGTTGTCGGCCGATCCGACCTCGGGCTCGATCGCCCGGCCGAGCGTCAGTCGTGCAGCGTGTACTCGGTGCGCAAAGGCAGGCCTGCACGGGCCCGCATCCGGTTGTCGGCGTCGAGCAGCTGCTCCTGGTTCCCGATGTCGAGCCACTGGCCGGCAAAGCGGTAGCCGTACACCGGCACCCGCGGGTAGAGCCAGACCACGAAGCGGCCCGGCTGGTCCGGCGAGTTGCCCTCCGCGAGATACCGACCCACGAGGGCGGCGTGCTCTGGCCTGTAGAGGTAGACGGCGATGCCGGCAAGCGTGCTCCGCGGCTCCTCGGGCTTCTCCTCGAGGTACGTCACCCGGTCGGTGTCGTCGAGCTCCACGACCGAGTAGCTCCTCGCGAGCGCGACGTCGCCGACGTCGTGGACGCAGATCACGCTCCCGTCCCTTTTCGACCGCGCGAAGGCCACGACGTCACGCAGCTCGAAGTCGAAGAGGTTGTCGCCGGCGACGACGAGCAGCTCCTCGCCGGCGAGGCCGGCCCGCTCGAGCACGAACGCGATGTCGCCGACAGCGCCGAGCCGATCCTCGTTCGAGCTCGTTCCGTCGTCGTGGACGACGATCGGCAGCGGCCGGTCGCCGCTTCGGGCCCACCCGAGGAAGTCGGCGGCGAACCGCGAGTTCGTCACCACGTGGAGCTCGTCGACGTCCTCGACGGCCGCGATCCTCTCGTACAGGTGCTCGAGCATCGGCCGCCCCGCCAGCGGGAGGAGCGGCTTCGCGACGCGGTCGGTGAGCGGCCGAAGCCGGGTGGCGTACCCGGCCGCCAGCACGAGCGCCTTCAGTTAGTGCCCTCCAGGTGATGCTGCCCAGCTTCTGGTTCGCGGGCACCAAGCCAGCGGCCGCACTCGGACGAGTCAAGGCTCTGCAGCCTTGGCGAGGACGAGGGCGGCGTCTGGCGCCGCGTGTTCGCGGGCGAGAAGCAGGCTTGCATCGCCTGGAGGGGCACTGTTACGTCCCCTCGTTCCACGAGGCCAGGTAGTGCGCCTGCTCCTCGGTCAGCTGGTCGATCGTGATCCCCATCGTCGCCAGCTTGAGTCGGGCGATCTCGCGGTCGATCTCCTCCGGCACGGGGTACACCCGCCGCTCGAGCTCCGCGGCGTGGTCGACCGCGTACTCGGCGGCCAGCGCCTGGTTCGCGAACGACATGTCCATCACGATCGCCGGATGACCCTCCGCCGCCGCCAGGTTGATCAGCCGACCCTCGCCGAGCAGGTAGAGCCGCCGTCCGTCCTCGAGGGTGAACTCCTCGACGAACTCCCGTGCCTCCCGCGACTCGACGGCCATCTGGCGGAGCGCGGAGATCTCGATCTCGACGTTGAAGTGCCCCGTGTTCGCGAGGACGGCGCCGTCCTTCATCCGCTCCATGTGCTCCCGGGCGATCACCGACTTGTCGCCGGTGGCCGTGCAGAAGATGTCGCCGACCTCGGCAGCCTGCGCCATCGGCATCACCTCGAAGCCGTCCATCGCAGCCTCGATCCCGCGCAGCGGATCGACCTCGGTGACGATCACGTGGGCGCCCAGGCCCTTCGCCCGCATGGCGACGCCCTTGCCGACCCAGCCGTACCCGGAGACGACGAAGCGCTTGCCGGCGAGCAGGATGTTCGTCGCGCGGATGATCCCGTCGATCGTCGACTGACCGGTGCCGTAGCGGTTGTCGAAGAGGTGCTTCGTCTGCGCCTCGTTGACCGCGATGATCGGGAAGCCCAGGGCGCCGTCAGCCTCGAGCGCCTTCAGCCGGATGACGCCGGTCGTCGTCTCCTCGGTCCCGGCGATGATGTCGCCAAGCTGCTCTCGGCGGTGCGCGTGGAGAACGCCGATCACGTCTGCGCCGTCATCCATCGTCAGCTGCGGCTTGTGATCGACGGCCGCCTCGATGTGCTGGTAATAGGTGTCGTTGTCCTCGCCCTTGATCGCGAAGACGGAGACGTCGAACTCGTCGACGAGCGCGGCGGCGACGTCGTCCTGGGTCGAGAGGGGATTCGACGCGCAGAGCACGACGTCCGCGCCGCCCGCCTTCAGGGTGCGGGCGAGGTTCGCCGTCTCGGTCGTCACGTGCAGACAGGCAGAGATCCGGTAGCCGGCGAGCGGCTGCTCGGCCTCGAAGCGCTCCCGGATCGCGGCGAGCACGGGCATTTGTCGGTCGGCCCAGGCGATCCTGCGGATTCCTTCGGGCGCGAGTTTGAGGTCTTTGACGTCGTAGCGCTTGGTAGTGGCCATCAGCTCTCTCTCTGTCTCGGGGCTCGCAGGAGTATTCCAGTGGTCACGCCGCGAGGAGCCGCTCGTGCTTCCGCTGCTCCCAGTCGACCCAGTCGGCCGCGCCCGAATCCGCGCCGGCCAGCCAGGAGTCCACCGCGCCTCGGAGGTCGTGCTCCCGGCGGAGCCGGGCCGCAAAGGCGATGTCGCCGAGCTCGAGCCCGAACCGGCTCCGCAAGGCACGGAGCGTCCGGAGCTGGTGCAGCTCGCGCAACCCGTAGAGCCGGTAGCCCGACGCGGAGCGACGAGGCGTGACGAGACGGGCCTCCTCGAGATAGCGAAGCATGCGCGCCGACCATCCGGTCGACGTCGCCGCGGCGCCTACGGTCAGCCCGTCCACGGCGACAACCTTACCACAGCCGTGTAAAGGTTACTCGGTCGCCGTGTCCGACCTGCCGTACGAGTCCTCGAGCCTGACGACGTCGTCGAGATGCGGCGTCGAGACCTCGAGGATCGTCGTGTCCTCGACGGCGCGCACGCGGTGGACGGTTCCTTGAGGAATCCTGAACGCAGCCCCCGGGGTCACGACCTCGCTGGCGAGCACCTTCTCGCCCGCTGCGGCCATCTCGATCTCCGCCCGGCCCTCGAGGACGTACCACGACTCGTCCTTTTCCTTGTGGAACTGCATCGAGAGGGCCTCACCTGCCTTGACGACGAGAAGCTTGCCGCAGTACACGTCGGTCAGGGCCCAGATCAACTCGTACCCCCACGGTTTCTCCACGCGCCTGGGCTCGAACGCCCAGGGGTCGAGCAGGGTCAGGTTGGGCGACAACCTCGGCCTCGCCACACGTCGATCATCTCACCCCGCGACCCGGAAGCGCGCCGGGTTCGAGCCGACGAACTCCTGCGCGCGGCGCAGATCCTTCGGCGTGTTCACCGTCAGCCAGACCCCCTCGTGGCGAAACGCATGCAGCCGTCGCTCGGCCGCCAGCTCGGGAAAGGTCGTCGACTCGTGGTCGCCCCGCTCGGGGAGGCGTGCGATCGCCTCCTCGTCGAGCACGTAGAGCCCGGTGTTCACCCAGTAGGGCAGCACCGGCCCCTCTCGGAACGCGCGGACGAGGTCGTTCTCGTCGAGGTCGACGACGCCCAGGTGACTCTTCAGCGGCGCGACGGTGATCGTCGCGGCGCCGCCGCCCTCGAGGTGTCGGTCGAGGAGGCGGCGGAGGTCGAGATCGAAGAGCTCGTCACCGTTCAGGGCGTAGACCGGCCCTGGCTCTCGCCGCTGCTGCGCCGCCAGGCGCAGCCCGCCGCCGCGCCCGAGCGGCTCCGGCTCGCCGACCGCGACGACCTCGGCGCCCAGGCCGCCCAGCTCCCGCTCGAACAACTCCTCCTGTCCGGCCGCGCAGCTGACGAGGACGCGCTCGACGCCGCCCTGGACGAGCAACGCGATCTGGTACGCGGCGAGCGGCCTGTCCGCGATGTCGACGAGCGCCTTGGGGCGGCCGTCGGCGGCGTCACCGAGCCGCTCGGCCTTGCCGCCGGCGAGGATGATCGCCTCCATCAGTGCCGGCGCCGCGTGATCGAGGGCCGGAAGCCGGCGTGTGTCGCCCGGAGAGGCACGGGTCTAGGCGAGCTCGTGCTCGGGCGCGGTCGTCTCGGGGAGCCCGGAGAGCGGCGAGCTCGGCCGCCCGACCCCCTCGTACGTGAAGCCGGCGGCCGCCACGGCCTCAGGGTCGAGGATGTTCCGGCCGTCCACGATGAGGGGGTTCCGCATCGCGTCGCGGATCTCCGGCACCGCGAGCCGACGGAGCTCGTCCCACTCGGTCACGATCACGGCGGCGTCGGCGTCGCGGACTGCCTCGACGACCGAGTCGGTGATCTCGACGCCTTTCAGCAGCTCCCCGGGCGCGGCCACGGGATCCCAGCCGCGCACCTCGGCGCCCTCCGCGAGCAGGCGCGAGGCGAGCACGATGCTCGGCGCCTCCCGCATGTCGTCGGTGTTCGGCTTGAAGGAGAGCCCGAGCAGGGCCACGCGCTTCCCCCGAAGCTTCCCCAGGTGCTTCTGAAGCTTCGCGACGACCCGTCGCTTCTGGAGCTCGTTGACCTCGATGACGGCCGACAGCAGCTGGAAGTGGTAGCCAGAGTTGGACGCCAGCTGCTTGAGCGCGGATGCGTCTTTCGGGAAGCAGCTCCCGCCGTAGCCGATCCCCGCGCGCAGGAAGTGGGGCCCGAGGCGGTGGTCGAGCCCGACGCCCCGTGCGACCTCCTGAACATCGGCACCGACGAGCTCGCAGACGTTGGCGATCTCGTTGATGAAGCTGATGCGCGTCATCAGGAACGCGTTGGCCGCGAGCTTGATCATTTCCGCCGAGGCGACGTCCGACCGGACGACCGGCGCGTCGAGCGCAGCGTGGAGGTTCTCCACCCGGTCGGCGTCCGCCTCGTCGAAGGCCCCGATCACGATCCGGTCCGGCGACATGAAGTCACGGACGGCCGTGCCCTCGGAGAGGAACTCCGGATTCGAGACGTAGCCGACGTGCTCGAGCCCGCGGGCGTCCAGCGCCGCCCGCACCTTGTCTCCCGTCCCGACCGGGACCGTGCTCTTCATCACGAGCACGGGATTGCCGATCAGCTCGGGCAGGTCGTCGAGCACGCTCCAAACGTACGAGAGGTCGGCGTCGCCCGAGTACGTGGAGGGCGTGCCGACGCAGACGTAGAGAAACTCGGCGCCGGAGGCCGCCTCGTCCGCGTCGAGCGTGAAGGCAAGGCGCTCGGCGTTGCGCTCGAGGAGGTCGACGAGGTCCGGCTCGTGGAACGGCAGCCCACCCCGCCGCAGCGCGTCGACCCGCTTGGGATCGACGTCGCGGACGACGACCTGGTGGCCGAGCTCGGCAAGGCAGGAGCCCGTGACGACACCGACCCAGCCGGCGCCGAAGACGCCGATCCGGCTCACCGCTTGCCCCCGAGCGGCCGGAGGCCGCGGGCGATGGAGAGCATCGTCTCGTTCGAGAGCGAGTCGCGGAGCGTGTTCACGACCCAGTAGTTCGCGTCCCCGACACGCAGCACGACCATGTGCAGGTGCGCTCCGTCGTAGTACAGGTCGTAGTTCCGCTTCCCGAGTCGTCGGCTCACGTTCTTGCTGTCGAGGACGGGCGCATCGTCCCAGCTCGTCTCCTGGATGCCCCAGTACTCCTGGGCGCCCGTGCGGAACGTGATCCGCACGGCGCGCTCGCCCTTCTTCATCGCGTACACGCGCACCGGGTTCTCCCAGTGCAGGACGGAGCTGCGCTCGATCAGGCTCGGGACCATGAGCGGGAAGTCGACGCGGTGCCGGATCGCCCGGAGCCGCGAGAGCGTGGCGCCGGGGTTCCGGACCGTGTTCGGGGGCTGGCGCTTCGGCGTGCGGTCGACGGGAGTCGGCGCGAGGTTGTTGTGGAACGTTGTGCCGACCACGACCACGAGCATGGCGGTGTTGGCGAAGCCGGCGATGGCAGGCGTCATCGGCCCCTTGATCACCGCGGAGCCGAAGAGGTTGCGGACCGCCCGGGCGGCGGCGCGCGAGCCGCGCTGCTGCGGATCGAAGTAGACCTCGGTCTTGAAGCGGTGCGGCGGCGGCGCGTTCGCGAGCACTCCCTCGGGCGGCGGCAGCGTCCGGTAACCGCGGCGGGCAAGGATGTAGCTCGCGTTCGCGGCCGAGCCCGTCACGCCGTTCCCGTTCAGAACCACCATCGAGGTACGGCCCGGCGGCGGCGCCTTCGAGCCCGGCAGACGCGGCCGCTGGCCGAGCGCGGCCGCCGTCGCCTTCTCGCCGGACTCGACGTCGGGGGTCTGGAACTCCTCGACCGCCGCCTGGATGTTCGAGGGATCGGTGGTCAGCTGGTTGTAGCCCGAGAGGCCCTGGATCGTCGGATGGAAGATGTGGCCGGGCGGCATCTTCATCGCGAAGAGCGCCCAGCCGCGGACGACGCTCGGCTCGAGCGGCTTGCTGCCGCCCTGTCCGATCTTGACGTTGTCGCGGACGATCTTCGTCAGCTTCGGGATCGCGGTCGGCTTGAACGAGCCCCCGAGCCGCTCGTTCAGTGCCCGCATGAAGAGCTGCTGGCGGTCGATCCGGTACAGGTCCGAGTCGGTGTGCCGGTAGCGGACGAACGAGAGCGCCTGCCGCCCGTTCAGCTTCTGGTAGCCGGGCTGGAGGTCGATCGGCGGGAACGTCGGGCCGCCACCTGAGTTGTCGTTGAAGTAGCGGCGGTCGATGTCGAGCCAGACGCCGCCCAGCTTGTCGACGGTCTGGATGAAGCCTCGGTAGTCGATCGTGATCAGGTAGTGGATCGGGAGACCGGTCAGCTGCTTGACGGTCTCCACCGTTCCCTGGAGGCCGCAATCGGCGAACGCCGCGTTGATCGGCGCCCGGAACGGCGTCCGTCCCGGGCAGTAGATGTCGACCATCAGGTCGCGCGGAAAGGAGAGGATCGAGAGCGTGTCCTGCTGCGGGTCGGCCCGCAGCAGCATCACCGTGTCCGCGCGGCCGCCCCGCTCGTCGTCCTTCGCCCATCGGCGGAAGTCCTGGCCGACGACGATCGCGATCGCCGGGCGGCCGGGAACGGCGAACCCGAGCTTCCTGGCGGCCTTCCGTACCTGCGGATCCTTGAGCGAGCGCTCGTTGATGTCGACCACCGTCTGCTCCCCGTCGAGCCAGTAGCCGCCTGCGACCCCGAAAGCGAGGGAGGTGAAGGCGACGAGCAGCAGGAAGATGATCTTCCCGATCAGGGCCGGGATGCCGCCCCGGCGCCGCGGCTGCCGGTAGTGCGTGATCGGCGTCAGGCCGGGAAGAGCCGCATGGCCGTTCCCGTCCGCCTCGGCCCCGCGGCCGACTCCACGTTTGAGGGTCGTCCTCATAGAAACACGACAGACGCCCTCGCGGGCGCCTCCCGGGAACGATAGCTCAGACTGCGGCCGGAGCCGCCTCTGAATCGGGGTCGTAGGCGAGGTTCGGGCGCAGCCATCGTTCTGCCTCCTCGACGGGGATTCCCTTCCGGGAGGCGTAGTCCTCGACCTGGTCGCGGCCGATCCGTCCCACCGAGAAGTAGCGGGCCTGCGGGTGGCCGAGGTAGATGCCGCTCACTGCGGCGGCAGGGGTCATGGCGCAGCTCTCCGTCAGCTCGACCCCGACCTCGTCGACAGGGAGCAGCGAGAAGAGCGTGCGCTTCTCGCTGTGGTCCGGACAGGCGGGGTAGCCGTAGGCGGGCCTGATCCCGCGAAACCGCTCCGCGACCAGGTCATCGTTCGTGAGCTCGGGGCCCGTCTCGTACCACTGCCGGCGGGCCTGCTCGTGGAGGTACTCCGCGAACGCCTCCGCGAGGCGGTCGGCGAGCGCCTTGACCATGATCGCGTGGTAGTCGTCGTGCTGCGCCTGGTACGCCTCGGCAAGCTCGTCCGCCCCGTGGATCGCGACCGCGAAGCCCCCGACGTGGTCGGACCCGGGGGCGACGTAGTCCGCAAGGGACCGGTTCGGCCGCGAGTCCCCGTAGGCGGACTGCTGGCGGAGCATCGCGAGCCGCGTGCCGTCCTCCAGGACGATGTCGTCGCCGTCCGAGCTCGCCGGCCAGAACCCGTACGCGCCCCTCGCCCGCAGGAGGCCGCCCTCGACGATCTCGGCGAGGAGCGCCAGCGCGTCGTTGTAGAGCTCCTTCGCGGCCGGCTGCTCGAGGATCGCTGGGAACCGCCCCTTCAACTCCCAGGCGTGGAAGAAGAACTGCCAGTCGATGTAGCGGGCGAGCGTCTCGAGCTCGGGCTCGACCACGCGGGTGCCGGTGAACGCCGGAGTCGGCAGGTCGGCGGAGTCGGGCCGCTCGCGGTTGACGCGCGCGTCCTCGAACGGCAGGAGCGGCTTCCGCTCCCTCTCGGCGTGCTGGTCGCGAAGCCTGGACTGCAGCTCGGCGTTCTCCTGCTCGAGCAGCCCGCGGCGCCCCGGGTCGAGCAAGTCGGAGACGACGCCGACGACGCGTGAGGCGTCCAGGACGTGAACCGTGGGCTGCCCGTAGGCGGGCGCGATCTTGACCGCGGTGTGCTGCTTGGAGGTCGTCGCCCCGCCAATTAGCAGCGGCAGCTCTATGCCGCGCCGCTCCATCTCCTGCGCGACGTGCACCATCTCGTCGAGCGAGGGTGTGATCAGGCCCGAGAGGCCCACGATGTCGCAGCCCTCCTCGAGCGCGGTGTCGAGGATCTTGTCGGCGGGGACCATGACGCCGAGGTCCAGCACCTCGTAGTTGTTGCAACCGAGGACCACGCCGACGATGTTCTTCCCGATGTCGTGGACGTCGCCCTTGACGGTGGCGAGGACGACCTTCGCGGCCGGCGGGCGGCCGCCGTCCCGGGCCGCGTCCGCCTCCATGAACGGCTCCAGATAGGCGACGGCCCGCTTCATCGCCCGCGCGCTCTTCACGACCTGCGGCAGGAACATCTTCCCGGCGCCGAACAGGTCGCCGACCACTTGCATCCCGCGCATGAGCGGGCCCTCGATCACGTCGAGCGGCCGCGGGAGCTCCTGCCGGGCCTCCTCGGTGTCCTCCTCGATGTGGTCGACGATCCCGTGGACGAGGGCGTGCTCGAGGCGCTTCTCGACGGGCGCGTCGCGCCAGGCGATGTCGAGCTCCCGCTTCATCCCCTCGCCGGAGACGGTCCCGGCGAAGGCGACGAGCCGCTCGGTCGCGTCAGGGCGACGGTTGAAGATCACGTCCTCGACGTACTCGAGCAGGTCGGGCGGGATGTCCTCGTACACGGCGAGCTGGCCGGCGTTGACGATGCCCATGTCGAGTCCGGCCTGGATCGCGTGGTAAAGAAAGGCCGCGTGCATCGCCTCGCGGACCGCGTCGTTGCCGCGGAAGGCGAAGGAGAGGTTCGAGATCCCCCCGCTCGTCCTCGCGCCCGGGCAGCGCTCCTTGATCAGCGGCAGCGCGTCGAGGAAGTTCTTGGCGTAGTCGTCGTGCTCCTCGATCCCCGTGGCGACGGCGAGGACGGCGGGGTCGAAGATGAGGTCCTCGGGCGGGAAGCCGACCTCGTCGACGAGCAGCCGGTAGGCGCGCTCGCAGATCTCGATCTTTCGCTCGACGGTGTCCGCCTGCCCCTGCTCGTCGAAGGCCATCACGACGACCCCGGCGCCGTACCGGCGGATCACGCGCGCCTCCTCGAGGAACGGCCCCTCCCCCTCCTTGAGGCTGATCGAGTTGACGACTCCCTTGCCCTGAACGCATTGCAGGCCCGCCTCGAGCACCGACCAGCGGGAGCTGTCGACCATGATCGGGAGGCGAGCGACCTCAGGCTCCGTGGCGACGACGTTCAGAAACGTCGTCATCGCGTCCTCGGAGTCGAGCAGGTCGGCGTCCATGTTCACGTCGAGGAGGTTCGCGCCGCCGCGAACCTGCTCCAGGGCGACGTCGACCGCTCCCTGGAAGTCGCCGGCCTCGATCAGGCGGCGGAAGCGGGCGGAGCCCGTCACGTTCGTGCGCTCGCCCACCATGACGAACCCGGTGTCCGGGCCGATCTCGAACGGCTCGAGGCCGCTGAACCGCGTCCGCCGCTGTCCCTGCGGGACGCGTCTGGGTGCCTGGCTACCGGCCGCGTCCGCAATGGCCCTGACATGCTCCGGCGTAGTCCCGCAGCAACCGCCGACGACGTTGACGAGCCCGTCGCGGGCGAACTCGCCGAGGATCCGGCTCGTGTCGCCGGGCTGCTCGTCGTGCTCGCCCATCGCGTTCGGGAGGCCGGCGTTCGGGTGGCAGGCCACGTACGTCGTCGCGACACGCGCGAGGTCCTCGACGAAGGGCCGCATCTCCGTCGCGCCGAGCGAGCAGTTGACGCCGGCGATCAGCGGGTTCGCGTGCTCGATCGACGTCCAGAACGCCTCCACCGTCTGGCCGGAGAGGTTCCGGCCGCTCCGGTCGATCGCCGTGAACGAGATCCAGAGGGGGAGCTCGGGCGCGACGTCCTTTGCCGCGACGATCGCCGCCTTGGCGTTCAGCGTGTCGAAGATCGTCTCGATCATGAGGACGTCGACACCGCCCTCGACGAGCCCGCGCATCTGCTCGGCGTAGGCATCGCGGACCTGGTCGAACGTGGCGCTGCGGAACGACGGGTCGTCGACCTTCGGCGACAGGGAGAGCGAGACGTTCAGCGGCCCGATCGACCCGGCGACCCACGCCGGCCGGTCGAGCTCGTCGGCCGCCTCCCTGGCGAGGCGGGCGCCCTCCACGCTCATCTCGTACGCAAACGATTCGAGCCCGTAGTCGGACTGGCCGATCGTCGTCGCCGTGAAGGTGTTCGTCGTCACGACGTCGGCGCCCGCGGCCAAGTACGACCGATGGATGTCGCGGACGACGCCGGGCTGCGTCAAGTTCAGAAGGTCTGGATCCCCCGCGACGTCGCTCGGGTGCCCGGCGAACCGCTCGCCGCGGTAGGCCTCCTCGCCCTTGACGGTCCGCTGGATCAGGACGCCGTACGACCCGTCGAGCACGACGATCCGCTCGCCGAGGAGGTCTCTGAGTTGTTCGATCGTCGCCTTCACGAATGACGCTCCCGTCCTAAAGAGTTCGGGAGCGGAGGGCTCCGGCTCTTTAGGCGTTTGGTAACCCGGTCGCCAAGCTGCCGTTCAAAGTCCGGGAGCCTCAGCCTACCAGTGCGATGATTTCTCGGGCCTCTGGGCGTCTGAAGGGCATGCAGACCATTCTCAACATCACGATGTCCGTCGACGGCTTCGTCGCCGGGCCGAACCAGACGCTGGAACAGCCGCTCGGCGAGGGCGGCGAGGAGCTGCACGAATGGATCCTCGGGCTCGAGAGCTGGCGCAAACAACACGGGCTCGAGGGCGGAGAGACGAACGCCGACGACGAGATCGTCCGCGAGACGCACGAGCGGACCGGCGCCTTCGTGATGGGCCGGCGCATGTTCAGCGGCGGCGAAGGCCCGTGGGAGGACGACCCGAATGCGAACGGCTGGTGGGGCAACGAGCCTCCGTTCGAGGCTCCCGTGTTCGTCATCACCCACCACGAGCGGGAGCCGCTCACGTTGGGCGCGACCACGTTCACGTTCGTGACGGACGGGATCGAGCAGGCGATCCGGCAGGCGCGAGACGCGGCCGGCGACCGCGACGTTCAGGTCTCCGGCGGCGGGAGCGTCGCTCAGCAGGCACTCAACGCCGGCCTGCTCGACGAGCTGCAGATCCATGTGGCGCCGCGGCTCCTCGGCTCAGGCGTCCGGCTGTTCGAGCGGGCCGAGCCGAGGCCGATCGAGCTCACCCGCGTCGTCGAGTCACCCCGCGTGACGCACCTTGTCTACAAAGTGAGTTGAGCCGCTAACCGGCGGCAGGCGCGACCGGGCGGATGTGGCCCCCACCGCCGCCCGAGTAGACCTCGAGCTGGTTCTCGGCGTGTCGGACCCGCTGCTCGACTTGCCAGCGGTCCGCCGTCGACTCCCCCCGCTCGATCCGCTCGAGCTCCGCCTGGGCGTCCTCGAGCTGCTGCCGCGCGCGCTCGGGGTCGATCTCGCGCGCGTCGACGGCGTCGTCGACGAGCGCGAGCGCCCGGTCCTGCTCCACCTTGAAGAAGCCCGGGCCGGTCGCGAACTCGCGGATCTCCTCGTCACGGCGGATATGGACGCGCGTCCCCCCCGCCTTCAGGGTCGCCAAGAGCGGCGCGTGCCGCGCGAGGATGCCGATCTCGCCGTCCTGGCCAGGGACGATGAGCATCTCGACCTCGCCCTCGAACGCCGCCCCCTCGGGGGTGACGAGCGAGAGGTCGAATGTGTGCCGCTCGTCGGCCACTAGGCCGGGACGGGCGCAGCGGGCTCGGCTTCGGCCTCCGGAGTCTCCTCTTCGTCCTCGGCGGCGGCCTGGGGCTGCTGCGCCTCCTCGCCGCCCAGCTCGCGCGCCTTCTGCACGGCCTCGTCGATCGTCCCGACCATGTAGAAGGCCTGCTCGGGCAGGTCGTCGTGCTTGCCGTCGAGGATCTGCTGGAAGCCGTCGATCGTGTCCTCGAGCTTGACGTACTTGCCGGGCGTGCCGGTGAACTGCTCGGCGACGAAGTTCGGCTGCGAGAGGAAGCGCTGGATCTTCCGGGCGCGCTGGACGACGAGCTTGTCTTCGTCCGAAAGCTCGTCCATCCCGAGGATGGCGATGATGTCCTGGAGGTCGCGGTAGCGCTGGAGCACCTCTTGAACGCGCGTCGCCGTCGCGTAGTGGTCGTCGGAGACGATCCCCGGCTGGAGGGCCCGCGAGAACGAGTCGCGCGGGTCGACCGCCGGGTAGATCCCCTGCTCGACGATCGCGCGCGAGAGCACCGTGGTCGCGTCGAGGTGGGCGAACGTGTTCGCCGGAGCCGGGTCGGTCAGGTCGTCGGCCGGCACGTAGATCGCCTGCACGGACGTGACCGAACCCTTGCTCGTCGAGGTGATGCGCTCCTGCAGCTGCCCCATCTCGGTGGCGAGCGTCGGCTGGTAGCCGACGGCGCTCGGCATGCGGCCGAGCAGGGCCGACACCTCGGAGCCCGCCTGGACGAACCGGAAGATGTTGTCGATGAAGAGCAGGACGTCCTGGCCCTGGTCGCGGAAGTACTCGGCCATCGTCAGGCCGGAGAGGCCGACGCGCAGGCGCGCCCCGGGCGGCTCGTTCATCTGGCCGTAGACGAGCGCCACCTTGTCGATCACACCCGACTCGGTCATCTCGATCATCAGGTCGGTGCCCTCGCGCGTCCGCTCGCCCACGCCCGAGAAGACCGAGACCCCGCCGTGCTCCTTCGCGAGGTTGTGGATCAGCTCCTGGATGAGCACGGTCTTGCCGACGCCTGCGCCCCCGAACAGGCCGACCTTGCCGCCCTTGATGTACGGAGCGATCAGATCG
>DASTCG010000066.1:0-3706 GCA_035711385.1 Gaiellaceae bacterium
GCGACCGGCCTGTACGGCAACGCGCAGCTGCCGGGCCCCGGACCCGCGCCTGACCTCCAGACCTACTGGGCGCACTGGCGCTACAACCGCGCCGACGCAGGGTCACAGCGGCTGCTCCGGAGCACGAGCTACGTCGGCGTCTGGGACGACCACGAGGTCGTGAACGACTTCGGGCCGCTCAACGACACTCGCGATACGCCGCCGTACACGCCCGGCGTCCATCTGCTGCCGATCGGGCTCGAGGCGTTCCTCGACTACACGCCGATCGCGATCGCGCCGAACACACCCAAGCGGCTCTACCGCTCGCTGCGCTGGGGCAAGAACCTGGAGCTCTTCGTCCTCGACACGCGCCAGTACCGCGACGCGAACGCCGCTTCGGACGACCCCGCTCGGCCGAAGACGATGCTCGGACGCGAGCAGCTCACCTGGCTGAAGGAGAGCCTCGCCGGCTCCGACGCCACGTGGAAGGTGATCGTGTCGAGTGTGCCGATGTCGATTCCGACCGGGTTCCCGGCGACCGGAGGGCGCGACGGCTGGGCGAACTTCGACCAGACCACGGGCTTCGAGCAGGAGCTGCTGGACATCCTGCGGTTCATGGAGCAGCGCGGCATCGCGAACACGGTCTGGATCACGACCGACGTCCACTTCGCGGAGGTGTTCCGGTACCGGCCCTTCGCCGCAGACCCTGCGTTCGCCGTCCACGAGCTCGCGACGGGGCCGCTGAACTCCGGGATCTTCCCGAACGCGGCATTCGACACGACGCTGAACCCGACCGTGCTCTTCGGCCCGCGACCCGCGGCGTCGCCCACGACCTGGGAGCAGGCGAAGGACGGCTTCAACTTCGGGACGCTCGAGGTGGACCGGGGTGGACAGCTGACGGCGGCGATCGTCAACACCGCCGGCCAGACGCTCTACTCATTGACGCTCGTGCCGCGATAGGTCGCGAGCGCCTCGCGGAGCCCGCGAACCTCGGCTTCGAGCCGGGCGACGCGGGCCTCCAGCGAGTCGGCGGCCGGCTCCGACGGGGCTTCCTCCGCCTCCCCGCCGAGCAGCTGAACGTAGCGCTGCTCTTTCTGGCCGGGCCGGCGCGGGAGCCGGGCGACGAGCTCGCGGTCGGCGAGCCCGTCGAGCACGGCGTCCACTGCAGTCGGAGACTCGAAGCGGTAGAGCCGCTCGGTCCGCTGCTTCAGCTCGCCAGGCGTCTGCGGGCCGCGGAGCATCAGGACGGCCACGAGCGACAGCTCCGCGTCCGACAGGCGCAGCGCCTCGTCGAGCAGATGCCGGTACTTGACCGCCCGGCTTCCGCTGCCGCTCGCGAGACGAACCCAGCCCCGCCGCGAGAGCCGCTCCAGGCCTGCACGGATCGTCGGCTCGTCGTACTCAACGACCGGATCGCGGTTCGTCGACTGGTTGCAGGCCAGGCGCAGCGCGTTGAGCGAGAGCGGATAGACGTCCGGCGTTGTCCGCTGCTTCTCGATCAGGCACCCCAACACCCGCAGCTCGACGGCGTCCGCGTCCACGCCCGCAGCCTAGGTTAGGCAGAGGGAGGGCGGCGGTCGCACCGCCGCCCTCCCCGAATCGATCGTTACGGAGCCGACGTCCAGCCGAAGATGTCGGTGTTGCCGAACGTCGCCGGGCAGTCGGCCTGCGGAGCCGGCTTCGGGACGTCGTCCGCCGTCGTCGCTGTCTGCACTCCGGCGCGCCAGACGTCGACCGCCGGACAGTCTGCCCCCTCGCGGACGTCGTTCCAGACCGCCGTCGCGTACGAGTTGCCGGCGGCCGCGTACACGTAGTCGCCCAGGAACTCGAGCACGAGGTTGTTCTGACTCGATGCGCGCGGGTCGCCGGTCACGCCTCGGTGCACCTCGCTGAAGGCGCCGACGGTCCCGCCCGCGATCGAGGCGTGCTTCACGACTCCAACGAGCCCCCTCGGCGTGAGGGTGGTCTCACGGAACGGCGTCGTGAACGCGTTGTAGACGACCCAGACGTCGCCACCCGTCGGCGAGATCGCCGGCGCGGCGTAGTAGCCGCGGTCGCCCGGGCTCTGGATCCGCTGCAGAGGTGACCACGTGCCGGGCGTTCCACCCGCGGTCGAGGTCGTGAACATCACGTCCTCGTTGTTGACCCCGTCGCGGCCGTCGGCCCAGGCGGTGACGATCTGGTCCGTCGCACCAGCGCCGGTCGGAGCGCCGTTCGCGATCGAGACGCTCGGCGAGGCGGCGAGGTCGTTCCGCGCGCCTGCGAGGCCGTCTTCGACACACCGCAGCGCCCCGGCTCCGTCGAGCTGGAGCGCGAAACACGGGTCGACGACCGTGTAGAGCGCCATCGGCTTCGTCCAGGTCGCACCGCCGTCGAACGACTTGACGAGGAAGTGCGTTCCGGTCGTCGGGAAGCCGACCTTCGCCGCGTTCTGGAACTCCTCCCAGAAGACGTAGACGACGCCGTCGGAGTCGGTCCGGACCGTGCACCCGGACTGGCCGAAGTGCTTTGCGGCCACGTTGTGCGCCGGGCTGACGTTCTGTTGAGCCCACGTCGAACCGCCGTCGTGTGAGGTGGCGACGACCATCGGCGCCGACGAGCCGATGAAGTTCGCGAAGCAGACGTAGACGTTGCCGAAGTTCGGGCTCGAGGCCGCGTTGTCTGCCCAGATCTGCTCCTTGTCGGAGAACGTCGCCGAGCTCTGCTTGCTCACGCGAACCGGTTGCATCCACGCTGCCTGGCCGGCGGCGCCACCGGCCGCGGCGGCCTGCGGGTTGTCGGTTCGCGCGACGTAGATCGCCTCGAAGCCCTTGAAGGTCTCGTCCTTCTTCGAGCCGAGGTTCGAGGTCAGGTTGGCGTAGTAGAGGCGCGAGCCGTTCGCCCACGAGAACCCGCCCGGACCGGGGCGCGGCCCGAACGCGAGCGCCGGGTCGCCGTCCGAGACCAGGCCGTTCTCGAAGTACCCCGGCACCGTCCCGATCGGCCCGACCTCGGGCACGCATGCTGCCGGTCCTAGGCAGTTGCGGGCGGTCAGCCCCCGGTACGTGGGCTGCGTCCAGGTCTTCCCGCCGTTGAACGAGAAGTAGATGCCAGACGAGCCGATACCCGGCGTGAACGGACAGGTCGTCGGGTCGCCCGCGTTACAGGCCTCCATGTCGATGTTGTCGTTGGCGCCTGCTGCGAGCACCATCTCGTTGTTCGCGTCCATCGCGACTGCCGGCTCGTTCTGCTTGTTCTGCGAGAACGGGCTCGACGGGCTGCCTACAGAGACCTCTCGGTCACCCGGTATCGCCATCGCGCCTGGAACGGCCAGCGCGAGGGTGGCGGCGAGAGTTCCGAGCAGCCAGAGCTGCTTTCGCATGTTTCCCTCCCCTCAGAGGATCTAGCAATCGATACGTAAGGTAACGGGCGAGGGGCGAAAATGGATTCGCCGCTACCCTCCTCCCGCCGTGGCGGAGTACGTCTTCACGATGATTCGGGCCTCGAAGTTCTACGGGCCCGAGCGCAAGGTGCTGGATTCGATCACGCTCGCGTTCCTGCCGGGGGCGAAGATCGGCGTGCTCGGGCCCAACGGGGCCGGCAAGTCGACCCTGCTGCGGATCATGGCCGGCGTCGAGGAGCCGTCCTCCGGGACCGCCCAGCTCGCGGCCGGGGCGAGCGTGGGGTTCCTTCCGCAGGAGCCCGACCTCGATCCCGGGAAGGACGTCCGTGGGAACGTCGAGGACGG